>JBHRQN010000034.1:0-18943 GCA_042645485.1 Pauljensenia sp.
CGACGTCGCTGCGAGCGGCGTAGTGGAACTCGACGGGCTTGGATTGGGGCATGTTACTTCACCAATTCAAGGGTGGTCTGGCCGATTCTGACGATATCCCCAACGTTTAATTCCCGAGGCGAAGTCAGTCTTTCGTCATCCACGAAAGTTCCGTTGCGTGACCCCAGGTCTTCGATCCACCACTGACCATCTGCAGGAGTGAGCCTGGCATGCTGGGAAGAGGCGTATTCGTCTTCCAAAACAAGGGTTGACGAGGGAGAACGCCCAATGATGATGGGGGAGGCGCCCAGGGGGATGATTGTTCCAACGAGGGGGCCGCCGGTGAGAAGCAGGTTGCGTGGAGCTGTGTCGGTTTTTGCGCGACGAGACTCACGTCGTTTGCGGTCTGCATCCTTTCGCCCTTTTCCACGCGGGGTCACAACAGTGCCGAAAATGTCTCGGCGCAAGGTTGAGACCGCTCCCAGGACCAGGAGCCACAGGAATACGAGGTATCCCAGTCGGAAGAGGGTAAAGGTGAGATCAGAAGTCACTGGGCATCCTCACTTTGCGGGTGTGTCCAGAACAGGATTCGGGTGCGTCCGATGGTGATCTGGTTTCCGTCCAAAAGGGTCGCTGCATCAATGCGGTGGCCTTCGACGAAAGTACCATTTGTTGAACCCAAATCGGTAGCAATCACGCCGGTGGGAGTGATACGAAGTTCCAGGTGACGGCGCGAAACACCTGAATCCGCAACGGTGATGTCGGCCTCGGCTCCGCGGCCAATGACAGTGACGGGTTCGGTGAGGAGCCACTTCTGGCCGTCGATGTCGAGGATGGGGTGCTCGGGGGAGGGCGACGAGGCCGTGGCCGGGGCGGCGGCGCCTCGTTCGTTGCGCGCTTCCACTTGGAGCTGACCGGTGAATTCTTCCGAGTCGCGCGTGAAATCAATGGAGATTGGGCCGAGAAGGGTGTATCCCTGAGAGGCCGCGTGATCGGTTACCTGTTGGGCGAATTCGCCGGCGAGGATGTCGAGGTCACCCAATGCATCCATATCGGAGGGTGCCATGCGGATGAGGAAGTGGTTGGGGGCGATCGCGCGGTCGGTGGAGAGCTCTTGGACGTGGTCTTCCATGGAGCGCTTGAGTGCCGAGGTGATGTCAACTGCCTTGATTCCCGAACGGAAAACGCGCGAGAAGGCGCCGTTTACACCGCGCTCGACGGCGCTTTCAAAACGGTCGAAAATACTCATGCAGACTGTTCTTTGTTCGGTGTCCAACCCTTGCGTGCAGGCCCTAACCCGAGGGATTCGACAGACCTACTGACAGTATTTTACAGTTTCGTCCCAAATTGGGTGGGGTGAAGGCTGTCTGAGTGGGTCCGTTAAGGTGCTCTATTGATGACGCAGGTCACATGTTTGCAATGTCGATTAATGCTGTTAATATCATGTTAGACCCCTGATACGGAGATATATGAATCGGTTCAGAATTGCCCGCCAACCGCAGCATGTACAGCATCGTCCTGAGCGTCGAAAGTCTACGCGCTATGCGGTGATTTCGTGCATCCTTGCAGCCCTCATTGCCTTTCCCGCAGTGACTAATTTTCAATCCCCGGCCCGGGCAGATGCCCCCCTTGAGACACCCGGTGCTGACACCATTACTTTCAATCGCTCCGAAGGTCGAATTGGCAAGGCTGTCCTCAATGACTCGGGAACCGACCGGAGCACCGTCGTCGCAGACAACTCCTACTTCGGCGTCGTGCGAGGAATGACCAACTATGATTCCTCGGACCCGAACCAGCGCTCCGTCGCTTATCGCGCCGGGTACTCCCAAGACTGGCTTGACGCGAATGTCGCGAATAATGGCGACTACTGGTCCTACGTCACCCGAGGCGTCGCCTGGGACTACCACCTGGCCGCCTACTACCGCTACCCCTACTACGGGGACTACACGCCGAACGCAATTTCAACCTCGACGACGAGCGCCCTGGGGTACAAGCCGAACAACCCCGGAACGGTCTCCCTCAACAGTACCTTCCTCATTGGCGCGGTCCGGCACAACAACTTCCCGATCTACTCCCAGATTCACTGGGTGCACTCGTCTTTCGATATCCGTATCGGTGACCTTGAAGAATCCTTCCCTTTTGACCAGCACGAGACAGACAACGACACAGATACGACCGCCGTCTCGCGCAAGGGTGGACCATACAAGGTCGCCTATCGCGCCTCGGCTCCGCGCACGTGTCCCTCGGACGCCCCCTACTACGCGTTAAGCCGCGGAAACGGCGGGACCTGGTACTGCTACAAGTATGTGGGCGAGGGCAACGGCAATCGGGATATCTACACGAATTCCCCGCAGCAGTATCCCGGATCTGCAGGCACCCCCGATCAAACACCGGCCTCTGACGACGTCTTGACCATCACCAAGACCACCTCGGATCAAACGATTACCGTCAACGGCATTCCCTATCGCCTGGTGCTCTTTGGCTTCGTTCCCAGCGCCGACGGTTCGTGCCCGGCAACGCCTCCTGCTGGTGCTACCCTGGTCTCAAGCTTTACGACGAAGGAAAATAAGAGTTCCTTCGGATGTCTGTACGGCTCCTTTAGTCAAGAGCGCTACGTGCGAATTGCAAAGACCGTAACCGAAGATTCCGCAGCTGTTGGTGATGCGATTCCGTCATTCAACTTCACCACTTTGGGTATTGGAGATTGGGCCTCTCCTTCCGGTACGCCACTCTCTACGCACGCCCAAGCCGACGGTTTCGTCGATTGGTCATCGTTTGCGGATCAGCCCTTGACGCCCACGGCCTACGGCCAAGGCGGAACGGTGATGAGCGGCTACAAGGCGTTCATTCCGGGGTATTCACAATTCGTTATCGCCGAAGGTGCTCCGACCATCGCAGGGAAGAGAACTCCAAAGTACGGTGAAGCGGGCTACTTTGGCCCGTGGAAGGTCAGTGACGATGCGAATTCTGCGTTGTGGACGCAGAAGGATGTTTCCTGTGTCAACGGTGTGGGCGAGCGTGTGAATGTCTCACGTGATGCCGATACAGGTGGCGTTGATTTTTCGAAGGTCGCGCCTGCCGCTTCGGTAGCAGCGCTTCCCATCACCTGCACCTTCACGAATGAAGAAAAAGTACCCAAGCTCCGCATCCAGAAGGACCTGGAAAGCGTTGAGGGCGCAACGACCGATGACATTACAGTGACCTATCGCATCAGCGCCACCAACGACGGCTCTCTCAAGGGAACAACAGGTCGTTTGACCGACACCCCGGACTTCGCACCCGGATTGAATGTCCGCTCGGCTGCGGTCGCGACCACTCTTGAAGGGCTCGCAAGCGCTGCAACACAGCCGGCCGCCGCCTCCTATGTCCTAACCGAAGGCACGGATCTTGAGCCCGGTCAGTCAGCCACGTGGTACATCCGCATGCGTGTGAGCCGAGATAAGACTGCGGCGGGTTACAGCGAGGTCGCGCTCGAGTGTGCGACCCAGAATAATCGCCTTACTCCAAAGAATGGCCTGTATAACCGCGTCAGCGGAGACTACGACCACGATGGTGAATCCAATAACGAGGCCTGCGCCCCGGCTCGCCCACGACCGATCCGCATCGAGAAGGCCGGCACCCAACCGGTCGGAACTCAAAACGATGATGGAACCTATCCGCTCAATGGCGCGGCTTTCGCGATCTATGACAACCAGGCACTCACGGGTACCCCGATCAGTGTTCTTGACGGCGGATCCAGTTTCGTCAGCCCCTCACTTGAAACAGGGAAGACCTACTGGCTGGTTGAGACCCGCGCGCCTGCAGGACACGTTCTGCTGCCTCGTCCCATTCCCTTCCACATCAGTGTTGGAACTGACGCCGCCGCATCGACCGTGATCACCACCGATTTTGGTCCCGACGATGGTTTCTCCTCCGTGCGAGTTTTGCCCGCAAAGGCCGGAACAGGAGATGCGGCTCTGCCGGGTATTCGCGTGGTTGATACTCAGGTCGGACATCTACCAGTAGCCGGATCCACAGGCATCTACCCCTACCTTGGAGCGGGTGTAGTGCTGATGGTTGCCGCCGGTGGCATCGTGTGGATGAAACGACGCGAAGGACTTGAAGCCTAAGAAATAGATGAAGGAGGGGGAGCTCGCCGTTTGGCGGGCTCCCCCTCCTTTAACGCTCAGTCAGCTGAGCCGGCAGGGCAAGGAAATCAGAAGTCCCAGTCCTCATCTTCGGTGTCAACCACTTCACCCATGACGTAGGAAGAACCAGAGCCCGAGAAGAAGTCATGGTTCTCATCCGCGTTCGGGCTCAGCGCCGCAAGAATCGCCGGGTTCACGTTCGTCGCATCGGCGGGGAAGAGGGCCTCGTAGCCCAGGTTCATCAGGGCCTTGTTGGCGTTGTAACGCAGGAACTTCTTGACGTCCTCGGTCAGGCCGAGCGGATCATAGAGGTCCTCGGTGTACTCTTCCTCGTTTTCGTACAGCTCGAAGAGCAGGGAGAAGGTGTAGTCCTTGAGCTCCTGGCGACGAGCCTCGTCGGACTCGTTCACGGCCAGCTGGTACTTGTAGCCAATGTAGTAACCGTGCACGGCCTCGTCGCGAATGATCAGGCGGATCAAGTCAGCGGTGTTCGTGAGCTTCGCGTGAGCGCTCCAGTACATGGGCGCGTAGAAGCCCGAGTAGAACAGGAAGGACTCGAGCATCGTCGAGGCGACTTTGCGCTTTTCCGGGTCGTCGCCCTGGTAGTAGGACTTCACGATCTCTGCCTTGCGCTGCAGGGCCTCGTTCTCATTGGACCAGCGGAAGGACTCGTTGATCTCCTCGGTGGACAAAAGCGTGGAGAAGATCGAAGAGTACGACTTCGCGTGCACGGATTCCATGAAGGCGATATTCGTGTACACCGCTTCTTCGTGGGGAGTACGGGCGTCCGGAATCAGCGAGACCGCGCCGATGGTTCCCTGGAGCGTGTCGAGCAGGGTCAGGCCGGTGAAAACGCGGTTCGTCATGCGCTGTTCTTCGGCGGTGAGCGTCTTCCAGGATGCCAAGTCGTTGCTCAAGGGCACCTTTTCGGGGAGCCAGAAATTACCGGTCAGACGATCCCAGACCTCGAGGTCTTTGTCGTCTTCGATGCGGTTCCAGTTAATGGCTTCAAAAACGGGCGTTACGCTCACGCGTCCTCCTGACACGAGTGTTTCATGCGGCGCGATCCGGGATAGGAAGCGGGCCTGATAGTTTTAAAGACTACCGTCTTCGTCGGTTGAAATCTGCCTCTGATCGAATGAATCACGAAAATGACGAGGCTAGGAGCTAGTCCGCCAAAAGCTTGAGCAGGTGATCAAGGACCTTGCCGCCGGAGTAGAGCGATCCATCGTGCTGGTACTCGTTCGTGATGTAGTGATGCGCTCCCATAAGCTCACCGGTCTGAAGGGAGAACTCGCGCGGGACAAACATGTCGTCGTAGTACACCGCGGCGGCGACGGGAACGGAATTCTCAGCCAAGGCCTCGGGGAAATAGACGGGAGTCGCATCCGTCGTCTCAGCAAGGATCTGTGCGACTTCTGCCAAGGGAGCGAGCCCTGGGTCCTCGTCGAAAACGCGGTGCATGAAGTGCTCGCCGGTGAGGTAGTAGGGTTCGGAAGTATCCAGGGGATCAGCGTCCTTCGCGAAACCGGGAACTTCTTCGGCCAGGCGATCTGCCGCCCAATTCGTTGCGGTTCCGCGCAATTCGGGCGTTGCGCAGGCGTAGATAAATTCCTGGAAAACGCCGTAGATCGGCGCAACATTCGTCGCGTCACCGATTGCTTCTAAGAATTGGGTGGACAGGCGGCGCTGGCCGTTAATGGTTACCCACGGGCCCTCGAGCAGGTAGTGGAGTTGGTCGGTGCGTCCCTGTCCGCCCAGCATCATGCCGATCTGACGGAAGCGTGCGCTGCTCAGGCGCTCGCCGGTCGGGAGGAGTTCCTCGGTGTCGCGAAGGTGTGCGGCGATCTGGCGGATCGTCGCCTCGTCCTCGGGGTGACGCTGGAAGTAGGTGCGGTTGCGCGCTGCTGTGCGCTGGTAGGTCAGGCGGTAGATCTCGTCGACATGGACGAGGCCCGGCAGGCCTCCCGTGATGAGGCTGGCTTTGAGGCCCTGGGGCGCAAGCGAGAGGTACGAAGTCGTGATGAAGCCGCCGTAGGACTGGCCGAGAGTCGTCCATGGTTCGTCTCCCGCGAGCTCGTGGCGGAAGGCCTCGGCATCGTAGACGATCTGGTCTTGGCGGAAATAGCGCAGGTAATCTGCCTTTTCCTGCGGGGTTGGAAGGAAGGAAAGGGATTGCGCATCCATGCGGGTGGACTGGCCGGTGCCTCGTTGATCGAGGAGGACCACGCGGTAATCCTGAAGTAGGCGGTTCATCCACCCGCTGTCAAAGGTGCCGAAACGAGGACTGGGATAGCCGGGTCCGCCTTGGAGGAAGACGGCGTAGGGCGCGTTTTCCTTGCCGGGACGCACGACCTCGCGCACGAAGATCTCGATACTGGGGTTGTCAGCGCCCAGGGGGCGAGTGTGATCGAGGGGGACGTCGAGGCGGTGCTCGTAAACGGTGTGAGCGTGGTGGATGTAGGAGTTCGTACGCATGGGACAAGGGTAGCGCGGTGGGGTGTGTGGCGGGGTGTGCCTCCTACCGCAATGTCACACGAAGTCGGTTCGGAAACGGTGCGCGGCGGGGGCGTGCGCGGTGTGCGGAACCCGCGGATTTGCCTGCTACTCCCCCCGAATGTCACATGAAGTTGGTGAATGTCGCAGGGAACGAGGTGTGTCTTTTGTCGACTTCGTGTGGAGGGACGAGGCGGGGTGTGCGCGGTGCGTCTCCTACCGCAATGTCACACGAAGTCCGTGAATGTCGAGGGAAATAAACTGTGTCATTCATTGACTTCGTGTGTCGGTAGCTGGTTAAGCGCAGGACGGGAAGGCGCGTGACACCATGTACTGATGTTCCGTGCCAAAAGACATACGAAGTTGGTGAATGCCACCGGAAACGAGCTGTGTCTTTTGTTGACTTCGTGTGGAGGAGGGGTGTGCCTTCGTGTGGAGGGGGCGTGAGGGGCCTGCGCGGCGTGTGGGACGAGGCGGTGGCTGGGTGTCTTCGCGCGGCGGAGCAGCGGAAGTGAGGCTTCTAGAGCAAGTTCAGCATGAGGATGTAGCTGAGGGTTCCGAGGCCGACACTCCACAGGAGGCGCCGTTTCGTTGCCAGGTGGACAACAACAGTGATGACGGTCGCGACAATCGCCGCCCACCACTGAGAGCCTGCAGAGCCCGCGTTATCGCTGAGCGTCGCTAAGACGAGGATCAGCAAAATCCCCGGAGGCATCCACACGGCCATATTCCGAACGAAGCTGGACTCGCGCAGGGGCTCGAGGATTTTGAAGGGGAGCGCCCGCAAGGTGAAGTCGATGACGAAGACGACCAGGAGGATTCCGAGGAGGTAGGGGAGCGAGTGGGACATCAGGACTCCTCACCTCTTTCCGTAATCACATGGCGCACCACAAGGGAAGCGACGAATAGCAGCAGTGCGAGCAAAAGCCGTTGTTGTGGCCAGACCAGCATTGCGATGAGGAATGATCCAGCCGCCAAAACAACCGAGGGAATGTCCTTGAGAGAACGAATCGAGTCGACGGTGAGGGTGATAAACAGTGCCGTGAGCGCGAAATCCAGGCCCTGGATCTGAGTGGGGATGAATGACCCCGCAAGAACGCCAATTAAACCGGAGGCGACCCATGTCGCGTGATAGGTGACTTGCATGGCAAGAAGACGAGGCTTTGTCCAGCCTTCGGGGCGCGCAGCGGTGATTGCGTAGGCCTCATCAACCAGGGCGTACATGGAAAATAGGCGCGCGAGCTTGCCCTCAACCAGGTGAAGAGGGAAGGAGAATGCGTAGAAGAGATGCCGGAAGTTGACGAGCAGCATCGTCACAGCAATGACGGCGATGGGGGTGTGTGAGGCCGCCAAAGTAATAACAAGGAGCTCCGCCGACCCCGAATAGGCAGCGAGAGAGAGTGCTGGTGCCATCCACCAGGGCATACCAAGCTGCATGACCAAAATGCCGTATGCAATCCCCAGAGGAATATAGCCCGCCGCAATGGGTGCGGTCATGCGGATTCCGGTGAGGATTTCCGCGCGGGTTGAGGATGGCATTCTTCTATTTTTGGCGGTCAGAACAGGGCGCGCATGCGGTGTTCACGAATCGGAACAGAATGTATCCGTTAACCCGGAAGGTCTCAGATCTTCAGCAACTCGAGTTACCGAGGTAAAACAAGTTAGCGAGCCGAGATCGGTGAGGACTGGTGCATGAGAATTCGAGGACCGTTTTCCCCTGCAACCCAGGTGCTGCTTTCGCGCAGTTTTCCGCCCGTCCACGTTAGAACGTAGGTGATGACCCATGCATCCGGGTAGCTTTCAGCGGTGTTGTGGTGGCTGCTTGTGCCCTGCAGGCGGTTGACCTGGAAATTTGAGGACTCCGCGTGCTCGGGTGCGCGCCCTTCCAAACCTTGAGTGAGAGAACCGTTGTGCCAGATACGCAAGCAACCGGGGGCTTCGAGTGCTTTGAGGGCTTGAGAATCTGCGCGAAGCCATGCGTCAAGGAATTGGCGTTCGAGTGCCACTTCCGGCGTTTCCATATCCGTTGCGTTTCCCGGAATTTCGCTGCCTGCCGAGGCCGCATCAGCCTTGAGTGTGGCAGCGCCCAATTCCGTCGCCGCGCTTGCCGCAGTGCCGGCCGTACTCGACGCTTCCGTGGCGGTAGCGGATACCCCAGCGTCAGATTTGGTACTTTCAGTCGAAGCAAAGCCCGGGCCCGTGGGAATATCGCGGCCATCACGATAAGCTTCCGCGCACGAGCGCGCCGCATCATCGGCGCGCTCGTTGAGCGGGTGCCCTGCATGACCCTTGACCCATTCGAAGGTGACGATGCGCCCCTGCATGGCGCGGTCAATCTCTTGAATGAGTTCCAGGTTTTTAATGGGTTTCTTATCGGCCTTCACCCACCCGCGTTTCTTCCACCCCGGTGACCACTTGGAGATCACATTAATTGCGTACTGAGAGTCCGCGAGGATGTGGAGGTCTTCGTCGGCCAAACCGGCCTGAGCGGTGGCATTGAGCAGCTCGAGGACTGCATTGAGTTCGCCCAAATTGTTGGTGCCGCTGGGCCACCCGCCCGCATCCCAACAATCCGCTGAGACCACCCAGGCCCATCCGGCAGGTCCGGGATTGCCCAAAGAAGAACCGTCTACTGCAGCTGTAATCGTCATAGAAAATTCCTCTACTTGGTAATACCGACCTGGTGCAGGACGAAGGCGAATTCTTGTGCCCTGGCATTCCAGCGTCCCTTGCGTCCAGATGCCCCCGCGTGTCCAGCGACCATTTCGGTTCGGATCACGATGGGTGGTTGATCGGGGACTTGCGCGGTAGCTTGTCGAAGACGTTGGACCCACTTATGCGGTTCAACGTAGAAGACGCGCGTGTCATTGATCGAGGTCGTTGCCATGATTGCCGGATAGCGCACTCCCTGGTGGACATTCTCATAGGGAGTGTATGAGCGCATGAGTGCGTACACTTCAGGATCTTCAATGGGATTTCCCCACTCTTCCCACTCGCCAACAGTCAGGGGGAGGGAGGGATCCAAGATCGTTGTCAATGCGTCGACGAAAGGCACTCCTGCGATCACCGCAGCAAAACGATCGGGCTGTGCGTTCGTGACTGCACCCATGAGAAGTCCCCCCGCGCTGCGCCCCTCGGCGATCAAACGATCCGGGTGAACCCATCTGGAATCAACCAGATAGTTCGCAACGTCTAAGAAGTCGGTGAAGGTGTGGGTTTTCACCAGTTTCTTGCCGTCTTCGTACCATGCGCGTCCCATTTCTCCACCGCCGCGGATATGGGCGATTGCGTGCACGACCCCTCTTTTAAGGGCAGGAAGACGCAAGATATCGAACTCGGGGTCGAAGGAAATTTCATAGGACCCGTAGCCGTGGATCCACCCCGCGTGAGTACCGTCGGGCTGGGCATCGCGGCGGTGAACCAAGGTCACGGGAATCTGTGTGTGTCCATCCCGGGCACACACCCACACGCGTTCTTCAATGAAATCCGAAGGATCCCAATTGGGGACTTCGGTAACTTTGAGAATGCGAGTCTTCCCGTTTTGAAGATCGAGTTCTTCCACGGTGGGTGAAGTCAAAACACTCTGATACCCCACACGAACAAGGCAGTCTTCAAAACGCCCAGAACTGAGGGGGTAGAGGCTGCGAATTGTCCCTTCCTTATTGAGTTCTTCCCCGTATGCCCACAGGTCACTGCAATCCGAGGCCGGGACCGGCTTTCCGCCGATAACTTCGAGGGGGCGCGTGCGCCGATAGTAGCGTGCTTGGGGGAGTGCGTCACGCCTGTAGGACAGCGTGAAGAAATCGCGATAGGCCTCTACATCGGTTAGACGCTCGCCATCGTGGGCGGTATAGAGAGTCACCCAGTGATCGGGGTCAACGATCGAATCGGCGGCACCCTTTGAAGGCAGGGGGATACACGCCAAACTTCCTTCGCGTGAAAGCGCTGTGTGGATGACAAGCAGATGATCACCAGCGGGTTCAACGTTGATCTGGACATCATCACGCTTGGCAACAAGAGGAAGCGGAGAAGTACTGGGTGCAAAAGGATCCCACAGCCATGCACCGCCACTGGTTGTCGAGGTCGAATGGACAACGACGTGCCACGGGTCGTTCGACGCGGAAAACCACAGATCGAAGGCCTCGTCCGGCTCTTCCAACAGCAGGGAATCCTGGTCGGTATCCGCGCCCACGCTGTGATGCCAGAGCTGGAACTGTCGCCACGCCTCATCAACCCGCGTGTAGATAAAGGACTGTGAATCCGCCGCCCACGCAAAGCCATAGCCCGCGTCACTCACGAGCTGATCAACGATGTCGCCGCTGGATGCATCCTGAATGATCCACGTCCAGCGTTCGTCGCCTTCGGTATCTCGAGACCAGGCGATCAAGCGTCCATCTGCGGTTGGAACCAATTCCCCGACCTTGAAGAACTCTTCACCTTGGGCGCAGAGGTTTTCGTCGAGAAGGAGCTGCTCACCTTCCAAGGTTTCCTTATCTGCCAGCACCGGAGTTTCAGGGTATTGCAGGGCAGAAACTCGATAGTGCTTCGCGTAGGAATCTTCGTGGAATTGGCGCTGGAAGTACCACCAGTCCCCAACGCGCTGGGGAGCCGAATACACAACCGGTGCTGTGAAAGAATCGAACTCTGAAACAAGAGTGTCGGCCAACTCCCGCGTAGGTTCGCACACCTTGTCCGCCCAGCGGTTTTCCGCCTGGATATGAGCCACAACCTGCGGATCATTACGGTCGCGCAACCAATCCCAGGGATCATCGAAATGTTCCCCGTGAATGGAACGAACGCGCGTCCCAAAACGCTGTGGGGCAACAGGAGCGGTCTCTTCAGTCATGTTCATACTCTAAGGGAGCGCACCCGCATCTGGAGACCGTTCGGGACACGCTGGCCAAAGGCCCTCAAATTAAACGTTAAAATCAGTACCGTGCCCACAGATCAACACATCACTACACAAGCCCCCCAGAGCCTCGGGGAAACTCTGCGCACCTGGATTAAGGAATTCATCCAATTCGGCCTAGTCGGAGCAACCGCTTTCGTCATCGACATGGGGCTGTTCAACCTTTTCCAGCACGGACCGCTGGGATTCCTTTCAGGCCATGTCAACACCGCGAACGCACTTGCAGCCAGCATTGCAACCATCTACTCGTGGATTATGAACCGCGTGTGGACTTACCGCGGGCGTACTCAGGAAAACGCTGGCCGTGAAGCATTTCTATTCTTCTTCGCGAACGTGTGCGGCATTGGAATTACGCAGTTCTGCCTGCTGTTCACGCACCACATCCTCGGTTTGAATTCGCCTCTGGCCGACAATATTTCCGCCTATGTCGTCGGCTTCGCGCTGGGAACGGCTTTCCGCTTCGTTTTCTATCACTACGTCGTATTCACGGGAACAAAAAACAGGTAATTTTCGCCATAAATTCCTCCCCATCCCTTCGCGTGCCCCCGCTTTGGGCCGTAGAGTCGAAGGGTGAACGCGAAAACTCTCAAGCACATTGATGACACGGCCCTGGTTTTCGAAGGCGGCGGTATGCGCGGTGCCTTCACCGCTGGAATCACCGCAACCCTGATCGAAGAGGGCATTGATTTCCCCCATGTTTCGGGGATTTCCGCGGGTTCATCGAACACCGTTAACTATGTGTCTCGAGATGCCCAGCGCGCTCACGACACTTTCACGACAGTGGCCGATAACCCCGAATTCGGAGGGCTCAAGCACTGGGTGCACGGTCGCGGGATGTTCAATGTCGACTATCTGTACGACGAGATTGCTCAGCCCGACGGCGATGCACCTTTGGATCTCGATACTTTCCTTTCGAACCCAGCAGAGGTTCGCATCGGAGCCTTCAACGCGACCCGAGGTGAAGAGGTTTGGTTCACCAAGGAAGATATGCGAACGGTGGAAGAAGTCGGTCGCTGTGTACGCGCGTCCTCGACCCTGCCGATCATCATGCCGACGGTCACGATCGATGGCGATACCTACGTTGATGGAGCCCTTGGGCCCGATGGCGGTATCCCACTCGATGCCCCCATGCGCGACGGCTACCGAAAGTTCTTCGTCGTCCTCACACGCCCGCGAGACTTCGTCAAGTCCCCGATCAAGCCCGGTGTGTACTCCGCCCTCAGGCTGGCTTTCCCCCATCTTCCTTCCATTGCCGAGGCCGTAGCTCGCCGTACCGTCGCCTACAACGCCGCCCGCCGGAAGCTATTTGAGCTGGAGGAACAGGGACGCGCGTTAATTGTGACCCCCGAAGATTTGGCCATCGACAAGATGGAGATGAATGTTGAACGCCTTGAAGATGCCTTTGACGCCGGAGTTGCTCTGGCGCGTCGGGATCTTCCCCGTTGGGAAGCCTTTTTGGGGCTCTAAGGCGGGCTTCGGCGCTTATCGGCGCTGAAGATCACTCAACACCTCCAATAACAAGGGTGTGGGGCCGGACGGAAAACCGTCCAGCCCCACACCCTTACTTGTGATCTGGCAGAAAGCCTGAATATTCCAGTCTTATTCGGTAGCCAGGGCGACCGAAGGGCTGACCTTTGCTGCTCTGCGACCAGGTAGCCACGAGGCAACAAGCGCAGCAAGGATAGCGATCATGACCACCGCAAGGATCTGGATCCATGGGATGGTGATGAAGACCGTGATGCCTTCCAAGGGAAGCGCAAGGATGCCGATCGCTCCGAAGAAGATTCCGCACGCGGTTCCAATAAGCGCTCCCGTCACCGAGATGAACAGTGCTTCAAGGGCGAGCATAGATTTCATCTGCCTCTTGGTCAGGCCAAGAGCTCGAAGCAGGCCATTTTCACGGGTACGTTCGGCAACCGACAGTGACAGAGTGTTCGCAACACCCACTAGCGCGACCAGGACAGACACTCCCAGCAGGCCGACGACAATGAGCAGCATCTGGTTAATGATGCGCGTGTACATCTCACGTTCGATAGCCGAACCGCCAACAGACAGACCGGTGTCAATCTTTGTCAGGTTCTTCTGGACATCTGTCGCAGAGGCACCGTCCTTGAGCTTCACGATCATTCCGGTAATTGGAGCCTTTGGCGCGATTTTCAGCAGATTTGCCTGGCTGATCTCATAGGGTGCTTTGGCATTCTTGTCGTACTTCGCCTTTAGAGTCATGCAAGACCCTTCAGCTGCGCACAGCTTGATGTTCTTGCCATCCAGGGAGCCCAAACTGACCATCACTGTCGCATCATCGATCTGGTCGACGCTCGAGTGTGCGACCGTTGAGTAGTTGGGCTGCCCCAAAATTGGCATCGTTCCGGCATCTTCAGAACCACTACCACCGGGGGCAATGGTTCCATCCTCTGCATTAGCGCCTCCCACAGTGGAATACACAGGGACCGTAGCGGCAACTCCATCGGTAGAAGAAATACGCGACTGGATATCGCTACTCAGGGCCTCGTCGCTGAAGTTCGACACCGAGATATCGAAAGGACGACGCTCATTGACTTCGTTAATCAGAGAGTCGCGCATCGATGAGGCGCCGACCATCATGGTGACAACCAGGGTGACACCAATGACAATCGATGTACCGGTTGCGGCGGTTCGACCGGGGTTACGGACCGTATTCTCGCGCGCCATTCGCGCAAGCATTCCCGGCCACAGCTTCCCAAAAAACTTTGTTGCCGCGGGGACAATGACGGTGCAAGTAATGAGGATGCCAACCAAGCACAGCAATGACAGGCCGAAAGAGGCCAAGAATTTCTGCGACTCATTGTGAATGCGAAGTGAGGCAAACAGACTTCCACAGCACAGCACAGTCAGCAACAGTCCCAAGGTCAACGCGACACGGTGGCTCTTCTGGGAAGTAGCGTCGGCCTCGTTAATCGGGGAAAGGGCAGCGATCGGCGGAACTTGAGAAACCGCGCGGGCAGGTCGGCGGCCAACGAAAACGGTCAGTAGGGTACCGAAGAGCCATACGAGCACGACATAGAGGGGTGAAATCGAGGAGATGACATCGACAAAAGTGGTGTCCTCTGTGATTGTGCTCAGCAAGCCGCCCAGTAGGAGTCCCAAGACGATGCCGACGAGCGAGGAAATCCCGCCAACCGCATAGGTCTCACGTCGAACCAGAGAACGCACCTGCTTCGTGCTTCCGCCCAGTGCACGCAGAAGTGCCAGTTCGCGCCTGCGCTGTTGGAGAAGTACTCGGAATGTCGAAGAGACAACAACCGAGGCAACCAAGATCGCAATAGCCGGGAAGATCAGCGCAATCGCGGTGAGCATCGCCACTGAGACTTGAATCGCTCGCAGGCTTTCCTCCTCAGTTGCGGAGACGCTCGCCACTTTGACGCCCTTGAATGAAGTCAGTTCAGTGGTGAGCTTGTGGGTCCACTGTTCCTGATCATCAGTTGAGGGATTGCCGTACTTATTCACCGCCGGCGCATTGGTTGCAACGTGAATTTCGCCGGCCGGCTTCATTCCCGTGCTCGCCTCGAAACCTTCTGTCGTCACGTAGGACGGCGCCAAAGCTCGATTTCCCGAAGAGTAAGTTCCGACGATGGTGAACTCGTGTGCGGAAACCGCGTCGTCACGGGACAGACTTGTCAGTTTGTCGCCAATTTTGAGGGAAGATTCCTTTGCCGTGCGCTGGGGGATGACGATTTCCGAGGCCGTGGCCGGAGCTTTGCCTTCAGTCATCTTCACTGCGCTGAGGGGTTCCGCGAGTGCGGGAGAAAGGAAGAGCGTTGCCTGATCGCCGCCTGCCTTCACGGCAATGGGGTATTGCGCTGTGATTCCAACCGCCGTCACACCCTGAATCTTTGCGATCTTTTGGGTCAGGGCATCGAAATCATTGCCGACCTGGGCGGCCGTCATGTTCAGCGCCTCGTCGTCGGCGGGACTGTAGGTGACCACCGATGTGGTCCCGCGGTAGGAATTGCGGACGCTACCGGTGAGCGAGGAGGTCATCGTATTTGAGAACAAAAGCGTGATGACGATGAAGGCGGTGGAGATGGCAACCGCCAAGCCAGTTGAGAAGTAGCGGCGACCGTGGGAATGAAGATTGGCTTTCAACAGCCGTGTTGTTGCACTCACGGATGTCACCTCAACGCAGCGTTCAGCTGCTCTTCGCTGGCATTGCGCAGGTCAGAGACAATTTGGCCGTCACGGACAACCAAGACGCGATCAGCGTAGGTTGCGGCGTGAACATCGTGAGTGACCATAATGACGGACTGACCCAGTTCGGTAACCGCTCGACGCAATAGATCAAGAACCTCTGAGGTCGAGTGAGAATCCAGGTTACCGGTGGGTTCATCAGCAACGATGACTGCGGGACGACTCATCAGTGCGCGAGCAACGGCCACACGCTGCTGCTGACCACCCGAAAGTTCTGATGGCCTGTGGTTGAGACGCTGTTCCAGCCCCAGCGAAGAAACAACAAAGCTGAACCAGTCTTCATCGACTTTCTGACCCGCAAGTTCCAAGGGAAGAAGGATGTTTGCCTTGGCATCCAGGGTGGGAATCAAGTTGAAGCTCTGGAAGATGAAGCCGATGCGATCGCGGCGAAGCTTGGTTAGATCAGCATCTTTCAAAGCGGTGATCTCTGTGCTTTCGATGAGCACGCGACCTGAGGTCAGTGAATCAAGTCCCGCAAGGATATGCATCATGGTGGACTTACCCGAGCCCGAGGGGCCCATGATTGCGGTGAACTCACCAGAGTAGAAGTCAACGGTGACGTCATTGAGGGCGGTGACCTGGGTATCGCCCATGCCGTAAACCTTGGAAACGTTAGCGAGGCGAACGATTGGAGTCGCAGATGGTTCTGTATTCATAGCTCCATCATGATTGCCCGAGTAGCGCGATCGCTATGGGGGGATGCCCTGGGCCTTCCCTGATTTCCCCCGGTGCATCCCCTAGTCTCCGGTGCTGCTGGAGGGCTCTTTCTCGCTCAAGCTCAGTCCCCGGAAGCGGTTGAGTGCCGCCGCGACATCGACGAGGCGTGGGCGGGCAAGGCATCCTGGCAGGGCGTGCGCCCCGAACTTTACGACTGCATCCAAACCTTCAGAGTTCAGTGTGCGCTCAAGGCGTGCCAAAAGATCACTCAGGGTACTTGTCCCATTCGCATAGGAATAAAGCAGCCCGCGAAGCATCCACGCAATCGCCTCGGTCTGTCCGGGGTCCACAATCTGCTCGACATCGCCCAAGTCAAGGTTGATCTTGTCGATGGTGATTGAGGACAAACCTGCTGCCTTCGTCTTTGGTCGATCGGAGGAATGCAAGCGCGCGGGAGTGCGCTGTGCCAAAGGAGCGCTCATTGTCAGGTTCTGATGTACGCGAGGAAGCTCTTTGACGACTTGACGGGCCCGATCACTCACGTCTAGGCAGCGGTAGTGGTCCATCATCAAGACCCGATCCGCCTGATCGAGATAATCTCCCGATCCACCCATGACGAGGATCGTTGAGACACTCAGATCTTTGTGTAGAGAGGAAATTCGATCAACCAGGGGAGTGATCGGCTCCTTCTCGGCTTGGACCAACTCGCGCATACGGGCATCACGGATCATGAGGTTCGTTGCGCTGGTGTCTTCGTCAATCAAGAGGAGCGTCGAACCCAATTGGATTGACTCGATTAAGGATGCAGCCTGTGATGTTGAACCCGAGGCATTCTCAGTGGAGAAATGCGTTGTGTCGGCATCCCCCGGAAGATGAGTGATGAAGGAGGAGACGTCAACGCCAGTGACCGCCCGGCCATCGGCAGCGCGTACCTTCATTGCATCCTCAAGGGTTGCGACGTATTCGCGGCCATCTCCGGGAATGTGTGCATATACGCCGCGCTGAATCGCGCCCAAAAGTGTGGACTTACCGTGATACCCACCGCCGACAATCACAGTGACTCCCGGCTCGATTGCCATCCCGCGAAGGACACCCGCGTGGGGAAGCTCGACCTCGGCCTCGAGAGTGGCGGGGGAAGTGAAAGGAAGTGCATCCTCCATGGGGGACTGCGAGACTCCGCTGCGGCGAGCAAGAACGGAACCATTGGCGATAAAGGATACCCAGCCGCGATCGATCAGGATCTGCTGCAGCGCGCGATAATCCTCATAAACCGCGATATGACGCAACAAGCCCTCACGTTCGCGCTCAACTTCGGGAATATCGCTCAGGTAGTCAAAAGTATCCTGGACCGCGTCCGGAACGTCGAGGTCGAAAATCTGTGCGGCACGGTGGCCAAGGATTGTGCGGCCTCGTGCGGGCATGCGGACTTCAAAACGTAATTCAACGCGGTCGGGCTTGACGGTGCAGGCGCTGCGGTCAAGAATCTCGACGCTGGGGGACATGACCTGAATGTCATGAAGGCGTCGCTCGCGCAGGGAACGGTTAAAAGCACGGAGCAGGTAATCCGCGCACGCTGCCCGAGCGTCAGGTGAAGCGATTGCGGCCTGTGGAAGCCCCATTTCCTGCGGGGTGGAAATGGCACGTACCTTCGAGGGAGGAGCGTAGGGATCGGCCTGAATTCGGTCGATTGAGAGCGAGAAACTGCCGAAATCCCACATTCCAACGACGGACTTGTAAGCCGGATATGAACGTCCATCAAGTTTGTGAAGCGTGCGGATGAGCTCTTCATCGCTGCCGGTGTGCTTGCGGAACTCAGCGGTAGAACTCTGGCCGGAAATACGCTGTGCGCGCTCTTGATTTGTCGAGGTGCTCATGAGTTCAGCCGATCGCGTGCGAGATCGTGATGATCGCGTAAATGATAAGGAAAACTACCAGGCAAGAGTGAATGATTGTGCCTGCGATGCCCAGAGAACGGGCTATGAGGGCCTTCTGATAGGAACTTTCGGGAAGAGATGCCGAGCGAGCGTTCTTGATCGCGGAAGCACTCCATGCCCACGCCGGAATCGAGCCGAAAAGGCCGATGAGGAACAGGCCCAGAAGCGCAAGAACCAGTGGGCCGGTGCTGGGGACATTGCGTGCCTCCAGCGTCGGCGTGGTCGGCGTGTAGGTGAATTGAGGTGCGCCGAATTGGGGCTGAGAGGAAACCGGGGGCTGCTGGGGTGCAACGGGAGTTGGCGCTGGCATTGCCGAGGCTGGGGCTGGCATTACCGGAGACGGTGCTGGTACTTGCGGTACCTGCGCGGATTCCGCGTATCCCGGAGCGTTCATTGGGACGGGGGCTGTGAATGGTCCGGAGTTTTGCGGATCAGGTTGCGTCATGCCTCCATCATAGGCAATGGCTTGAGGTACGGGCGCGTTCCAAGCATCCTCTAAGCTTGCTCCACATGAAGTCGGTGTTTGTCACAGGTTATAGCCTGTGTCTTTTCCTGACTTCGTGTGACTTTCCGAGGCTGCGGACGAGGCCGCCCCCCACGTGACTTTCCGTGGC
>JBHRQN010000035.1:0-18584 GCA_042645485.1 Pauljensenia sp.
ACATGGGAAGATTATCTTCTTTCGGCGTTGTCGTATGTTGTTGAGTTTTCGCCTCTAGACGTGTTGGAGTGTTATTTGCGTCCGGATGCTGGTCCGCTCCTGACTCAGTGGATCGATCTTGAGTGGACGCCTGAGGAGGATGAATAGGGCTTCTTTATTGAGGGGACAGTTTTCTACGTGTGGAGGTGCCTGTTGGATTTCAGTGAGCGTCTTGGTCAGGTGATGCATGAGGTCTGGGGGTATGACGTGGTGGGTGATCTGGGGAAGGATGGTTATTTGGAGTTCTTTCCCACGGACACGGTCTCTGAACCGGAGGTAGTGCACTGCAAGGAAGGTTTGTTCGCCTATTACCGGTATGAGCGCGGCAATATCAGGACACCGGTTTTTCAGTCGAGTAGTTTGCATGTGATGGAGCATTGTTTAACTCTGTGCTATGGGAATCCTCTTCGTAAAAGGTTAGGGTTTCAGCCTCTTCGTCTTGTTCGTAATTTGTCTATGCGTCCGGGATGGTCATTTGTTCCGGTGGATTCAAAGCCTTGGCATGGGTTTGTGGGTATACGAAATAGTGAAGGTGTATTTTTCTCATGTAAGACGACGGATGATGATCTTCTTTCGGCGTTGTCGTATGTTGTTGAGTTTTCGCCTCTAGACGTGTTGGAGTGTTATTTGCGACCTGATGGTGGTCCGCTCCTGAGTCAGTGGGTTGATCTTAAGTGGACGCCTGAGGCGGAGTAGGACCTTTTGATTGTTGGGTTCTAGTTTTCTAAGCGTGGAGGTGCCTGTTGGACTTCAGCGAGCGTTTCTCTCACGCCGACGCAGAATCTCTTCCTTTCAAGGTGTGGGCAATCCCTCGAATTAGTTTCGTGAGCACCTACCCTTCGGCTGCTTGCTTTCCCTATAGTTCATAGTGTGGATTGAGAGCCACATGAACTGCGGTAACACGAATGCAGAGGAGCATTGTTCATGAGTGAGACCACTCAGGTTGCGTCTGGTCTAAACATCGAGATGGCCGGTCTTGATGTGATCCCCGAATCCGAAAGAAAAGGCACACCATCGTCCTTATTCATGCCTTGGTTTGCCGCTAATATCTCTGTCCTTGGTATTTCCTGGGGTTCGTGGGTGCTGGGCTTTGGCCTTTCACTTACGCAGGCGATTCTTGTCAGCGTTGTTGGCGTTGCACTCTCATTCCTTCTGTGTGGACTGATCGCTATCGCCGGCAAGCGAGGATCTGCACCAACCCTAGTGCTCTCTCGCGCGGCATTCGGATATAACGGAAACCGTATCTCCGCAGCAATCTCCTGGATCCTCACTGTAGGGTGGGAGACCTTCCTTGCCATCATGGCGGTTCAGGCAACCGCGACCGTCATGGGAGCGCTTGGTTTCAGCAACCACCTGCTTGCACAGATCATCGCCTTGGTCGTCGTTGTTGTCCTTGCAGCAGGAGCGGGCATCCTCGGATTTGAAGCGATCATGAAGGTCCAAACGTGGATCACCTGGGCGACGGCAATCCTGACGAACGTCTACCTTCTGCTCTCGGCCTCGACAATCAACTTCGCGGTCCTTTCTGCACGTCCCGCGGCTCCCTTCGCAATGCTCCTGGGTGCGGTGTGCATGCTTATGGTTGGTTTTGGTTTTGGATGGATTAATGCAGCAGCGGACTATTCGCGCTACCTTCCTCGCAAGGCCTCAACCGCCGGGGTCGTTGGTTGGACGACCGCAGGTGCCGCGCTGCCCGTCATTATCTTGGTGATCTTCGGTGTGCTGCTGGTTGGTTCCAACTACGACACTCTCTCTGAAGCCATCGGCAACGACCCGATCGGCGCGTTGACAACAATTCTTCCTACCTGGTTCCTGATTCCCTTTGCGATCGTTGCAATCCTTGGTCTTGTTGGTGGAATTGTTATGGACATCTATTCCTCTGGCCTCTCGCTCTTGGCAACTGGCGTCCCGGTGACCCGCCCCGTTGCCACCGCAATCGACGGCACCATCATGACCATCGGAACGATCGTCGTTGTCTTCTTCGCCGATTCTTTCCTCACTCCTTTCACTGCCTTCCTCACAACCCTTGGCGTGGTCATTGCCACCTGGGGCGGCGTCATGCTTGCCGACATCGCGCTCCGTCATCAGGACTACGACGAGCCCTCACTCTTCACATCAACGGGACGCTACGGTTCCGTTAACTGGGGAGCAATCGTCACACTGGCTGTCGGTTCCTTCGTTGGCTGGGGCTTTGTTGTCAATGCGAATGCCTCGTGGCTTGCGTGGCAGGGCTATCTCCTTGGCCCACTGGGAGGTCGAGAGGGAGATTGGGCCGGTTCCAACATCGGAATCCTTCTTGCCCTTCTCGTAGGCTTCTGCGGATATTGGCTGACCAGTGCGCATCGCGTTCGTGCGCAGGAAGCCACGCCTTCCCACACGCTCGGCTAAAAGTTGAGGAAGGTGTGCTTTGACAGCTGATCCCCGTTTTTCTTCAGTTCTTTTCGACCCCGAGGCCACTGCTGCCGCGGAGCAGATTCGCGCCCTTTGCGGGGGAGCTCCCTTCGCATTGGTCGTCTTGGGATCAGGCTTAGCAGACGCGCTTAACGATCAGTGGGGAGAACCATCGGCCTCGCAGCCTTTGGGGTCACTTCCTGGTGTGAGCGCCCCGGTTGCGGATGGACACCTCAATGAACTTCGTGTCTACATGCGCGAATGCGGCCCAGTTCTGGTCGCAACCGGACGAACTCATCTGTATGAGGGACACGGGCCTCTTGCTGTCACCGCGCTGATCCGTGCGGCTGCGTGCGCGGGTATCCAACGCGCAATTGTCACCAATGCGAATGGATGCCTGCGCGACTGGTCCTTGGGTGATGTCATGATCATTACGGATCACATGAATCTCAGCGGTTCCTCGCCATTTGATGGGCCCCTGTTTGTTGATATCTCACAGGTTTGGGACAGTGAGATGAGCAAGAGGATGCGTGAACACTGCAGTCGAGAGGGGACTTACGCCTTCCTTCGCGGGCCTGAGTATCAAACAGGTGCAGAAAGTCGAGCCTTAGCGCAATTGGGCCTTGATTGCGTTGGGATGTCGACCGTTCTTGAGGCAATAACCGCTCACGCACTGGGAGTCCGTGTTGCCGGTATGTCCGTTGTCTCAGACCTGTCTTTCGCTCAGGCGCAAACCGACCCGCAAGACGTTGTGGACGCCGCGCGAAAGGCATCCACAACGGTCGTTGCCGGTATCGAGGCCGCTCTGGACGCGGAGTGAACGACTGGCGCAGGCTATGGGGAGAGACCTAAAGAACGCCTAGAACCCGAGAAACCAATTCTTCAGTAACCTGCGGGGAACACGCCAGGTTCACACGCACCCACTTCGAGTAGCGCTCACCCAAGGTGATCCCTTCGTTTGTTGCGATGTGCGCACGTTGGAGCAGAGTCTTGGAAGGGTTCGGGCCCAACTCTGGGTAGGCCTCGAAACCCCACCAGGTCAGGTAGGTTGCCTGCGGGGGACGGAAGTCGATCTCGGTGGGGGTCAGCGCCTCGTTAACGGTGCGGATATTGCCTTCGATGACGGAAAGGACCTCGTGCTGCCAGTCATCACCGTTTGTGTAGGCCTCGATCGTCCCAAGCGCGCCAATTGTTGAGGTTGAATGGGGGAGCTTCTCCTGGCACAGGCGATCCCAACGCGTGCGCAATTCCTGATCGGGAACGATGACCTGAGCATTTGGTAGCCCGGCAATATTCCAGCCCTTTGTTGCCGCAGTTGCGGTGATCGTATGTGCTGCAAATTCTGCGCCCAGCCGCGCATAGGAGGTGAAGCCTCGGCCACCCAAAACCAGAGGGGAATGGATCTCATCCGCGAAGATCAAAGCGTCGTACTGAGACACCAGCATCTGTAAAGCTCGCATCTCGGACTCTGTTAATACGCGCCCCACGGGGTTCCACGGATTGCAGAGAATTACTAGGCCAGCCCCGGCCTCGAGACCTGCCTTAATTCCTTCGAGGTCAAGGGTCCACCCACCCGGGTACGCATCATCGTGCAACGAAGGCACGTCGATGACCGGGTGTCCCAGCGCGGGCGGAATTGTCAAGAATGGCATGTAAGCGGGGGTTGGCACGATAACCGCTGATCCGGGGCGCACCAGATACTGGATCATTACTTCCAACGCTGGAAGGACAGCGGGTGCCATGCGAATTGAATCGACTTCAAGATCCCAGCCGAAGCGCTTCTTTTGGAATTGAGCCGTGGCTTGGGCAACCTCTGGCGCAAGCCAACGGGGGTTGTAACCAAGCAAACCCTCGCGGATAGCGCGGGTCATTCGTTCCTCGACACAAGGAGCGGTAGCAAAATCCATCTCTGCAACCCAGGCGCCCAAGACGTCGCTGCCGTCCGCGGGCTTAACTCCCGTCCACTTCAGTGAACCAATGCGACGGAGTTCCTCAGCGCTGCAAAAATCCATGCGAAAACTTCTTTCCAAACGTGCCCCAAAGAGCAAAGTGTGTGAGCTACCTCCCAGTGTAAGGGGAGTGGTGATAATTCGGAATTCGCCTTCATGGTGTGAGCGAAGGTAACAGTGCGCATCCCTCAACGGGGGAGAGCGCCTGCTTAGTCCTCGCACTCCCATTGAATTGACGCGGGCGCAATAAGAAGGGGGCTAAACTAGGGGATTATGAGTGTGACTACTGCAAGTGGCGCCGATGTTCGCGTCCGATTCTGCCCCTCGCCAACTGGAACCCCCCACGTGGGAATGGTCCGTACCTGCCTCTTCAACTGGGCATACGCGCGCCATACCGGAGGCACCTTCGTCTTCCGCATTGAAGACACCGATGCTGCCCGCGATTCTCAAGAATCTTTCGACCAGATTCTTGACTCGCTGAGCTGGCTGGGACTGGACTGGGATGAAGGCGTTGGTAAGGGCGGCCCGCACCCGCCGTACCGCCAGAGCGAGCGCATGGACATCTACCGCGATGTTGCCGCGAAGCTGCTTGAAGCTGGTTACGCCTACGAATCCTTCTCAACTCCAGAAGAGGTTGAGGCTCGTCACCTGGCCAAGGGTGAAGACCCCAAGCTCGGTTACGACGGTTTTGACCGTGACCTTAGTGAAGAGCAGATTGCTGCCTATCGCGCCGAAGGTCGTCAGCCGGTTCTGCGCCTGCGCATGCCCGACGAGGACATTACCTTCACCGACCTGATCCGCGGCGAGATCACCTTCAAGGCCGGCTCGGTGCCGGACTACGTGATTGTTCGCGCGAACGGTCACCCGCTGTACACGCTGGTCAACCCCGTTGATGATGCACTCATGGAGATCACCCACGTCCTGCGTGGTGAAGATCTGCTCTCGTCGACCCCACGCCAGATTGTTCTCTACCGTGCGTTGGAAGAACTGGGCATTGCCAAGTTCATGCCTCGCTTCGGTCACCTGCCCTACGTGATGGGTGAAGGAAATAAGAAGCTGTCTAAGCGCGACCCCGAATCGAACCTGCTCCTGCACCGCGAAGCCGGAATGATTCCCGAGGGCTTGAACAATTACCTGGCCCTGCTGGGTTGGTCGATCAGCCCGGATAACGACGTCTTCTCTATGGAAGAGATGGCCGCGGCCTTCGATATCACCGATGTGAACCCGAACCCGGCACGCTTCGACCACAAGAAGTGCATCGCGATTAACGCCGAGCACATTCGTCTGCTTGCTCCGGACGATTTCCGAGGCCGTATCATCCCCTTCCTCCACCGTGAGGGATTGGTTTCAGCTGACTCCTACGAGGAGCTGACCGCTGACGAACAGAAGATCATGCAGCACGCCTCTCCGCTCATCCAGACCCGCATCCAGCTGCTGGGTGAGGCTCCCGGAATGCTGGGCTTCCTCTTTACTGAAGACGATGCGCTTGAGCTGGATGAGAAGTCTGTTTCGAAGCTCAAGGAGAATGCTCCTGAGGTTCTGGATGCGACGATTCACTACATCGAGAACTACGACGGCCCCTTCACAACCGAGGCTCTGGAGCATGCCCTCCGCGAGCTGATTGTTGAGGGTATGGATATCAAGCCTCGCGTGGCCTTTGGTCCGATTCGTGTGGCCGTCACCGGTCGCCAGGTTTCCCCGCCGTTGTTTGAGTCCATGGAGATCTTGGGCCGCGAAAGCGTGTTGAACCGTCTACACGCCTTGCGTAACCAGCTCGGCTGAGCATCTGACTGATGCCTGATCGCAGGTGCGTGGTGATCAAATATGATCAGTGCCACGTGCCTGCGATTTGGCATCTGAAGCGCATTTGAGTATTCTTTTCTCTTGTCGCCGCCTTGGGTTTAGACCTAAGCGGATTGCGCCATGGGGTATGGTGTAATTGGCAGCACGAGTGATTCTGGTTCATTTAGTCTAGGTTCGAGTCCTGGTACCCCAGCCATCGCAAAGTTCTTTGCGAGAAGAAAGGCCCCCATCGTCTAGCGGCCTAGGACGACGCCCTCTCACGGCGTTAACACCGGTTCAAATCCGGTTGGGGGTACAGATACCAGCAGGGCTTCGGCCCTGCTTTTTTGTTAGCTGCGCTGCTGCCCTTGGCATCTGCAAGAATAAAAGCATGCGCATTGTTTTGGTCTCTGACACCTTCCGCCCGACGATGGGGGGAATTGAAACCCAAGTCGGTGCTCTTGCCGACCATCTTCATGCCCGAGGCCACGATATCGTCGTTCTGACCTGCACTCCCGAAGGTGATTCGCCTTCCACATGCCCCTATCCGGTGCTGCGTTCTTCGTGGCGTAATCCTTTCAATGCGCCGATTGATCCCAAAGCCCCCCGTCGCTTTACCGACTTCATTCGCCGTTTCAATCCCGATGTCGTTCACTATCACATGGGTGAGCTGACCCCGGTTGTTCAGTCGGTCTTGCTGAACTTAAAGGATTCGAGGATTCCGCAGGTCGTTACCGTTCATTCTCTGTGGGATCCCCGCGTGACAATCCCTGCCTTCCGTGCCATCGCAAGACGTACCGGACTGGCGCAGGCTCCGATTATGTGGACAGGTGTCTCTGAACTGGTCAATGAGCAAATTCGCCAGGTTATGGGGTCAAGTATCTGTGTTTCGACCTTGCATAATGGCGTAGATGTTGCGCCTTGGCAGCGCCCGCCCGTTGCTCACCAAGACATTGTCGCGGTGACCGCCACGCGTTTTGCGCCGCGTAAGCGCGTGGATGCCCTGATCGATATCCTTTCCGAAACTCGTCGCCGCTGGGATTCTTATTCCCGAGGCCACTCCGGTGATTTCCCCCTGCGTGCAGTAGTTGCTGGTGAAGGTCCGCTTTTCGACGGTGTTCAGCGCCGCGTTGAGCGCGCCGGGCTGGGGGATTGGCTTCTTCTACCGGGACGCCTGAGTGCGACGCAGCTCCAGGACCTGTATTCGCGTTCGGATATTTTCCTTGCGCCTTCGGTGAAGGAATCTGCCTCTATCGCTGGACGTGAGGCCTTGGCCTCGGGGCTTGCAGTAATGACACGTTCGCAGTCTGGACTTGTGGAAGTCGTTGAAAATGGCCTCAACGGCTGGTGTCTTGACAACGATGACGAGATGATCGAAGCGCTCTTATCCGTGCTTGAGGCTCCTGCGCAGCTTGAACGTATTCACGAGCATAATCGCAGTGAAGATTTCCCCTTCACGTGGGCAAAGGTCATTGAGGCGACGGAAAGCTACTACCGCCAAGCTCAGGAACTGGCCTCGGCGGGGGCTTAGTCTTCCATTCCTTCTGCGGAACGCAAGAAATCGGAGAGTCTGTTAGCTGCAGCAACGGCAGAAGGGCCGTGCTGACGGCCAGGCTGACGTCCCATACGCTCAACAGGACCCGAAATGGTCACTGCGGCCAGCACGCGACCCGAAGGGCCACGAACGGGGGCGGAAACTGAAGCAACGCCGGGCTCGCGTTCTGCAACCGACTGTGCCCAGCCTCGGCGACGAACTTGAGCAAGCATCGTCGCATTGAAAGAGGCGCCGTAGAGGCCTCGGTGAAGACGATCGGGTTCTTCCCATGCAAGAAGGACTTGGGCGGCAGAACCTGCCTTCATGGTCAACGTCGCGCCAACGGGGATCGAGTCGCGAAGGCCCATCTCGCGTTCGGAAGCAGCAACGCACACTCGGAAGTCACCTTGGCGACGGAAAAGCTGAGTGGATTCCTTCGTGTGGTTGCGAAGCGCAACGAGGACAGGCATTGCAGCTGCAAGAAGGCGATCTTCACCCGCAGAGGAGGCAAGTTCTTGAAGGCGTGGTCCTAAGACAAAACGTCCCTGCATATCGCGCGCAACGAAACGGTGATATTCCAGTGCGACTGCGAGGCGGTGCGCAGTGGGGCGTGCCAAACCTGTTGTTGCAACCAATTGGGCCAGGGGGGCCGGGCCTGCTTCAAGTGCGCTCAAAACCAGTGCGGCTTTATCCAGAACGCCGACACCACTTCCAAAGGCTTCTGAGTCCTCCATGAACACATTCTCACATCTCATTAAATGAGATATCAAGTCCAACTCTCTACGAAGTGTCAATCATGGGAAGAAAGAAGTCGATGAAGGAGCGGGAAATGAGCGGAACGCTGGCCGAAAAGGTTTGGGCTGATCACGTCGTAGTGCGCGGTGAAAACGGTGCGCCCGATCTTCTCTACATCGACCTGCACCTAGTCCACGAGGTGACCAGCCCGCAGGCATTCGATGGTCTGCGCATGGCCGGACGCCAAGTCCGTCGCCCCGACCTCACGATTGCAACCGAGGACCACAACACTCCTACGGTTAATATCGACCTGCCAATCGCTGATATCACCAGTCGCACGCAGATCGATACCCTGCGAAAGAATGCCAAGGAATTCGGTATCCGCCTGCATTCGCTGGGCGATGCCGACCAAGGAATCGTTCACGTTGTCGGTCCCCAGTTGGGACTCACCCAACCCGGTATGACCATTGTGTGCGGTGACTCGCACACATCAACCCACGGGGCATTCGGTGCGCTGGCAATGGGCATTGGCACCAGCCAGGTCGAACATGTTCTGGCGACTCAAACACTGCCGATGGCTCCCTTTAAGACCATGGCTATCACCGTCAATGGGTCGCTCCCAAAGGGCGCAACTGCGAAGGACATCATCCTTGCCGTGATCGCGAAGATCGGAACCGGTGGGGGACAAGGATACGTCCTTGAGTACCGTGGCCAGGCAATCCGTGAACTCTCGATGGAAGGTCGCATGACGATCTGCAACATGTCCATCGAAGCGGGCGCTCGAGCCGGAATGGTTGCCCCCGATGAAACGACCTTCGAATACTTAAAGGGACGTCCACACGCACCCGAAGGTGAAGAATGGGATCGCGCCCTGGAGTACTGGAAGACCTTGCACTCAGATGAAGATGCGGTCTTTGATGCTGAAGTGGTCCTGAATGCTGAGGACTTGGAGCCCTTCGTTACCTGGGGGACAAACCCCGGACAGGGTGTCCCGCTCTCGGGCAGCGTTCCCAACCCGGAGGACTTTGAGGACGAAATCAAGCGAGCCGCAGCACAGAAGGCTCTGGATTACATGGGGCTCGAAGCTGGTACTCCCATGCGCGACATCAAGATCGACACAGTTTTCTTGGGATCGTGCACCAATGGGCGCATTGAAGACCTGCGTGCCGCTGCAAAGATTATTGAGGGCCACACCAAGGCTCCGGGGCTGAGGATGCTGGTTGTCCCAGGGTCTGCTCGCGTGCGCCTGCAAGCCGAAGCTGAAGGCCTGGACAAGATCTTCACTGAGTTCGGTGCGGAATGGCGTAATGCCGGCTGCTCGATGTGCCTGGGAATGAATCCCGACCAGCTTGCTCCTCAGGAGCGTTCGGCCTCGACGTCAAACCGAAACTTTGAGGGCCGCCAAGGAAAGCTTTCGCGGACCCACCTGGTCTCTCCTTTGGTCGCGGCAGCCACCGCTATTCGCGGTACCCTGTCCTCTCCGGCCGACCTGGACGACTAAGAATTCGCTGATACACATTCGAAGGAAAACTCATGGAAAAGTTCATTTCGCACACGGGTATTGGCGTTCCGCTGCGCCGTTCAAATGTTGACACCGACCAGATCATCCCCGCGGTTTTCTTGAAGCGCGTGACCAAGACTGGATTTGATGACGCCCTGTTCTATGCATGGCGTCGCGACCCGGAGTTCATCTTGAACCGCGAACCCTACAACCAGGGCAGCGTTCTGGTTGCCGGACCTGATTTTGGCACTGGTTCCTCGCGTGAACACGCGGTCTGGGCACTGCGTGACTATGGCTTCAAGGTCGTTCTCGCACCGAAGTTTGCTGATATTTTCCGGGGAAATGCAGGCAAACAGGGCCTGGTGACAGGAATCATTAGCGAAGCAGACTGTGAAAAGCTTTGGGATCTGCTCGATGCGAATCCCGGTGCCGAAATCACCGTTTCGCTTGAGGATAAGACCGCGACTCTTGGCGACTTCACCTGCACTTTCGATATTGATGACTATGTGCGCTGGACGCTCATGGAAGGTCTGGACGATATCGCCCTGACCCTTCGTCACGAGGCCGAGATCACCGCTTACGAAGAGCGTCGCCCTTCCTTTAAACCGAAGACTCTGCCGGCCAAGACCTTGCCTTCGGAGCCGGTTGTTTCCGCGCGTCCCACCGAAGGTGAGTAATTCGCCACGCCCTCAAGATGCGTTAAGCGCACGCAGATGAGGGCGTGCTGCTCTAAAGTGGTCACAGAAGTCGACAGCTAGGAGAGCATCACTATGTCCTCGAAACTTCGAGTTGAAGGTGGCCACCCCCTTGAGGGGACCATTACCGTCCGTGGGGCGAAGAACTTTGTCCCCAAAGCAATGGTTGCGTCGCTGCTCGCAGATACTCCCTCCGAGCTGTACAACGTCCCCTTGATTCGTGACGTCGACGTCGTATCTGACCTTCTTTCCCTTCACGGTGTCAAGGTTGATTACGATCAAGAACGCGGTTCGCTGCGGATGGATCCTTCGCAGGTACGTGTTGCTTCACGTTCTGATATCGACACACTTGCCGGGTCCTCGCGCATCCCGATCTTGTTCTGTGGCCCGCTTCTTCACCAGCTGGGTGAAGCCTTCATTCCAGAACTGGGTGGCTGCGCAATTGGTGGCCGTCCCATCGACTTCCACCTGGAAACTCTGCGTAAGTTCGGTGCAATCGTTGATAAGCAGCCCGAAGGGGTCCATATCAAGCGTCCTACTTCCGGTCTGCACGGTGCGATTATTGAGCTGCCCTTCCCCTCCGTTGGTGCAACCGAACAGACTCTGCTGACCGCGGTTCGCAATGATGGAATTACCACCTTGAAGGGTGCTGCTATCGAGCCAGAAATCATGGACCTCATCAATGTTTTGCAGAAGATGGGTGCCATTATTTCTGTCGACACTGACCGCACCATCCGGATTGAGGGTGTGGAGTCCTTGAGCGGATACCGCCACACCGCTCTGCCTGATCGTATCGAGGCCGCCTCGTGGGGTGCTGCAGCTCTTGCGACCCGCGGTGATATTTACGTACGAGGCGCACACCAGCCAGATATGACAACCTTCCTCAATACCTTCCGAAAGGTCGGTGGCGCATTCGATATCGATTCAGAAGGTATTCGTTTCTACCACCCCGGTGGCGAACTCAATTCCATCGCCTTGGAAACTGCTGTTCACCCCGGCTTCATGACCGACTGGCAGCAACCGCTGGTTGTCGCCCTCACTCAAGCTGAAGGCCTGTCGATCGTCCATGAAACGGTGTACGAAAACCGTTTCGGTTTTACCTCTGCGCTGCGTCAGATGGGTGCGAATATCCAGGTGTATCGCGAGTGCTTGGGTGGAACACCCTGTCGTTTCGGTCAGAAGAACTACTACCACTCAGCAGTTATTTCGGGACCGACTCCTCTGCACGCCGCAGATATTGTCGTTCCGGATCTGCGCGGTGGATTCTCACACCTAATTGCAGCGTTAACCGCGACCGGAACATCAACTGTCTCGGGAATTGATGTCATTTCCCGTGGCTACGAGCACTTTATTCGCAAGCTTCGCGAGCTCAATGCTCGCGTGGAATACGAAGACTGAAGCCCCTTTCGAAGGCCACCGTTGTGGATCAGTCATCCCAACCCAAACTGAAGCTATTTGTTTCCGCGCTTTCCGGGAAAGGCCGCGCCTTACGTCGAGCCCCCAAGGTAGCGGCACTTTTACGCTCGCAAGGGTGGAACGTCGATGTTCGAGTCACTCACCGCTCGGATGATCCGGCAGCTTTGGCGGCAGCATGCACCAATCACTGGGTCGCAGTTTTAGGTGGCGATGGCTACATCGCCCGTATTGCTACTCAGGTCGGTGCGCGTGGGGGAGTGGTGATTCCCCTTCCCGGAGGAAGGGGAAATGATCTGTGCCGTTGCCTTGGAATTGGGACGGACGCGATTGCTCATGTGCGGAGCCTGCCCATGGCCTCGGAAATCTGTGCTTCTCAGGCGGGGGAGCATCCTCGGATCAGAGGCGTTGACGCAATGCAGGTGCGCGCACTCAACAAGGAAAACAACGGGCAAGACGCGGCTGGGCAACGACCCTCGTCTGCCAAGGACCTCGAAGAAAAACCGGCTCAGGTGCTGGGAATTGTCTCTTTCGGCTTGGATGCCTTGGCCAACCAGATCGCAAATGACACCTCTTTTGCCTCAGGTACTTTCGCCTACGCCTGGGGTGCCTTGCGGGCCCTTCAGCAGTTCCACCCCAAAACCATGGAAATAGAAGTAGATGGGGTGCGAAGGCGAATCCGGGGCTGGCTTGTTTCAGTCTCCAATTCCGGATGGTTTGGTGGCGGGATCAATATTGTTCCTAGCTCCAACCCCAGTGATGGTTGTCTGGAACTCCTCACTGTGGACCCGGTACCGAAGCGTCATGCGATCCGTGTTCTTGCGCGGGTTCTTGCCATGCGAAAAGTTGATGATCCGATCCTTCACGTCGAACAAGTCACCAGCGTCAATATATGGGATAGTGCCGAGTTAGTTGCAATGGGGGACGGAGACCAAGTGGGAGAAGGCCCACTTGAAATCTCGGTCAGCCCTGAGGTTTTCCGCGTCTTTGTTTAAAGCCGGGGGAGTTAGCGCGAACTTGTAACTTGTTCCAGGCTGTCTTGTTGATCTTTGGCCCCAGCACCTTGCTTGGATAAACTACACACATGACTCACCGACTCACAGGTTTCTACCGTTTCGCGCGAGGCGTTTTCCGCAGCTTTATGGTCCCCTGGATGAAGATTGACGTCCAAGGTCTTGAAAATCTTCCCAAGGACCGCGGATTCCTGCTGGTATGTAATCACCTGTCAAACATTGATGCGGTCTGCTTGCTGTGGGTCATGATGAAAGCGGACGTTCCCGTGCGCATTATGGCCAAGTCAGAGCTATTCAAGGTTCCGCTCTTGGGCGGGGCCATGCGTCGGATGCAACTGCTTCCGGTCGATCGAAAGTCGAAGGAACCCGGGGCTATTTTGGCCTCGGCAGCGAAGGCGCTTCGTGATGGCGAGTGCGTGGCAATCTACCCCGAAGGCACCTTGACCACAGACCCTGATGAATGGCCGATGCGCATTAAGACCGGTGCGGCGCGTCTTGCTCTGGACACGGGGGTTGATGTTATTCCCTTCATTCACTGGGGAGAGCAAAAAATTATGCGTTCGGGATCGGCGCTGATCGATTTTCGTCCCCAACGCAAAGTGAGCGTCCGCATCGGTCAGCCAATCGACTTGGATGACCTGCGCCATGACACAGGTTCTGCTGATCATCACGCTGTTGATGAAGCAACCGCACGCATTCAGCGCACAATGATTGATCAGGTTGCTGCTCTTCGCGGTGAAGACGCCCCACAGGGCGTATGGGATCGCAAACTGAAGAAGCGCGTGGAGATCTAAGCCCCGTACTTCTTACTTCGCGATATCAACCACCACGCGCGAGGGGTTACTCAACGCGCTCAAAGTCACCTCGCGCTTGTGATCCATTCCGATCACGATGTGCGTATTCGCCTCAAAGCTTCCATCTTCGCGTACGTGAATGGGGCCGACTTCCTTGGTTCTTTCGCCCTTGTAGTAGTCCTTTTGGAGTTCTTCGCTCACTGGCATGGCTCCGCCTTCCAAGGACAGCTCAAGGTAAATCGGCGTCCCTAGATCAATTGGATCGCCTTTACCCTGGGTCGCTGGGGAAGTGGTCCACCCTCCTTGCCATCCCACATCGTCGTTTCCAGTGAACTCAACGACGACCCTGTAAAAAGTGTCGTGTTCGCCGACGCGTAGGTCGTGGAAGACGGGTGCGTGGTTAGCGTCTTCTTTACCCTGCGTCAGGGATGCCTTCCGCGAGGGAATTTCTTCCCGATTCTCAATACTTGGGGTGGAAGAGGGCGTGGCCTCGGGGGTGGGGGAGGAAGACACTCTTTCGCTTGCCGAGGCCGCGGCTGAGCTGCTTGCCGAGGGTGCGGGAGTGGGGGAGCATCCGCTGAGCGTAGCGAGAAGGACCAGCGCGCATAGTGATGGAAAATGACGCGTCTTCACAATCTCCTCCTTGAGCGATCTACGAGTTTGACTTCTCTCATCCTAATGTGGGCGGAGGAGATCGGGGAGCGCAACCTTGACCTTTGGTGAAGTCGATACAGGATTGAAACCCAGGGTGTGTTTAACATCGAATGACGCGAGCATGAGAAGAATGACACTACGGGCTGGCCACGCGGTAGGGTTAAGGCCATGAGTGAAGTCAAACGTCCTCGCGTCCTCGTCGTTTTCGGCGGACGCTCCAGTGAACACCTGGTGTCCTGCGCGACCGCTGCCGGTGTTCTTCATGCGATCGATCGCGAACGCTTCGATGTGCTTGCGGTTGGAATCACCCGAGACGGCCAATGGGTGCACGTCGATAGCAAGCCCGAGCTTGTCGACCTGCGTACGGCCTCGAATACGACTATTGAGCCGGGACTTAGCCGCGTGAGCCTGCTTCCAGGGCTTGCCCGTTTGGTCGAAACCACCTACGATCGCACTCCCGAAGACGATGATGCTCGGATCGTCAGTGTTGAGGATCTGGGGGTTATCGATGTTGTGCTTCCGCTTCTGCACGGTCCTTATGGCGAAGACGGAACGATCCAGGGTCTCTTCGAGATGGCGAATGTGCGTTACGTTGGCTGTGGCGTGACCTCCAGCGCGGTTTCAATGGATAAGCACCTGACGAAGACTGTCCTTGCCGAGGCGGGGATTGCAGTTGGCCGATGGGAACTGGTGACCGAGAAGGAGTGGTCCCGCGATCCTCAGGAGGTGCGCTCGCGGATTGAAGCTCTGGGGTACCCGGTCTTCGTCAAACCCACTCGAGGTGGGTCATCGGTTGGGATTTCGCGCGTGGATTCCTCTGATCAGCTAGACCTTGCCATTAAGGAAGCTGCTGCAAATGACCCGCGAATCATCGTCGAGGCCATGGCCTACGGCCGTGAGGTCGAGTGCGGTGTGCGCGTCCCTGCGGGTGGCGACTCGATGGCAGCACCCCTGGGTGAAATCGGTGTTCCTGAAGGTGAGTTCTACGACTACGCCCTGAAGTACGTCGATACCGATGCGATTTCGCTCATGTGCCCGGCGGACGTTCCAGAAGAAGACGCAGCTCGTATTCAAGAAACCGCACTTAAGGCTTTTGAGGCCTTGGAGTGTGAGGGTCTGGCCCGCGTCGATTTCTTCTATAACGATGCAACTCACGAGATCATCGTGAATGAAGTGAACACCATGCCCGGCTTTACCCGTTTGTCGCTGTATCCGCGTGTGTGGGGCGAAGCTGGACTGAGCTACACCGAATTGGTGACCTCCCTGTTGGAGGAAGCCATGATCCGCCCCTTGGGACTAAGGTAAGATATTTTTATGACGAAAAAACCCAAGGTTACCCTTGTCACCTCGGAGAATATGCCCGAACTATTCTCCGATGAAAGTGGCCTTCCTGATGCTCTTGCAGAGCGCGGAATGGACCCCCAGATTGCTGTTTGGAATGATCCCACGGTCGATTGGGACGCAGCGGGGATCTGTGTGATCCGATCTGTTTCGGATTATGCGACGCAACGCCAGGATTTCATTAACTGGGCAAATTCGGTGCCGCGTCTGCTCAACCATGCCGATGTCATGGAGTGGAATACGGACAAGCACTACATGAAGGATTTGGAGGCCTTGGGGCTTCCTGTTATTCCGACGACATGGCTTGAGCCCTCGCGTGGTTTTTCGAAGCATCAAGTTCACTCACGCTTCCCGGCTCTGGGTGACTTCGTTGTGAAGCCTGCGGTTTCTTCGGGTGTGCGCGATATCGGTCGTTACACCGCTATCGATACCTCACAGCGTCAAGCTGCTTTGGCTCAAACCATGGAACTGCTTGATGAAGGCCGTTCCGTGATGCTTCAGCGCTACCTGGAAGATATCGACGTCCACGGTGAGGTTTCGCTGGTCTTCTTCAATGGTCTGCTTTCCCACGCAGTAGAGAAGCGCGCGGTTTTGCACCCCTCTTCGGTTACGGATCCTTCCATGCACGAGGCCGTGGTGACCGCTCGTCCCGCAGACACCGCCACATGGCAGTGGGGTGAGCAGATTCGTCAGGTTCTGCATGAGTACATGCGTTCGCGTTTGGGACGTGATGAGCTGCTTCTCTACAACCGCGTGGACCTGGTTCCCGATGGTGAAGGTTCCTTCCGAGTGATGGAGGTGTCCTTGGTGGACGCAGACCTCTATCTGGAGGCAACACCCGATGCGCTGGGTAACTTCGCTGACGCGATCTCTACCCGTGCCTTCTGGTGAGATGTAGATCTTGTCCTTGGTCCTCCCTCGTTTCCTTGTGAAGCGGGGGAGGACGTCAATTCGTGGCAATCACCACGCTTCGCTTTTCGATTTCTCACTTGGCGTGCCCAGATGTTAGAGTTTCTCCGTTGCGTTTTTCGCGACGCTCAATGGTGGCTGTAGTTCAGTTGGTAGAGCACCTGGTTGTGGTCCAGGACGTCGCGGGTTCGAGTCCCGTCAGCCACCCGGTATAACCCTCAGAACCATAAGGTTCTGAGGGTTTTTCACATGTTTTGAGTGTTAACATGTCAGCAGTGTGCGTGCGCAAGAGAGTTTCCCACACGTACTGTGTGGCAGGGTGCTCAGCGCTGGGAGGACAAACCAAGGAGCCTAGGATGCCTCAAGTCCGTGCCTATGCCTGTGATGATGCGCGATCGCAGTATCACCCCATGATGATTGATATTCGTGAACCCGGAGTGGGTGAAGTACTTTTCAACATTAAATATGCGGGAATCTGCCATTCTGATATCCACACTGCTCGCAGCGAGTGGGGACCGATTCCCTATCCCTTCGTCGGTGGGCATGAGATTGCTGGTGTTGTCACCAAAGTTGGCGAAGGAGTCACCAAATTCAAGGTAGGGGATCGCATCGGTGTTGGATGTTTGCAGGGATCATGCAAGGAATGCGAGTACTGCACCGATGGTCACGAGCAGTTCTGTGACAATCCCCATGCCTATTGGACTTTTCGGGCGGGCCCAGATGGGAAGCCAACCTATGGTGGTTATGCCCAGGCAATGACAGTGCGTGAAGATTTCGCCTGTCACGTACCAGACGCTGTCGCTTTGGAGCATGCTGCACCGCTGATGTGCGCCGGGATCACTATGTACTCACCGCTGCGGCGCTGGGGTGCAGGTCCTGGAAAGAAAGTTGCCATTGTCGGTATGGGCGGTTTGGGGCACATGGGCGTTCAGCTTGCCGCGGCAATGGGTGCAGAGGTTTCTGTGATCTCGCATGGTCGTTCAAAGGAAGCCGACGCACGTCAGTTTGGCGCCACCGCTTTCTATGCAACTGCAGAAGAAGGCACTATCGAATCTCTGGCCTCGTCTTTCGACCTCATTATCTGCACGGTGAGTGCGGATGATCTGGACTACCCGGGACTGATCCGTGCACTCAAGCCTTTCGGCGTTTTTGTTGATGTCGGTCTGCCCGAGAACCCGATGGTGATCCCCATGCGAGCAGTGGTTAACGGAAACAAGGTTGTTGCGGGGTCGCAGATTGGCGGTATTGCCGAAACTCAGGAAATGCTGGAGTTCTGCGCCCAGCACAGCGTGCGTCCCGTGGTTGAAATCATCGACGGCGATTCCATCACCGAGGCCTATGACAAAGTTGTGGCCTCGAAGGTGCGCTACCGCTTTGTGATTGATACATCGACGTTCTGAGGTCCAGACTCGGAGAAATATCATGATCTATATCATGTATTGATGGTGAGAACTAGTCTTCGAGGAAGCTATGTTGTAGAGTAGGAGACAATAGATCCCCGGTCAGGCCTCTTATCCGTTGGATAATGCACAAATGGCCGGGGCCATTTTTAACGGCAAGGGTGCTGTTTAATGGATGACTCGATAGATAAGAAGTGGCTCAGTTACGACGAACAGCTTGGGCTGCTCTCTCAACGTGGAATGCTGATCGAAGATCCGATGTACGCCTCTAAGGTTCTTTCCTGCGTCAGTTATTATCGGCTTTCTGGATACTTGGGTTAAAGGACGAAAAGAGTTGGTCTGAGCCCGACCTTTCGGCTATGTGGTGCGGGAAAGTTTGGTTCAAAGTTGTTGGGGGCCAACTTTGAGGGTGGACAAAATGTGTTGGTGAGACG
>JBHRQN010000036.1:0-18440 GCA_042645485.1 Pauljensenia sp.
CACCAACACATTTTGTCCACCCTCAAAGTTGGCCCCCAACAACTTTGAACCAAACTTTCCCGCACCACAAAGCCGAAAGGTCGGGCTCAGACCAACTCTTTTCGTCCTTTAACCCCCATCGATCACATCGATGTCGAATTACTTCGTCTCAGCGGCCCCATTGAGCTCGAGGAATAAGACGCAGAAATAGTTGTGGGGCTCGGTACCGATTGGTACCGAGCCCCACAAAAACTTGCGAACGGAGGAATCAGTCCTCGACGTCCAGCAGGCCGTTCTTGTACGCCTTCGCCAGACGACGGGGAACACGCACCTCACGGCCGCCCACCTTGATGGTGTTCAGCTCAGTGAGATCGGCCTTCCATGCGGACCGGCGAGTGCGGGTGTTTGCTCGGGACATCTTGCGCTTGGGAACTGCCATGACCCTACCGCTCCTCTTCTAGTTCTGACGTTTTTACCGCGTCGATGCGCATCTTTCAGATACACAGTCATACAGATATGACTTTCGACAACCTGACCACTGTAGCACGAAGGGCCAAAAGTACGCATATTCCAAAGGAAATATTCGTGCGAAGCTCGTCTCATTCCCGGACCCCGCAATCACTCATGCAACAATGAAGACACTATGTCCTCTCTTCGAGTACTTGCTTCAGGCACACGTCTGTCCCATGAGATTGAAATTAAGCGATCGCGCTTTATTGCATCGATCGCTCGGACAGATACACCCGAAGAAGCCCGAGAGTTCATTAATTCGGTGAAAGACGCCCATCCGCAGGCGCGCCACAACTGCTCGGCATGGATGATCGCAGAAGAAGGCCATTCACCTTCTCAACATTCCTCAGATGATGGAGAGCCCTCAGGAACCGCTGGAACACCCATGTTGGATGTTCTTAAGCGCAATGAACTATGGAACGTGACGGTTGTCGTGACGCGCTACTTCGGAGGAATTCTCCTGGGCGCCGGCGGCCTCGTGCGGGCTTATTCAAGCGCAACCAGCGAGGCGCTCGCTCAGGCCTCTTTCGCGCGCTTGGAGGCGCTGACAGTCGTTGAGACTGAACTCGCTCCCGTCGATGCTGGACGAATCGAAGGCGAGTTACGTCGACTAGGCGGGCACGTACTCGATACTCAGTGGGGATCCTCTGTATTACTCACCGTGGCGATGACCCCTGAGCAACTGGAAAAAGCTGAGAACCTGCTTGCCACGCTCAGTTCGGGCCAGTACGTTTTTCGCCCCCTGGGACAACGTTACATAGAAATCGCGGAATAATGTGACTCCCCATAGAGTTGCAGTTACGTGCACAGCACGAAGCGACATCTAGGAGACATCATGACCAACATCGCAACAGATGTCACCGACCTCATCGGTGGCACTCCCCTGGTTCGAATTAGCCGCCTGAGCGAAGGTGGCGCGGAAATCGTCGCAAAAGTCGAGGCTTTCAACCCCGCTTCTTCCGTCAAGGATCGTATCGCTCGTTCCATTGTTGATGCAGCAGAGGCATCCGGAGAGCTCAAGCCGGGCGGAACCATTATTGAAGCGACCTCGGGAAATACCGGCGTTGCGCTCTCGATGGTCGGTGCAGCGCGCGGTTACAAGGTTGTCATTGTTATGCCTTCCTCGATGAGCCTTGAGCGCCGCATTCTTATTCGTGCCTTTGGTGCGGAACTGGTCCTTACCGACCCCAAGGGTGGAGTGACCGCCGCTGTCGCAGAAGCTGAGCGCATCCGCGATTCCCGTCCCGGATCCATCATCGCCTCCCAGTTCACCAATCCGGCAAACCCCGCCGTGCACCGTCGTACGACTGCAGAAGAGATTCTTCGCGATACCGACGAGAACATTGATATCTTCGTTGCAGGCGTTGGCACAGGTGGAACAGTGTCTGGTGTGGGTGCTGTCCTGAAGGAACTTAAGCCCAACGTTAAGGTCATTGCGGTTCAACCGGCAGAGTCCCCACTTCTTACCGGTGGCGAGGCTGGCCCTCACGGCATCCAGGGACTCGGGCCGAACTTCGTTGCTCAGACCTATGACCCCAGCGTCGTTGACGAAGTGATCGATATCGAAACCCCACTTGCTCTGGAAACTTCGCGACGAGCAGCCGCGGAAGAAGGCTTGCTTGTTGGTATTTCCTCAGGCGCAGCACTTGCCGCTGCGATTCAAGTGGCCCAGCGCCCTGAAAACGAAGGCAAGCGAATCGTCGTGATCCTCCCCGATACCGGTGAGCGTTACCTTTCGACGGCCCTCTTCGAAAACCTGCGCGACTGACAGGTCTGGGGTGGATGAGCTCACGGCTCATCCACCCCATTTCTGCGCCCCTTAGATGAGAACGCACAGGACAATCCAAACCCACGGCGCTTAATCCTCATAAAAGTGCAACACTGACCACGAGCAACTGACGGAGAACTACCCATGGCCTCGTCTCCACGCAAGATCATTCAGCTTCTTGCAGAGGATCTTCGAACGGCAAAACGGCGCGATCCAGCCGCGCGTTCAACTCTTGAAGTCGCACTCGCCTACCCCGGCGTCCACGCACTGTGGACTCACCGGGTGACACACGCGATGTGGTCTCACCCCGCGCTACGCACTCCCGCCCGCGTCCTTTCCTCAATTGCACGGATGGCGACCGGGGTTGATATTCATCCCGAGGCAACCATCGGGCGCCGCGTATTTATTGACCACGCCACTGGGGTCGTGATTGGGCAAACAGCCGAGGTTGGTGAAGACGTTGTGATCTTCCACGGGGTGACCTTGGGTGGTGTCGCCATGAACCCCGGAAAACGTCATCCAACCATTGGTAATCACGTCATGATCGGTGCTGGCGCAAAGGTTCTTGGCCCAATCACTGTAGGTGATGGAGCCAAAGTTGGAGCCAATGCCGTTGTCACCAAGGATGTCCCCGAAGACGCTGTTGCGATCGGCGTCCCAGCAAAGTTGCGTCAGAAACCAGAAGAACGAATGGTAGAGGACGATCGAGACCTCATCATCGATCCAAATTGGTGGGAAGACGATCCCACCTGGTACATCTAAGTTCCTCGTATTTGTCAAGCTTTGGAACAAACTCCCAGAACCTACTCTGCGAGTTCGCACACCTTCTCACGCACCATCACCCGTGTAACAGATCACATATTCTGTCCTTATGGACAGACATTCTCTACAAGCACAGATTGACTCACTGACGCGCCTTCGCGGTGCAACAGAGTGTGAGATCGGCGTACTGACGCGCTTCGATATCCCGGAACTTGCTGAGCTTTCTTTAGCGGCATACGGTATCCGCCCAAGTATCGAGGCACATATTGAAGCAACAGACGAGATGCGCCTGTGCTTTGACGGGGTTTTCGGCACCCCATTGGAGGGATCTTTCCTAGGTGGCTGGATCGAAGGAGAGTTAATCGCCGCGATCATTGTCGTCGTCGATCCCCCCGTCGAGGAACCCAGTGGACTTCCACAGGTCATCGACCTGATGGTTCACCCAAAGTTCCGAGGCCGCGGAATTGCTACCGCATTGGTCGCAGAGTGCGCGCGTCGCTGTAAGGACTGGGGAGCATCCTCCCTCATCGTCAGAATCGACGAGGCGAATGTTCACCTTCCACAGATCTACGACATCTTCCAAGAAAGCGAAAACTCCCCCACAAGCTAGACAGAAATGCTTCAAGCACAGGGAAACACTTCGCAATTAGTTGAGCTGTCCCCTACCGCGAAGTCTTCCTAGCGCTTTAGTTCTGGCAATTCGAGCACCAGAAAAGACGGCGATTTTGCATGAGCTTTTCACTGATTGTCGTCCCGCATTTAATGCACGGCCGTCCGCTGCGATGGTAGATATACCAGCGCGCCAATTCTTCATCACCTTCAGGGATCGGGTCAGGCTGATCCTCGGGGCGAATCGTATCAATACGTCCAATCTCTAGGCCTCGTGTCATCAGTTCACAGACAATATCCCACAGGTGCCCAACGCGCTGAACCGAGAGGCGATTCCCAGCCCTCATCGGTGAAATACCGGCCAGGAACAATGCCTCCGCACGATAGATGTTCCCAACTCCAGCAGCGATCGACTGGTCCATTAAGAGCTCACCGATCGGACGTTTACGTCCACGAATCATCTCAATGAAACGCCTACGGGTCGCAGGATCTTGCGTGGCACCCGGCTGAAGTGGGTCACACCCCAACTTGGATTCGACAACACGTCTATCCTCATCGGAAATTAGCTCGCACCGATTCGGACCGGTAACATCTGCGACTGCGTGCTCAGACAACACGCGCAGGCGAACCTGTCCGACAGGATCGGGGGCATTCCACTCTTGTCCACGCTTCTGGATATTTCCAGACGCCAAATTATCTTCGACGTACAGAGTGTCTTCCGCGTAGCTTGCCCACTTCAGAGCCGCATGTCGGTGACCTTTTGTTGCCACCCAGTTCGTGCGCAATGCACCAATGGAGGATGGAACATCAAATGCCCGCTCATCAGCATCAAAACGCCAAGACCCATAGAGACCCAAGTGAATATGAAGCCATTGGAGCTCCTCGTCACAGGGGAAAGCGTGCTCTCCCCACAGCGGCGACGATCCCGTGAAGGGCAATGCGGCCTCGGCCTCGGGACTGCCCAAGTGAGCGGCAAACTCAGCCTCCGCAGCCTTTGCTTCCTCAGCGCAAGAGGCGGCAACCTCCGCTGGCATAAAACCAACAAACATGTGCTTGCCCACCGCCCGCACAGCGACAACCTTGTGGTGATTAATCAACTGTGCGGATGAGGCAAAACGCCCCTGCGGTGACAAAGTCTCGACCTGGCTGCCCTGGAAGAGGACAGAAAACGTGTTAGCAATCCGATGGATCGCATCTCCTTCAGGCATGGTTACTTCGGAAGAACGATGTTTACCAGCTGCGGCGCACGCACAATAACCTTTAAGGGTTCGCGCCCATCAAGAAGCTTGACAATCGGCGCCTGCTCAAGAGCAAGAGTGCGCAAATCATCTTCGCTAATCGACACAGGAACCTCGAGCTTCGCACGGAGCTTGCCATTGGCCTGGATAATAGCCGTGACAGTGTCGTCTTCAAGCAAGGATTCGTCTTCCACGACCGGGAAAGGCACGCGAGCAAGCGATTCCTCGTGTCCCAGCTTCTGCCACAGTTCCTCACAAATGTGCGGAGCAACAGGAGAGAGCATGAGAATGAGGGCCTCGACGGCCGCGCGAGGGACGCGATCAAAAGAGGTCAGGTGATTGTTCAGAACAATCAGCTTGGCGATCGCCGTGTTGATACGCAGGTTCTCGTATTCAACGGTGACCTCAGCGATCGTACGCGCCAGCAGACGAGCCGTCTTCTTATCCATCGGCTCATCGCTAACGGTAACCTCGCCTGTCTCTTCATCCAGGACGTTTCGCCACAAACGCTGAAGGAAGCGCTGCGAGCCGACGACTGCACGCGTATCCCACGGACGCGAAACATCCAGGGGTCCCATGCTCATTTCGTAGACACGGAAGACATCCGCACCATAGGCGTCGTACATCTCGTCAGGCGTAACGATATTCTTGAGCGACTTGCCCATCTTGCCGTACTCGCGATTGACAGGCTGTCCTTTCCAGGTGAAGCCACTGGTCTCATCGCCTTCGACCTCGTCAGCCGGAACGTACTGCCCGCGCGCATCGGTGTACGCGTAAGCCTGCACGTAGCCCTGGTTAAAGAGCTTGTGGTAGGGCTCGCTATCGGGAACGAATCCCAGATCGAAGAGAACTTTTTGCCAGAAGCGTGCATAGAGCAGGTGAAGCACAGCGTGCTCGACACCGCCAATGTAAAGGTCGGTGCCACCACTGATCTTGTCCTCACGCGGCCCCATCCAATAGCTCAGATTTTCTGCACCGGCGAAGGTCGTGGAGTTAGTCGGATCGGTATAGCGCATTTCGTACCAGCACGAACCTGCCCACTGAGGCATGGTGTTCGTCTCGCGGCGGTACTTCTTGGGGCCATCACCCAAATCAAGGGTGACATTGACCCATTCCTGAGCGCGTCCCAGAGGCGCCTCGGGTTCGGTATCGGCATCGTCGGGGTCGAAGGTACGCGGTGAATAATCACTGATTTCAGGAAGCTCGATGGGGAGCATATCTTCGGGAAGTGCGTGCGCAACACCTTCCTCATCCCACACAATCGGGAAGGGCTCGCCCCAGTAACGCTGACGGCTAAAGAGCCAGTCGCGCAGGCGATAGGTTGTTGCGGCGCGCCCCAGTCCCTTGGATTCCAGCCACTGCGTCATCGCTGCCTTAGCAGTGTCCTTATCGAGGCCATTGAGGCTGATTTCCTCATTGGCTGAGTCGACAGCAACGCCGTCACCGGTGTAGGCACTCTCAGCGAGATCGTGCGCCGTGGGATCCTCAGCACCACCGATCGTGCGAATGATGTCCAGATGGAAACGACGTGCGAACTCCCAGTCACGATCATCATGCGCAGGAACTGCCATGATGGCGCCGGTTCCATAATCCATCAAAACGTAGTCAGCGATAAAGACGGGGATACGCTTGTCGTTCACAGGGTTAATTGCCCACAGACCAGTGAAGACACCGGTCTTCTCCCCGGCATCTTCTGCGCGCTGCTCAGGAGTCTTTGCTGCAGCTTGTGCACGGTAGGCGGCGACGGCCTCAGCAGGAGTTGCATAACCAGCACTCCACGCCTGGCGAGTCCCCTCGGGCCAGCGCGCGGGAATTTCCAGTGCTGCTTGGTCCGAGGCCGATCCCGGGGTCGTGCCGCCGAGGAGCGGGTGCTCGGGAGACCAGACAACGAAGGTTGCGCCGAAGAGAGTATCGGGGCGCGTCGTATAGACGGTAAAGCCACGATCGCTCACGCCTTCGCCAACCGCAGTGAAGTCAACCTCTGCACCATGAGAGCGGCCGATCCAATTGCGCTGCATGGTGCGCACCTTTTCGGGCCAGTCAATGGTGTCCAAGTCTTCGATCAGGCGATCGCCGTAAGCAGTGATACGCATCATCCACTGGCGCAATGAGCGCTTAAAGACCGGGTAGTTACCGCGCTCTGAACGTCCTTCGGCGGTTACTTCTTCATTGGCCAAAACAGTACCCAGACCGGGACACCAGTTCACAGGAGCCTCGGAAATATAGGCCAGTCGGTAGGAGTCAATAACGCGCGCACGCTCACGCGGGCTCAATTCATTCCATGATCGAGCGGAGAATTCTTCTGGGAGCTCACGTTCTCCTGACTCAAACTGCGCAACAAGCTCAGAAATCGGGCGCGCGGCCCCCAGGCCTCGGCCATCACGACGGGGTGCCTGGGGATCAAACCACGAATTAAAGACCTGCAGGAAGATCCACTGAGTCCAGTGAACGTAGTCGACATCAGTGGTTGCAAACGAACGGCGACGGTCATGAGAAAGGCCCAGACGACGTAGCTGGCGTCGCATGTTGGCGATATTTTCTTCGGTCGTTACACGCGGGTGCTGACCGGTTTGAACAGCGAATTGCTCGGCCGGAAGACCGAAAGCGTCATATCCCATTGTGTAGAGAACATTTTCGCCACGCATGCGGTGGAAACGAGCAACCGTATCAGTCGCGATATAGCCCAGTGGGTGCCCAACATGAAGACCCTTACCTGAGGGGTAGGGGAACATGTCAAGGAGGAAGAAGGGATCACGCGTGGCAAGGTCTCCAGCAAGATCTCCTTCAGGATTATCTGCAAAGAAGGTCCCTCGCTCGTCCCATAGATCCTGCCACTTGTTTTCGATCTCACCGGCCAACTGTGCCGTATAACGGAAATTGGGCTCGCCTGTCGAGATCTCGCTCATCCTTGCCTCCATTTACCCTGAAAATTCGCAATCTTCAGGCTCGTTCTATGCCCTATATAGGTTAGTGCATTGGCGCGAATTTGCCTGTTTATTCCCACTAGGCAAAACCGGCCCGGGGCTTGACAATAGAGCTATGAGTACCGTTTTCGAAAAAATCATCTCCGGAGAATTCTCCGGACGCTTTGTGTGGGCCGACGACATCTGCGTCGCATTCGCGACAATTGAGCCGACAAGTCCCGGGCACGTCTTGGTGGTTCCGCGCAAGCCCGTCCCTTCATGGACAGCCTTGGATACGTCAACGTGCGAGCATCTCATGAAGGTTGCGCAGCTTATTGGACGCGCGCAAGAAGTCGCCTTTGGAGTACAGCGTTCCGGTCTGGTGATTGCCGGATTCGAGGTGCCACACACCCACCTCCACGTCATTCCCCTGCGTCAAGAAAGCGATGTATTGCTCAGCAATGCTGCTCCGGCCAGTGACACCGAGCTTGACGAGGCCATGGATAAGCTTCGTCAAGAGCTGATCAGTGCGGGTTACGGCGCACAGGTACCGGCATCAATGAAGGCACTGAACTAGCCTCACGCAATTTGGCAAGCGCTACTTAGGCAGCATTCCCACTACAGAAATAAGGGCGGCTTCTTGGGCACTCAGCTCAAGACGTCGCTCTTTTTTCTCAGCCCCGCTACGAGTTTTATGCGGATAAACGCTGAGCACAAGCTCTCCATTCACACCGCGCTGACGAACCTCAACTTGATCGTCAAGACCAAGCCCTTTGTTTTCAATCGAACGCAAGCACACTGCGTCGCTGTCGCTAAAACGTGCGATACACACTCTGTCCCCCGAGACGACCTCGACAAGAGGAACCATTGCTAAGAGCTCAACACTGCCATCGGCAGAGGGAATCGGGTCTCCATGCGGGTCACGCACCGGGTGACCTAGGCGTTCATCGATTCGATTGAGCAGGCGGTCTGAGATCGCGTGCTCGAGAATTTCCGCTTCTTCGTGAACTTCGTCCCACTCAAAACCGAGAGCATCATGCAGATAGGTTTCGAGTAAGCGATGACGCCTGACCACTTCCAGTGCACGTCGGCGCCCTTGCTCAGTCAAGGTGACTTTTCCATAGGGCTCGTGAAATGCAAGCCCTTCAGTAACCAGACGCTTGACCTTCTCCGAGGCCGTGGAGACAGCAACGCCGACACGCGAAGCAAGGAGACGGACCGCAATACCGGCTTGCCCGTTCTCTTCAGCGCTCCAGATCGTCTTGAGATAGTCCTGAGTAACGGCGTTCTCGCGTACTAAGCGACTATCGCTCATAAAAATATCAGCTGCTTGCACTCCCCCAGCCTACCGCCTTGCGGCTTGAGAAAGGCAGAGTTGATTTGCGAAGTGCTCAAAACGTATGTATTGTTTTCTCCTGTCCCAAGGACACGCGTCATTAGCTCAATTGGCAGAGCAGCTGACTCTTAATCAGCGGGTTGAGGGTTCAAGTCCCCCATGACGCACCCATTGCCGAGGCGGCGCCAATGGTCGGATACGACTATGAGTATTCGTGCCCTACTATCCTCGGAGCTTCTTATGCGTCGTCTTACTTCTTCTGAGAAAGATTTGCTCGCATCGATTGAACAACAGCTCAGCGCCCGTCGCCGCACGGTGATTACCCCAGACATCGTCGAACAAGCGACTCACCTGATCCGTTCTATGACAGACCCGCGTCCGGGTCTTCACGAGCTCGTTGGCCCCGTATGTACCACATCGGACATCGTTGCCTGGCTGGGTATCTCGCGTCAAGGCATCAACAAAGCCGTGCGAACAAACCGTATTCTTGCAGTTCAATCGCCCACGACTATGTGGTACTACCCCACATGGCAACTCATGGCTAACCACTCGGTTATTGATGACATGTCCGAAGTGCTCGGGCGTCTACGTGGACGCGTGCATCAATTGACTGCGGCAACATGGTTCCAGCGTCCGCTCGAGGTCTTAGAGCAAACAACTCCGGCACAGTGGATGCTTGATGGGCACGATCTACACACTGTGGTTGGCGCAGCAGAGGCCTTTGCTACAGCAGAAGAACGTCGTCCTTCACCGGTGCCGCTTTTCGATCCGGAGATTCAGGCAACCTCTCTATAGGGGGAACCTTCAGCTTCACAACACGTATTTTCTACGTGATTGGCAAGCTAGTCCGGGGATTATCAAAGTTTCCTCGAGATTATCCCGACACCACAGAGTAATCGGGCCAAATCGCAACGGAGCGGTTTGGCCCGATTTTCTGTTAAGCAGCGTTATTGATCCAATCCCAGCAGCTTGCGCAAACGTGCGACATGCCCCGTTGCCTTCACGTTATACAGTGCGTGGGTGACGATTCCAGAGGGGTCAAGGACAATTGTGGAGCGGATAATTCCTTGAAAAACCCTTCCATAGTTCTTCTTTTCACCAAAGGCACCCCACTTGGTGAGAACTTCCTTTTCGGGATCAGATGCCAAGGGGAAATTCAGATCTTGACGCGAAGCAAAATTCTCAAGAGCTTTCATAGAATCAGCACTGATGCCAATTACCGAATACCCCGCGCCTTTGAGTGAATTGAGGCTATCGCGAAAATCGCATGCCTCTTTCGTACACCCGGGAGTCGATGCCTTGGGGTAGAAATAAACAACCACACCCGACTTCGCCTGTCCCAGCAGATCGTGCAAGGAAAGCGTGCCGTGAGTTGTTTCAAGAGTGAAATCGGGAGCTTTCTCCCCCACCTGAAGTTGAGTCATAATCTGAGCTTAGCTGGGGTTCCATTGGCGCGCCCATCCAAGATAGATCCTCAGCACTTACCCCTTCCAATAAGGTAAACTCTGTGCTGTTGCGCGAGTGGCGGAATTGGTAGACGCGCTGGATTTAGGTTCCAGTGTCTTTGACGTGTGGGTTCGAGTCCCATCTTGCGCACTGATAAATTCCTTTGCCCCTACGAGGCCGCGCATGCCTATCCGCGGTAGGCGCGCTCAATTGTCGCCTCGGCAATCACTCGGGTCCCCCGGTACAGGACCAAAGATTGCCCAGCAGCGACACCGCGGATTGGCTGAGCCAAAGCTACAGACAGCCGTGAGCTTCCGTCTTCGTTATTCTCTCGAACAAGCTCGGTCACCACGCTGGGCACCCCATGTGCACGAATCTGAGCAGTCACGACTCCCTCATCGACTTCATTCAGGCAGCGCTGGCCAAGACTTGGGCCAAACTCGTGTGTGGCAACCTCATTGATCTCTCCCAAATCATCGGGTGCGAGCCACACGAGCTCAGAACAATCAATATGGTCAACAGAGAGCAATTCAGAAGCACCAACGACGACCTGGTTGAGCTGAGGCTTCGTCTCGACAACATAGCGAGGCCGCCCGTCGGCAGCTGGGTTACCCAAGTTCAATCCGCGTCGCTGGCCAACGGTGAAGTTCCAGTAGCCATCGTGACGACCCACAACGTTGCCTTCAGTGTCAACAATGTCTCCGGGGTTGCTCCCGAGGTGTGAACGCAAAAAGCCCTGCGTATCTCCATCAGGAATGAAGCAGATATCGTAAGAATCCGGCTTATTTGATACTCCAAGCCCCATTCTTTCCGCTTCGCAGCGCACCCATGATTTCGATGGAGCATCTCCCAGGGGGAAAATCACACGTGGAAGTTCTTCGGGTCCCATAATTGCAAGCACATAGGACTGATCCTTTGCCTCGTCACGTCCGCGATGGAGCTGAGGACCCGAATCTGTCTGAACAATACGCGCGTAGTGACCGGTACAAACCGCGTCAAATCCCAGTGCCCGCGCACGCTGGGCAAGCTCTCTAAACTTGACGAATTCGTTGCAACGAACACAGGGATTTGGGGTGTGTCCGGCCTTGTACTGATCAACGAAGTCGGTGATGACCGTCTGCTCAAATTCTTCCGCAAGATCCCATACGTAAAATGGAATACCCATGATTTCGGCAGCACGAGCAGCATCAGCGGCATCTTCAACCGAACAGCAGCCGCGCGAACCCAAACGACATTCTTGTGGTTGAGACGATAGGGCCATATGCACTCCAACGACCTCGCATCCGGCCTCTACAGCCTTCGCTGCCGCGACTGCAGAGTCCACTCCACCCGATAGAGCCGCAAGAACCCTCATGCATCCATCCTGTCTCGTTCATCCAATGCCTGTCCCGCTCGGATTGCGGCGGGAAGTGCGCGAAGAAAAGCATCAATATCTTCTACGGTAGTTTCCATTCCCGTGGAAACCCGCAGCACGCCAAGTGCTTGATTTTCACTGTAGCCAAGGGCCATCACCACACGCGAGGGCCGAGTTACTCCAGCATGACATGCCGAACCGGCCGACACGTCTACGCCTGCCATATCCATAGCCAAGAGAACTGCCTCGGGATGGTGGGTCGGGATCAATAAGTGAATAATCGCTGCCGAGGCCGTGGCTGGGTCAACACTTAAACGCACCCCCTGAGGGAGGCCGGAAATAAGACGCTCACGGAGTTTCTGCGCACGTTGGACACGCTCGAGGCGATGCTCCACTGCAAATTCAAGGGCAGCTGCAAGCGCGCAGGCCCCAGCAACATCAGGGGTTCCAGAACGGATTCCACGTTCATGTCCCCCACCGGGCCGGTCAGTGACCATCTTGATGCCTCGACGGACGATCAGTGCACCCGTACCAACAGGAGCACCGACTTTATGACCACCGATCGACAATAGGTCTAAGCCTGACTGAGCAAAATTAACGTCGCAGTAGCCGATTGCTTGAGCTGCATCCGAATGTAGAAGAGGCGATTGATCCGCCCGCGCGTCGCGGACAAAGCTGGCAAATTCACCGACCGGCTCAATGGTTCCAAGCTCAGAACACACCCACGTCATTGACATTAATGCCGCACGTTCAAATTCTGCTGGCCCTAAATCCGCATACTCCACACGCCCCGAAGAATTCACCGCGAAGATCCGCGGCGTAAATCCCTCTCGACGCAGGACAACACCTTGCTCGTGCACCGCGTCATGCTCAACTGGAGACATCCAAACATCAACACGTGCTGCGTCGGCCCCGCGCATCCCTCGAGAGGCAGCGACAAGCGCCAGCGCATCTGATTCTGTCGCACCCGAGGTAAAAACAACCTCCGCGCGTGAAGCACCCACGGCAGCGCCTACGCGTTCACGCGCATCCTCCAGCAAACGCTTAGCGGAACGTCCGCCAGCATGAAGAGCTGCGGGGTTTCCAGGACGCTGACTGAGAGCGTCTTGGGCGTCAAGCCAGGCCTGACGAACTCCGGGTGCCAAGGGGGTGGAGCCGGCGTGATCAAGATAGTGCGACACGGGTGTCTTTCAGTTGTCCTGGGGCTCATTCGCACGCCACGCGCGAATATGCTCCAGCGCTTGGGGAACAATTTCGTACAGATCTCCGACAACTCCGAAATCAGCAATTTCGAAGATCGGAGCATCTGGGTCATCACAGACTGCAACGATCGTTCCCGAGGACATCATTCCAATCGTGTGATGGATTGCACCTGAAACGCCAAGAGAGATATAGAGCTTCGGAGCAATCGTGACGCCGGTTTGGCCGATTTGCGCGCTGCGCTTCGCCCAGCCTTCATCAACAGCATCACGCGTTGCTCCGATGCCGGCGCCCAAAGCATCGGCAAGATCTTCGACCAAACTCCAGTCCTGCCCTGCGCCGCGACCGCCAACTACAACGACCTGAGCTTCAGTCACCTTCGGGCGACCGTCTCCACTTTGATACGCACGCTCGTGAACCCTGGTCGTCTTATCGCTCAGGGACAGCACAATCGGCTCACCCACCCGGCACTGGTCATCACTCTCTTGAGGAATGAGACCGCGCGAACGCAGACACACGCACGCGGGTGCAGCCGTGGCAAGGACTTCTGCCCTCCACGAGCCACCAAGAGCATCTGTCGTCGCGCGCAAACAATCCTCTTCAACGTGAATCTCGACGGCCTCGGCAATGGCGCACCCACCCAAAATTACGGCAAGGGAAGCGGCACACTCACGGTCAAGGAAACGCGTGGCGAAGAAAATCGGTGCTCCGGGGAGATTCAGGCTTCGGTACGCAGATTCCAGTGAAGGGAGCAAAGCGGATGTCGTGATCGCGGCCTCGGGGCAGATAATCGGGATCACAGAGGACACACCAATTCGCCCCAACTCCCCTCCAAGGCAATCGTGGACCTCGGGGCACAAGACGATCGCATGCAGCTCTTCGAAGCACCCGCGAGCCTGGGCGATGATGTCCTTGTGACGGGCGTCAATTGTTCCTTCAGAGGAGGCCAGGTCAAGAACGAGGACCGCAGAGTTCAATAAAGCCTTCACTTCAACTTCTCCTCAATGAATTCCGCAAGACGTGTGCCACCATCACCGGTATCGGGGAATACCTCACCTGATCCGCCACGAAGATGTTCCTCGATAAATTCCATACGAAGAGGCATCGCATCGAGTCCAGAAGCCAAGACAGATGAGAGCACTCCGCTGGGATCGCACTCAGCAATGTCGTCAAGTTCAGCACGAACTAAGGGCTTCATCCGCGCAGCCTTGAGGTCTTTAAAACCGGGGAAACGCGGTTCGTTCAGCTGATCTGAAACAGAAATGACAGCAGGGAAAGGCGCTTCGAGAGATTCATCGACACCATCAACACTTCGCGAGGCACTCAGCCGTGAGTGCTCGACATCAACAGTTAACTCTCGAGCCTGTGAAACCAAAGGAAGGCCAAGGACCGCCGCGAGCGCCGCGGGAAGCATCGAAGTCATCGAATCCGCCGCTGCCATCCCGGCGATGATCAGATCGAAAGGCTCCTCATCCGCCAGCACCGTCAGCAAAGCCGCGAGCGCACGTGCTGAAACAGTGACATCTGCACCCTCAAGTTTGGGATCAGAGAGCAGATAAGCACTATCGGCACCAAGTGCCAGCGCACGAATCAGCGCGTCACTGGCATCTTCTGGCCCCATGCTCACCGCAACGACTTCGCCTCCGTGGGTGCGAACAAGATCAGCCGCAGCTTCCACTGCGTGTTCGTCGCCTTCATTTAGGACATCGTCTTCACCACGCACTAAACGTAAGTCTTCAAAACGCCGGTCCGAGCTTGTATCAGGAACCTGTTTGACCAGAACTGCAATCCTCATGTATCCAGAGTGCCATATCGATGCTGATATGCGCAGCTCTATGTGTGCCAGCGGACGGATACGACTATGATGTTCTCAGTTCTGACATGAGAAAAAGGGGCGGCAATGTCACAACAGGCGAATTACGTCTACCACGCCGTTACGCAACCTCATCCTCGCTATCGCCAATTGGGCGTCACCGTTTCTGGATCAGGTCTCAACGTTGCAGTGGTATCGACACGTGCTACCCAGGTTGACTTCTGCGTCATTGACCCGGATACCGGGTTTGAGCAACGCTATCGTCTTCTTGGCCCCGATCATGGCATCTGGCATGGACGTATCGAAGGTTTTGGCCTTGGAACCCACTACGGTTTCCGTGCGCAAGGCCCTTGGGATCCCGATGCCGGTCTGTTCTTTAACGAAAACAAGCTTCTGGTCGATCCCTATGGACGTGGCCTCGCAGGTGCTGTCGACATTCGTCCCGAGGTCTACGCGCACCAAGTCGATGAGGATTCCTACCCGCTCTCTTACCCCCTCGAGCCCTCGACAACTGATTCCGCGCCCTTTAACGCTCATAGCGTGGTTATTGACACCTCATTCCGCATTACCCCGCAGCCAAAGGTTCCTTTGGATGAGACCGTCATCTACGAGTTACACGTCAAAGGTTTCACGCAGAATATGTCGGAGGTCCCTCCCAATCTGCGAGGAACCTATGCGGGTCTTGCTCATCCCGCTTCCGTTCGTTATCTCAAAGAGTTGGGAGTGACCTCTGTCGAGCTTCTCCCGATCCACGCAAAGTCTGATGAACCTTTCTTAGTCGAGCGCGGCTTGACGAATTATTGGGGATACTCCACCCTGTCCTTCTTTAGCCCTGAGCCTTCCTATGCCAGCGCCGCCGCTCGCGCACGAGGCCCACAGGCAGTGATTGACGAATTCCGCGGGATGGTTTCAATCCTCCACGAGGCCGGGATTGAAGTGATCCTTGACGTGGTCTATAACCACACTTGCGAGAGCGGAGACACCGGTCCGACGCTCTCACTGCGAGGGCTTGATTCCCCTCTGTATTACAGGCGAACCGACACCTACCCCTCACAAATTATCGATACAACGGGGTGCGGCAACACGCTCAATACCGATAATCCTCAGGTGATTTCTCTTATTTTGGATTCACTGCGCTACTGGGTAGCCAGCATGGGAATTGATGGATTCCGCTTTGATCTCGCTGCGACTATCGGGCGTTTTTCAACCGGTTTCACTCCCCTTCATCCCCTACTCATTGCGATGGGGGCAGATCCCCTGCTTCGCGAGACCAAGCTCATCGCAGAGCCTTGGGACGTTGGTTTAGGTGGGTGGCAGACCGGTAATTTCCCCGATCCTTTCTGCGAGTGGAATGACCGTTTCCGCGATTCCGTTCGGAGCTTCTGGCTTTCTGATTTGCGAGAGATTAGTGCGGGACGACAGGCTGGTGGAGCCAATGAGCTCGCAACTCGTCTTTCGGGTTCTCAAGATCTCTTTGGCCACGGCGTTGGATACCTTCGCGGACCTGGAGCATCTGTCAATTTTGTGACGGCGCATGACGGCTTTACCTTGGCCGACCTTACGGCATTTGACCATAAGCACAACTTGGCAAACCTAGAAGAAAACCGCGACGGTTCGGATAACAACCATTCGTGGAACCACGGCCTTGAGGGAGCTTTGGCGGCACCGATTCTGGGTGTGGACCCCGATGTCCGTGATATCACCGGCTTTGTTGAAGACATTGTCCCCGCGCGCCAGCGCTCACAACGCAATCTTCTTGCCACGCTCCTTGTTTCCTCTGGAACGCCCATGTTGGTTGCGGGTGATGAGTTTTCCCGCACGCAATTTGGTAATAACAACGCCTACTGCCAAGATTCTCCCATCTCATGGATCGACTGGGATCTCTCCGAGCTCCAAAAGGAACAGCTCGAGATCGTCCGTTGGCTTCTTGCATTACGCCGTGCGCATCCCGCACTGCGGCCAATGAAGTTTTTCTCCGGATCCGAGCCCCATGGCGATACGCTTCCTGACCTCTCGTGGTATGACGCTAGTGGGGTTCCCATGCGTGACGACGTATGGACATCACCCGATTCACGCGTTTTCCAAATGCTGCGTTCAGGTACTCCCTACCGTTCTCGCGATGCTCTTATCCTCTTCAATGGAACGACAGCGGACCGCAATGTTCCTCTTCCCCGAGGCCGTGGAGTCCAGTGGGTGCATGTCTTCGATAGTGCATGGAGCCAGATCGACGACGGTGGTGTGACCTCGATGAACGATGCGGTGGCCTTGCCACACACTCTGGATTACAAGGCTTCGGATGCAACAGTTTCCATGGATCCTTTCAGCATGCATATCTACCTCTCATCCGTGGACTCTTCGCCCGCGCGGTGATCACGCTAAACTGAGCTGGTGACTACCAGCGAAGAAACTCTCGAGCAATCTACCTCTGATGCTTCTCTTGCGCGTTCTCTTGCGAGTTCGAAGGAAATTGACGAGGCAATCGACCAAGATCCCACGCGTTTTCGCGTGCTTACTGGCGACCGCCCAACTGGACGCCTGCACCTCGGTCACTACTTCGGTACCCTGCGTAACCGCGTTCTCCTTCAAGAACGCGGAGTCGATACGTGGGTGCTTGTAGCTGACTATCAGGTCATCACAGACCGCGATGCTGTCGGCCCCATTCAAGAGCGCGTCCTTGGCCTGGTCACTGACTACCTCGCAGTTGGCTTGGATCCTGAAAAGACAACGATCTTCAACCACTCGTCAATTCCTGCGCTAAACCAGCTCATGCTTCCTTTCCTTTCCTTGGTCACCGAGGCCGAGTTGCACCGTAACCCCACGGTTAAGGCAGAGTTGGAAGCGACCGACGGCCGCGCAATGACCGGTTTGATGTTGACCTACCCGGTACACCAGGCCTGTGACATCCTCTTCTGCAAGGCGAATATCGTTCCTGTTGGGCAAGACCAGCTCCCTCACATTGAGCAAACCCGTCTGATTGCTCAGCGCTTCGATAAGCGTTACGGTCGCGTCGACCCTAAACGAGCTGTATTCCCCCGTCCTGATGCACTTCTTTCGGAGACTCCCCTGCTCTTGGGAACTGATGGAACGAAGATGTCAAAGTCTCGCGGCAACACAATCGAATTGGCAATGACCGCCGATGAGACTGCAAAGATCTTAAAGCGCGCAAAGACCGATTCAGATCGTCACATCACCTTCGACCCCGAGAACCGTCCCGAGGTAGCCAATTTGCTGACACTTGCTTCGTTGGCGACTGGCGAGGATCCGGTAGCCATCGCCGAGCGTATCGGTGATGGCGGCGGCGGTGCGCTCAAGGCAACCGTTACAGAGGCCCTCAACGAAATGCTTGCACCGATCCGTGCACGTCGTGCCGAGCTAGCAGCTGATCCGGGATACCTGCTCTCGATCCTCCGCCAAGGCAATGAGAAGGCAAACGAACGTGCAGAAAAGACCTTGAACGAAGTCCGTGAAGCGATGCATATGGTCTACTGAGCTTCTTGGAACGCTCAAGGTGGTGGTTACTTC
>JBHRQN010000037.1:0-18264 GCA_042645485.1 Pauljensenia sp.
CGCATCGTTCGGCAATTTCACTGCCCCCGAGCATCGCCGAAAACATTCGCCCCTGGGTGGTTTTTAATCCTTCCAAGCATGACGATCCGCAGGAATTTCGCAACTCCCTGACACTGGATGCGCGGGCACTTGGCGTACGTGACATTCACTTCATTGAGACGAGCATCGCAGATCCCGGTGTTTCTCAGGCACGCAAGGCTGTGCGCGCTGGCGCAACGCATGTGATCGCCGCTGGCGGAGATGGAACAGTTCGCGCTGTTGCCGCAGGCTTAGCCCACACCGGAGTGCGCATGGGCATTCTTCCCGAGGGCACTGGCAACGTTTTGGCTCGTAATCTTGGGCTTCCACTGGACTCCCCTCTTGATGCACTAGCGGTTGCTCTTGGGGAATCGACCCACCGGGTTGATCTCGCGTGGCTTCGCATGGTTGATCCCGAGGAGCGTTTTGACCTTCCCTGCGAAGGAAAGCTGCTCGCTGGCGTGACCTCCTCGCATCCCTCCTCCTCTGACGAGGCCGCGCTGGCCTTAGACGATGAATTCCCCTTTGTGACCTTGGCTGGGATGGGCTTCGATGGCGAGACCATGTCGAAGACGGATCCTGAGCTGAAGAAGAACATCGGCTGGGCGGCTTACGTACTTTCGGCTATTAATTCACTGGATGTTCCTCGCATGGGTGCTCGCCTTCGTGGACAGGCCGCTCACGGTGGCTATGATTCTTCGGAGTTCACCGCTCGTTGCGTGCTCTTTGCGAACTGCGGAGATCTGCCGGTCATCACCTTGGCTCCCGAGGCCTCATTGCATGACGGATTGCTTGATGTCATCGCTGTGGATACGCAGGCTGGTTTGGTCGGTTGGGCAGATCTGTCCTTGAAAGTCTTCAGTCAGAGCCTTGGACTTCCCCCGGTCAATACGCCTGTCTCCCCTGCCGACCTGTCGATCAGACAGGTACGCGAGTGCGAGCTTGAACTGGATCAACCTGCAATTGTTGAGGTCGATGGAGATGCCATTGGCCGCAGCGCGAAGGTTGCTGTGCGCATCGATCAGGGTGCGCTGTTGATCGCGGGCTGAGGGCTCCTAGCCCTACGCCTTGGCGCCTCGTCCGATCAACTCTGCGCATAATAAAAAGGCCCAGCCGAAGCTGGACCTTTGGTTGTGGAGCTAACGGGACTCGAACCCGTAACCCCCTGCTTGCAAAGCAGGTGCGCTACCAATTGCGCCATAGCCCCAAAGGGGTTCCCCCAAGCTTACGCCTGCGAGATGTCATCCGTAACGGATGTCCACAGTTCCTCATTGTCGGAAAGATCCTGGCAGACCTGCCGGATCACGAGCCCCACAACAGCAGCACATGCCACTAGTGAAAGAGTTTTCACAAACTTCTTCATGGGAGCCTCCGCTCAATTGTTCCTGCGGATGGTGGGCCTAGGTGGGCTCGAACCACCGACCTCAGTCTTATCAGGACTGCGCTCTAACCTACTGAGCTATAGGCCCATTGCCATGCCGAAAGGCACGCGTTAAATAGTACATGCGCATGGTGACTCACGCAAAATTGTTTTCTGGTGACGTCGCCCACTCATTAGCGTTCCCCGTGTTGAACCGCCGTAAGAACGGCCTGAATACACGTGTGGGGGTCGGTGCCGCGCACCAACCCCCACACAGTGGAACTTAAAGCTCACTCATCCATCAGTGTCACCTTGATGCCACCGACCAGCGAAGCGACCAAGTTGTACAGGAAGGTTCCCAAAGCCGACAGTGCAGTCAGCAGAACAACGTTCATGACCGCAATGAGAGTCGTGTAGGCCATGACCTTCGGAAGCCTGACGTAATCCAGAAGCGAGACCATCTGCGATGCGCCAATGGACTGCAGGAAGCTTTCCGCCGAGGCGAAGACATGCATGGCGTTGAGCATGAGCCACAGGATCATGACTGCAACGACCAGTGCGATACCCAATGCCACGCTGAGCAGGAAGGCAACCTTCATGACTCCCCAGGGGTCCACTCGCACAATGGCGAGGTCTACCTGGCGGGGAAGGTCATCGCGGTCGTTCGATGCGTGATCACTCATTCCTGGACCTCCTGTGAGTCGTCATGCTCTGACGCTACATCCTCAGCAGGGGTTTCGTCATTACTTTGCGAAGAATTGTCCTGTGCTTGCGCCTCCTCAGACTCTTCTTCATCAATGTCGCGCTCGGGGTTACGAGTCACTGCAATGATGCGATCGTCCCCATCGGGACGAGCAAAGATGACACCCATGGTGTTACGCGCAGTCGGGCGCACATCCGAGGCATTGACCTGGACAAGCTTGCCGGACTCGGTGATGACCATGATGTCTTCTTCAGGATCAACAACCAACGCACCAACAAGTCCGCCACGCTCTTCGACCAGACGACCCACGCGTACACCCATGGTTCCACGGCCCTTGGTCGGGTATTCCTCAATGGGAGTGCGCTTGGCGTAACCGGAATCGGTCACGATCAGCAGGTCCGTTCCCTCGCGGGGAACATCCATGGTCAAGAGCTCATCATCGCCGCGGAACTTCATACCGCGAACGCCGGAGGTCGAACGACCCATGGGTCGCAGCTGCTCGTCCGTTGCGGCGAAGCGCACGGCCTGGCCATCGCGAGACACCAGCAGCAGATCGTCATCGGCATTAGCCAGCTGAGCCGAAACCAGCTCATCCGGCTTGCCCTCTTCGTCCTCACGCAGGTTAACAGCAATGATGCCGCCGCTTCGCGGAGAGTTGTACATCTCCAGCGGGGTCTTCTTCACGAGGCCGGACTTCGTTGCCAGCACCAAGTACTGTGCGTCCTCGTAGGTACGGATCGCCAGGACCTGCGCAATGCGCTCTTCCGGCTGGAATGCCAGAAGATTTGCAACGTGCTGGCCCTTGGCATCGCGACCGCCTTCGGGAATCTCGTAGGCCTTCGCGCGGTATACGCGACCGAGGTTCGTGAAGAACAACAGCCAATGGTGCGTGGTCGTGACAAAGAAGTGCTCAACCACGTCATCGCCGCGCAGCTGGGTTCCGCGAACGCCCTTACCGCCTCGTTTCTGAGAACGGTAATTGTCGGTGCGGGTGCGCTTTGCGAAGCCATCGCGGGTGATGGTGACGACAACATCCTCTTCGGGGATGAGGTCTTCCATCGACATTTCCCCATCGAAGGGAACGATGGTGGTGCGACGCTCGTCGCCGAACTTCTCAACGATTTCGCCAAGTTCTTCGGAGATGATTGCGCGCTGACGCTCGGGCTTAGCCAAGATATCCTGCAGATCTTCAACGCGCGCCTGAAGTTCGGCGTGCTCATTCAAGATCTTCTGACGTTCCAGAGCTGCCAGTCGGCGCAGCTGCAGGGCTAGGATTGCGTCGGCTTGGATCTCATCGACATCGAGCAGCTCCATCAAGCCGCTACGTGCCTCATCGACCGTGGGTGAACGACGGATCAGGGCAATAACCTCATCCAATGCATCCAGGGCCTTGAGGTAGCCGTTCAAGATGTGTAGACGCTCTTGAGCCTTACGCAGACGGAACTGCGTGCGGCGAACAATCACATCGATCTGGTGGGCAACCCAGTGGCGGATAAAGCCGTCAATCGACAGGGTTCGCGGAACACCGTCGACCAGCGCAAGCATGTTCGCAGAGAAGTTTTCCTGCAGCGAGGTGCGCTTGTACAGGTTGTTTAGAACGACCTTGGCAACTGCATCACGCTTAAGGACAATGACCAGTCGCTGACCGGTACGGCCCGAAGTCTCATCGCGAATATCCGCAATACCTTGGATCTGACCATCACGAACCAGCTGAGCAATCTTGTCAGCCAGGTTGTCGGGGTTGACCTGATAGGGAAGCTCAGTGACCACCAGGCACTGGCGTCCGTGGATTTCCTCCACGTTGACAACCGCGCGCTGGGTGATAGAACCGCGTCCCGTACGGTATGCGTCTTCAATTCCGCGACGTCCCAGAATGGTTGCGCCCGTTGGGAAGTCAGGACCAGGGATCAGCTTGAGGAGGGCCTCAAGGAGTTCCTCTCGCGAGGCCTCGGGGTGCTCAAGCGCCCACTGCACGCCGCGCGCAACCTCACGCAGGTTGTGCGGGGGGATGCGGGTCGCCATACCGACGGCGATACCTTCCGAACCATTCACCAAGACGTTGGGGAAACGCGAGGGAAGAATGGTCGGTTCCTGGTTGCGGCCATCGTAGTTGTCCTGGAAATCAACGCATTCTTCGTCGATGTCGCGGACCATTTCCATGGCCAGAGGGGCCATCTTACATTCGGTGTAACGAGGTGCTGCGGGGCCCAGGTTACCGGGGGTACCGAAGTTACCCTGACCGGCGACCAAGGGGTAGCGCAACGACCAGGGCTGCACCAGGCGCGCAAGTGCATCGTAGATCGCTGCGTCGCCGTGGGGGTGGTAGTTACCCATGACGTCACCGACGATGCGTGATGACTTCGAGAATGAAGAGGTGGGACGGTAACCGCCGTCGTACATCGCGTAGAGGATGCGGCGGTGGACGGGCTTGAGTCCGTCACGAACATCAGGCAGCGCGCGTCCGACAATAACGCTCATGGCGTAGTCGAGGTAGGAGCGCTGCATTTCCTTTTGCAGGTCGACCTGGCGAATACGTTCGACGTCGCGGATATGTCCGGCATCGACTGTTTGTTCGTCGCTCACTTTGGTCCTTCGTTTCGTTTTTTACTGACGAGGCCGCGTGCGTCGTGGCCTCATCGCTGGGCTTTAGATGTCGAGGAAGCGCACGTCGGTGGCGTTGCGCTGGATAAACGTGCGGCGCCTCTCGACGTCGTCGCCCATCAAGATGGTGAAGGTTTCATCGGCATCTGCTGCATCTTCGAGAGTGACCTGCTTGAGGATGCGGTGCTCGGGATCCATGGTGGTTTCCCACAGCTCGTGATCGTTCATCTCACCCAGACCCTTGTAGCGCTGGATGCCGCCTTCCTTGGGAAGCCTGCGATTTGCAGCGGCTCCCGCGGCAAGCATGTCGTCGCGTTCCTTGTCTGAGTAAGCGAATTCGTGCTCTGCGTTGGACCACTTGATGCGGTACAGCGGAGGCATGGCGATGAAGGTGTGTCCCTGTTCAACCAGGGGACGCATGTAGCGGAACAGCAGGGTGAGCAACAGGGTTGCAATGTGCTGACCGTCAACGTCGGCGTCGGCCATGATGACGATCTTGCCGTAGCGCAGTTTCGCCAGGTCGAAGTCTTCACCGATTCCCGTTCCGAATGCGGTGATCAGGGAGCGAATCGTATCCGAGCTCAGTGCGCGGTCCAGGCGAGCCTTTTCCACGTTCAAAATCTTGCCTCGGATCGGCAGAATTGCCTGGTGTTCGGGGTCGCGTCCGCCAACGGCTGAGCCGCCTGCGGAGTCACCCTCGACGATAAAGATTTCGCATTCTTCGGGAACTCGTGAAGAGCAGTCGCGCAGCTTACCGGGCATCGAGGCCGACTCCAGTACGCCCTTACGGCGAGTAGCTTCGCGCGCCTTTCGAGCGGCAACGCGCGCTGCCTGAGCTGCCTGGCCCTTCTGGATAATGGCCTTGGCATCCGCCGGGTGCGCATCGAACCAGTCGGTGAGCTTGGAGTAAACCTGCTGCTGAACGAAGGTTCGCGCTTCGGTGTTGCCCAGCTTGGTTTTGGTCTGGCCTTCGAACTGGGGCTCGGTGAGCTTGATCGAAATAACGGCCGTCAGACCTTCGCGAACATCATCACCGGTCAGGTTGTCATCCTTCTCGCGGATGATGCCCTTTTCACGGCCGTAGCGGTTCACCAAGGAGGTCAGCGCGGTACGGAAACCTTCTTCGTGCATGCCACCTTCGGTGGTATTGATGGTGTTTGCGAAGGTGTGAACCGACGAGGAATACGCCGTGGTCCACTGCATGGCGATTTCCACGCTCATGGTGCCTTCGTCGTTTTCCGCTTCAAAGTCAATGATGTCGGCGTTGATCGTCTCGATCTTCTTTGCCGAATCCAGGTATTCCACGTAGTCACGCAGGCCATGCTCATACATGTAGGAAACCTGGCGGAATCCCTTGTGCTTTTCTTCCGAGGCCTGCTCGTCTCCGGCGATTTCGTCGCCTTCATCCGTGGCAGTTTCGCGCTCATCGGTCAGGGTGATACGCAGTCCCTTGTTGAGGAATGCCATCTGCTGGAAGCGCTGACGCAGGGTTTCGAAATCGAAGACGGTGGTCTCAAAGATTTCGGGATCCGGGTAGAAGGTTTGCGTCGTTCCGGTTTCAGTGGTTTCTTCACCACGAACCAATTCGGTAATGGGGTGGCCACCGTTAGCAAAGGACATCCGCCACACGTATCCCTGCCTGCGAATCTCTGTGTCGACACGCGTGGACAAGGCATTCACAACCGAGATACCCACACCGTGAAGACCGCCGGAAACCGCGTAACCGCCTCCGCCGAACTTACCGCCCGCGTGAAGGATGGTCATGACGACCTCAACCGTTGGCTTGTGCTCGGTCGGGTGCTCATCAACGGGAATACCGCGTCCGTTATCGACGACGCGAACGCCACCATCGGCCAGGATCGTGACCTCAATGTGGTCCGCGTAGCCAGCCAAGGCCTCGTCAACGGAGTTATCTACAACCTCATACACCAGGTGATGTAGGCCGCGCTCACCGGTTGACCCGATGTACATACCGGGGCGCTTACGCACCGCCTCCAAACCTTCGAGGACGGTGATATCTGACGCACCGTAGCCGTCGGATCCGTCATCGACTGTTGGTTCTTGCGTTTCAGCCACCTAATGGCTCCCCTCATTCTTCACCCGCATGGGTGTGCACTGCCCGAAAATGGCGCAGTAGCAATAAAACAACCGCTACCATTCTACCGAAAAGGCAGGGGGAAAGCCCTGATTGACACCGCTATGAGGAAGAATCACTCACAGGAATTATCCGCGAAATATAGCCGTTTTTGAGGCTGTGACCAGTCACACGTTCAGAAACTAGGCGTAGGTATCGCGAGGACCCCGTCCGGGCACCGATAAACGGCCCTTTTTCCACGAAGGAGAGGCCGGTGGACGCAAGATCACCTGCTGCACGACACCCTCACCCACGGCCTCGGCAATCGTACGTTCCAGGCGCGGCAGAAGTAGCTGAAGTTGCTTAAACCATGCGGTGGAATCGCATTGAACAATCAAGCGGTGATCGTCAATTGTCTCAATGGAGCAGTGCTCAGCGATTTCATCGCCGACAATATCGCTCCATCGCGCCATCAGATCTCCCGCCCGCGTGTGTTCCTGCCACCCGCGCGAGGCAATTAAAGAATCAATTGTCAGGCCCAGCTTTTTCGGCTCGCGGTATTTTCGCCGCATCGGAGCCATTCCAGGCATCTTGATCCAACGACTTCCAGCCCGAGAAACGATCGTTGACAGCGCGCTAAATTCGCCATCCGGATCAGCTTGAGGATTAAGGTTGACCTCCGAAGCTTCCTGCTCATCATCGAGCAAAATTTCCTCGGCAAATTCTTCACTTTGTCCACTCACGCTTCTGCGTCGTGACCGCAGAGGAACGCGGTAGTGGCCCTGGGCCTGCGCTCTGGCTTGTACACGTCGTAGTGCAGCAGAAGCGTATTCGAAATCGGAAAATTCACTCATCACCGACCACCGTTCCAAGCTCAGGATCCCAATGGACTGCATGAACCTGAGCATGTAATTCTTGCGGAACATCATCGGCGACCGCTGCCGTGATTAATACTTGTTCCGCTTCGGTAATCATACGGGTTAATCCCGCTCTGCGCGACGAATCAAGCTCTGCAAATACATCATCGAGAATAAGAATCGGGGTATCCCCATCTCGAGAAAGAAGCTCGAAAGCACCCAAACGTAGTGAAAGAGCAACCGACCATGTCTCGCCGTGGCTTGCATAACCTTTCACGGGCATCCCACCAAGGGTGAGCTTCAAATCGTCGCGGTGTGCGCCGAATAAATTCACTCCCCTTTCGGCTTCCTTCATGCGTGACGAGGCCAAAATTTCCTTGAGTTCACCCGCAATCGTGGCCACGTCCCCATCCACTGGGCAATTCCCCTGAGAAGCAAGGAATTCGATATCCAATTTTCGAGGCGATCCACCGATTTCCTCATAGGCGTGGGCCGCGGGACCACGAAGTTCCTCAACTAGTCCCACGCGCGCAAGACTGAGCTGCGCAGAGAGCTGAGCAAAAGTGTCATCCCAAACTTCTACTGTTGAAAAATCGGGAGTAAAACCTCGGCGTAGCTGTGCTTGAGCACTCTTCATCAGGGCCGCACGCTGACGCGCAACTTTGTCAAAATCGCTTTTTACCTGCGCGATCAGCGGGTGCTGCTGAATGAGAAGATCATCTAAGAACTGGCGACGGACCTGCGGGTCACCGCGAACAATTTGAAGATCTTCCGGCGAAAACACCACGCTTTTGAGCAGGCCAAGAACTTCGCGCGGTCGAACTTGGGTGCGATTGACCTTCGCCCTATTCGCTTTTCCGCGAACAATCTCAAGCTCAATAACCGTTTCGCGCTCACCTGCGGTCACCAGCCTGACCCGAACAACTGCCCCACCGGGCTGAGCTTCATCAGCGGAAAGCGGTAAACGCACCAGGGCTTGTTCTGCACTCACGCGATGGGAAGAGAATGCGGAAAGGTAGGAAACAGCCTCGACAAGATTGGTCTTTCCCTGGCCATTCGAGCCCAAAAGAACCGTCGTTCCCGGCGCAAACTCCACTACCGCGTGACGGTATGAACGAAAGTCATCCAGCGCAACGTGCGAAACTCGCACACAAACTCCAGATCAGATTCCGTAGCGGATCGGCATCAGCAGGTAGCGGAAGTCGGTCGACTCTCCGCCATCGGCCTTTTCCTGGCCCGTGATGACAGCGGGCTTCGTCGGGTGAGTGAAACCGAAGCGAACATACTCGGTATCCATGACCGACAATCCTTCGCTGAGGTACTGCGGGTTAAATGCAGTCGCGATGTCATCACCCATGAGCTGCGCCTGAACAACTTCAGAAGCCTGGGCGTTATCACCCTGGCCGGCTTCAAGAACAAGCTGACCATCGGAGAAGGACAGGCGAACACTGGTCTTGCGCTCGGCAACCAAGGAGACACGCTTGACTGCCTCGAGCAAAGTGTGACGCTCGACGATTGCCTGGATGGTGGTCGTTTCCGGGAAGAGACGACGAACCGGCGGGTAGTCACCATCCATCAGGGTCGATGTCGTGCGGCGCCCACCGGCCTGGAAGCCGATCAGCGAAGAAGCGCCCGGCTGAGATTCCTGCGACAGACCAATCTCAACCTTTGCACCAGAAGTCATGGACTTTGCGACATCCTGAAGAATGCGTGCCTTGACCAGTGCGGCTTCGGACATATCGGAAACCGAATCCCACTTGAGCTCACGCATGGCCAGACGGTAGCGGTCGGTTGCCAAAAGCGTGATGTTATCGCCGTCGATTTCGACGCGGACAGCGGTAAGAAGCGGAAGGGTTTCATCGCGAGAAGCTGCGATCGATACCTGAGCAACGGCCTGCTGGAAAACCTGCGAATCTACAGAACCTGCAACCTGAGGCTGTGCGGGAAGAAGCGGGTACTCATCGATAGGCATGACTGCCAAGGTGAAGTGCGAGGAACCGCAGGAAAGAGAAACTTTTTGTCCATCAACTTCGATGGTGACCGGCTTATTGGGCAGAGACTTAGAAATATCTGCAAGAAGTCGACCGGAAACCAGAACTTCGCCTTCTTCATCAACCGAGGCGGGAATACGCGAGTTTCCAGAAACTTCGTAGTCGAAGGAGGACAGAGTCAGTTCCTGACCCTGAGCCGAGATTCGCATACCAGCAAGGATGGGGCTTGCGGGACGGGTGGGAAGTACACGCGCTGTCCATGAAACAGCTTCTGCAAGCACGTCGCGGGCGACGGTGAACTTCATGGATTCTCCTTGGAACTGAATGTAGATATACCGTGGTCAGTTTACCTGGCTGTAGGCCTCAAGGAAACTGAGAATTACACCTTCACGAGTCTGAACTCGAGGCCTCACTGATGTTGGCGATTTTTTGTTATTTGTCTTGAACTAAAGTTCGTCATCATCATCGGCTATGTGGATTTTGTGGAAAACCCATTTTTACCGTGAAATGACAGCACTTCTTTCGTGGATGAATATGTGAATCTGTGTGTGAACGAACTACACGTTTTTGTGGACGAAAATTGTTCTGTTGTTTTTCTCCACAAATTGCTCTGCGTCGTACACAAGCGATCGATGATGTTTCACCACAGTTTCCACAGCTTCTGTGGAAAGGAAGTTTGCACCCTGAAACGCCTAGTTTTTAGCTGAGAGTCGCCGACTGGCGTGCGGCCTGCTTAATGCGGTTGGTCAACTCAGTGACGTAGTTGAAGGTCTCCCTCTTCTCTGCCATCAACCCCACAATCTTCTTATTCGCATGCATCACGGTTGTGTGGTCGCGTCCGCCAAATGCGGCGCCAATCTTCGGAAGCGAAAGATCAGTGAGTTCACGGCACAGGTACATCGCGATCTGACGTGCCTCGACGACGACATGCGAACGGTCCGAGGACGACAATTGGTCAATCGTCACGCCGAAATACGTCGCGGTCTGACTCATAATCAGCGTTGGTGTGACCTCAGTGTCCTGCGGGTCGGAAGCAAAATCCTTCAAGAGCATCTCTGCCATCGAAACGGTGACCGGTTCTTTCGACAGGGATTCGAAGGCCGCAACTCGCACCAGGGCACCTTCAAGTTCGCGGATATTCGAGGAAATTCGCTGGGCAATGTATTCCAGAACCCGAGGATCAACTTCGATATTTTCCGCACTGGCCTTCTTTTGCAAGATAGCGATACGGGTTTCTAGGTCGGGAGGAAGGACGTCGACCAAAAGGCCCGCTGCGAAGCGCGAACGGATTCGATCTTCCAGATCGAGTTCGCGAGGCGGCACGTCTGAGGTCAGAACGACCTGCTTTCCCGCGTTGTACAGAGAGTTAAAGGTGTGGAAGAACTCTTCGACCGTACGTTCTTTGCCTTGAATGAATTGGATATCGTCAATGAGCAGAACGTCGACCTCGCGGTAGCGCCTCTGAAACTCCTCAATGCTTTCCTCGCGCACAGAGTTAATGAAGTCGTTGGTAAATTCCTCTGAGTTCACGTAGCGTACGCGCATCTGCGGGAAGAGTGACAGCGTGTAGTGGCCAATTGCGTGGATTAAGTGGGTCTTCCCCAGCCCGGAACCACCGTGAATGAACAGCGGGTTGTAGGCACGTCCCGGGCTTTCCGATACCGCAAAAGCTGCAGCGTGAGCGAAGCGGTTCGAAGGACCAATGACGAAGGTGTCAAAAGTGTGCTTGGGATTGAGATGCGTGCTGGCGGTATCGATTGCCAGTTGTGGGCTTCCCGTGCTGCCGGAGGTTTGGCTGAGCTGTGAAAAAGCCTGAGAAGAAGAGGATGAATGGGCGGGCTCGGCCTGTGAGGTAGGCGCTGAGTTATCCGCAATTTCCGAGGCCGTGGAGGAGCTTTCCTCTACCGCTTCTTCTTGTGCATCCAAAGTGGGGTCGATGGTTACAGCCAGTCGAACACTTCGACCAAGAATTGCAGCAAGTGCCTGCGTGAGGTCATTTGCACCGTTGTTTTCAATCCACTTTTTTGCGAAGTCATTGGGAACTGCGATGAGGATCGTGCCGTCAATATCGCCCAGCGGCTTTGCTGAACGTAGGAAAGACATGGCTGCGGGTCCCAGCTGATCTGAGTTTTGCGACAGTGCCTCAGACCAAGCCTGAGTAAGGGCATCGATCGACACGGGAACCTCCGAAAGCTGACGTGAGATAGGACACGAGAAATGATATCGGTTGCGAATCATTATCCACCGATAACTTTACAAGCATGTCATGTTTTCCACAGCTGGGGATAGACCTGTGGATATTTAATCCCCAAATGACATTTGTGTAGTTACAACACCTCACCCTTGTGCCAAAAAGAAAAGACCTCTGTCCACAGCTCTGTGGATAACTTTGCATGTGGATAACTAACCCCCAATTTATCCACACCTGCTTCCACAGGTGTGGATTCGGTGTGGTACGGCGCTCTTTCGTTGACGGAACGGCCAAAAACCCGTAGGCTGTCAGTTCGTATGTGTGCCTAATTGCGGCGCACACTGTCCATGACCAATTCGAGGAGATATCAGTGACCACCAAGCGGACTTATCAGCCGAACAACCGTCGTCGTTCGAAGACGCACGGCTTCCGCCTGCGTATGAGCACCCGCGCTGGCCGCGCAATCCTGGCTGCACGCCGTCGCAAGGGCCGCGCCCGCCTCTCCGCCTGAGCTTTCGCGAGGTGTTGCCCCGCTCGAACCGCATGGTGAATCCAGCGGACTTCCGCCTCGCAATCCGAAGCGGATCGCGCGCGGGTCAGCAAAGGCTCATTGTGCATTGTCGAACCGACGAGGATAGTGATTCACGCCTCGTCGGTTTCGTCGTACCTAAAAGCCAAATTAAACGAGCGGTTGGACGTAACCGAGTTAAACGGCAATTGCGTCACCTCATGAAAGAACGCTTGGGCGCACTTCCTCAGGGAGCACGTGTCGTTGTTCGCGTTAAGCATGACGCCCTGGGTGCAAGCTCGTGCGAACTTGGGGAAGAATTAGACCAAGTTCTTCGCCGTGCATGGAAGAAATGGGATCATCGGGAGGGAGGTCGCCCATGAGCTCTCCTTTTGCCTACATTGCCATTCTTCCCGTGCGTTTCTACCAGCGTTTTATTTCCCCCATGTGTGCCCCGCGTTGTCGCTACTACCCCACCTGCTCAAGCTATGCCTTGGGCGCATTGCACACCCACGGCCTCGTCAAAGGGACAATCCTGGCCGTGTGGCGCATCCTTCGTTGTAATCCGTGGAGCCTAGGCGGGGTCGATGAAGTTCCCGCTCGCGGTAAATGGACTGGCGAGGCCTGGGTCCCTCCGGCAGATTGGGCCGGATACGACGACCCTTGGGCACGGCCCGTCATGGGCATGAATAATCAAGACTTCTCGGCAGGAGCCGAGCACCACGCGGACACGAGCGGTGTCCCCCGCGCATCATAAGGAGATCTCCTGTGGATTCCATTCTCTATCCCTTCGTTGTCGCAGTCGCATGGCTGTGGATTCGAATTCACGACTTGCTTCTGCTTGTTGGAATGAGTTCAGGTGCAGGACTTGCATGGATTATCTCCATCATCCTGCTGACCATCCTTGTGCGCGTGCTCATCATCCCGCTGTACCTCAAGCAGCTGAAGAGTATGAGGGGCACCTCCATTGTTCAGCCCCAAATGCAGAAGATTCAGGCGAAGTACAAGGGAAAGACTGACGTCGCCTCGCGCCAGCGGATGCAGCAAGAAATCTCCGAACTCAATAAGAAGTACGGAGTCAACCCCTTCGCGTCCTGCTTGCCGATGCTGGTTCAGCTGCCCGTTCTTTTCGCGATGTACCGCGCGATCTACGCGATCCACGCACTTGCCGAAAACACCTACTCGGTCGGTTCGCGCCACATTGATTCACTGGGTCCGATCACTCAGTCGGTCGCCAGCGAAATTGATGCCTCCCAGGTCTTCGGTGTCCCGCTGTCGCACACCATTCGCGACGCGCAGCTCATGTCGCTGCCGACTCTGGTCTTCGTCATTTTCATCATTGTTATGGTTGCAACGCAGTTCTTGACCATCCGGCTGACGATGACGAAGAACATGCCGCAGAACCAGGATCCAAACAACCCCATGGTTCGTTCGCAGCGCATGATGATGTACTTCATGCCCTTCATGTTCATCTTCTCGGGTCTGTTCTTCCAGATGGGTGTCGTGATCTACACGACCACCGCGGGCATTTGGGGCTACCTGCAGATGCTGTGGGTGATTAAGAATATTCCGAATCCGAACTCCGCTGCTTACAAAGAACTCTTGGCCAAGCGTCAGGATGCCTACCAGTCGTGGGCACGTCCCTTCTTTGCGGAATATGACGAGAAGCGCCGCGATCTGGCCGATGGATCTGATGAACTCAAGGCTCTTAACGAGACCACGTTGACCGAGGTTCGTAGCCGTGCCAAGCGTCAGAAGATCGCCTCCGATTTCCCCCAGGCAATGAGCGCCGGAGAGATCGTTTCTGTTTACCGCAACCTGTCCATGCAAGAGTGGACGACCCTTCCCGATGAGGTTTGGATGAAGGGTGTGAAGGTTGCGACTGAGCGTGCAGCAGAACGTCGCGAGGCTGCTGCTAAGCGTGAAGAGGCCCAGCGACAGGTTCGCGCTCGTGGCGGACAGAGCGCTTCTTCCGAGGCCTCCTCGGATGCTCAAGCCGCAGAGCTCGAGCGCAAGCGCCAGGAACGTCGCAAGGCTCGCCGCGCGGCTGCAAAGAAGAAGCGCTGAGGCGCCCATAGACCATTCGATGCCTGAGGCATCAAACCCCTACGGAGGATAAACATGAGCGAAGAAACGACAAACGAGCTCTCGCGCCTTGAGGAAGAAGGCGAGCTCGCTGCCGATTACTTGGAAGAACTGCTGGATATCGCTGACCTTGACGGCGACATCGAAATTGATGTCCAGAATGGCCGCGCATCAGTAGAGATCATTTCGGAAGATCCCTCTGCTCTGGATCATTTGGTCGGCGAGGATGGCGAAGTTGTCGACGCCCTTCAGGAACTGACGCGCCTTGCTGTTCAGACTGAAACTGGCGAACGCTCGCGACTCATGCTCGATATTGCGGGCTTCCGCGCTGATCGTAAGGCTGATCTTCAGGACCTGACTCACGAGGCGATTGCGCGACTTCGCGCGACCGGTGAGCCCCAGAAGCTTGAGCCCATGAACCCCTTCGAGCGCAAGGTCTGCCACGACGTTGTTGCTTCCGAGGGTCTGCGCAGTGAGTCCGAGGGTGTTGAGCCCCGTCGTCGCGTTGTCATCCTTCCTGCTGAGGATGTTGACACCGATACTGACTCCGCCGACGAGGCCGAGGAGGCCTGAGTGGACGCGCTCGGTAATTCCCCTCGCGAGGCCGAAGATGACCTTGAACTTGAGGTTCCCGGACCCGAAGTTCGAGAGCTTTTCGGTCTGGCCTACCCAGACATTGCCGAGTTTGCGAACATGCTTGTTGAGGAAGGTGAGCTCCGCGGGCTGATCGGTCCGCGTGAGCTCCCCCGACTCTGGTCGAGGCACTTGGTGAACTCTGCCGCCGTCTTGGAGTTTCTTCCCAAGAAGGGACAGATTTTGGATGTCGGTTCCGGGGCAGGCTTCCCTGGGATTGTCATTGCGATTTGTCGCCCAGATCTTCATGTTCATCTTGCTGAGCCCATGGCGCGACGTTGCGAATGGCTTGCTGATGTTGTGGATACTCTTGGTTTGGACAATGTCGGCATTCATCAGGCTCGTGCCGAGGAACTGCGCGGTAAGGGCAAGGCCGATGTGGTGACCTCACGTGCGCTGGCGAATATGACGAAGCTCGTGCGTATGACATCGAAGCTCATTGCTCCCGGTGGTTCGCTTGTCGCTCTTAAAGGGCGCCGTGCGGCTGAAGAAGTTGAGGCCGCCGCAGCTGAGTTGAAGCGTCATCACCTAAGTGCTCAGATCCATGAGGTTCCCTCGGTAATGGAAGATGATTCAACTTACGTCGTTGTCGCGAAGAGACTTCGTTCCTAATTCCTTATTTCTTTTCTACGGGTGTGTCCTCGGTTTTCTCCCGCGGGCATGACTGCCTACACTTGTGTCATCGACGTGTGAGAAAGGCTTGTGTTTTATGGCCGGCGATACCCCACTTTCGGACCAAATTACGCGGAATTTTCAGGATCGAGAGTTCCTTGAGACGGCTGAGTTTGGCGTACCCGCTTCGACACGCGTTATTGCGGTAGCGAATCAAAAGGGTGGCGTTGGTAAGACGACTTCGGTTGTTAATCTTGCGGCCTCTTTCGCGCTGGCTGGTCTGAAGGTTGTTGTTATCGATGCCGACGCTCAAGGCAACGCTTCGAGTGCTCTCGGCGTTGCTCATACTCCTGGCACGCCTTCGACCTATGAGGTTATTACCGGTCAATTGACGATCGGTGAAGTTCTTCAAGCTTGTCCCGACATGGATAACTTGTGGGTATGCCCGGCTACTATTGATCTTTCAGGCGCAGAAATTGAGCTTGTTGATCTTGAGCGTAGAGAGTTTCGTCTTGCCGATGCTGTCGAGTACTTTGTTCAGGCATATCAGCAAATTGATCTGATCTTCATTGATTGTCCTCCTTCGCTTGGTCTGGTGACCTTGAACGTGATGGTTGCAGCTGACGAGGTATTGATTCCTATTCAAACTGAGTACTACGCGCTTGAAGGCTTGAGCCAGTTGTGGTCGACCATCGATCGCATTAGTGCCGACCTCAATAAAAAACTACACGTTTCAACTATGCTTCTCACCATGGCAGACAAGCGCACGCGCTTATCCGAGGAAGTTGAGAATGAGGTACGTTCACACTTCCCTGAGCAAACCTTGCAGACTGTCATTCCTCGTTCGGTTCGCGTCTCTGAAGCGCCAAGCTATGGGCAGAGCGTTATCACCTACGATCCGAATGGCGCCGGCTCACTTGCCTATCGCAAGGCTGCGTACGAGTTGAGTCATCGCCTGGCGAAGTAATATCTCTTTTTGCTCACTTAAATCACTTTTTCAGGGTTTCGATCGTTTTGATAGGCGGTTAAGCCCTGATTCTTTTTCTCAGGAGAACGCGTCTGTGAAAACGCGTTTTTACTTGCTCGATACACATTTTGCTGTTTCACGTGAAACAATGTAGTTAACATTCAGTATTCGCGAGATTGGTAAGTGTGCATGGCCGAGCAATCAGAATCAACTCATAAGCCCCAACGACGTACAGGTTTAGGGCGTGGTTTGGGTGCACTCATCCCCCCTGCCCAAACTGAAAAGCCCGAAGATGTGGCCAAGCGACCCCTCGATGTTCTTTTCCCTGGTGAGCGTAAATCGTCCGGGGCAGTGCGTGGAGGTTCCGCCCGTGAATTGTTGGAACCAAAATCTCGAACCGCTAAGTCAGCATCGCTGAAGTCCAAGTCATCGGCTCGATCTAAGGCGAGTGCACAGACTGCAGCGAGTACCAGTTCTGATGATGAGAAGGTCGCGGCTATCTCAGGTGCGTCTGTCACTACTGCTTCGTCTCAATCTTCCGGCTCTACTCGTTCCGCGCGAAACAAAATGCATGAGTCTTATGGGAGCACTTCAGCGCATGTGAGTGACGATGTTTCACGTGAAACATCGGATTTGATGCAAGTGCCTGGTGCCACGTTCGCAGAAATACCGCTTGAGCAGATCGTTCCAAATACCCGTCAACCGCGCCAAGTATTCGATGAAGACGACCTGAATGAACTGGCAGCTTCGATTCGAGAAGTTGGTGTCTTGCAGCCGGTAGTTGTTCGACGCATTCCCCTGAATGAGCAACCTTCTGAGACACTCAAGGTGTTCCTTGAGGAGAAGCCGGAGGCTCGTTATGAACTGATTATGGGTGAGCGACGTTTACGAGCAAGCGAACTTGCTGGCCTGGATTCAATCCCCGCGATCGTTCGACACACTGATGACGAAGACCTGCTCCGTGATGCACTACTTGAGAATCTCCATCGAGCGCAGCTGAATCCTTTGGAAGAAGCATTTGCGTATCAGCAGCTCATGGCGGATTTTGGGGCTACGCAGGAAGAACTCTCGAAGAAGATTGCGCGTTCTCGTCCGCAAATTGCAAATACCCTTCGCTTGCTGAAACTCCCGGCCTCGGTGCAAAAGAAGGTCTCGGCACAGGTCTTGTCCGCAGGGCACGCGCGTGCACTTCTTGGCCTACCTACGCCTGAAGATATGGAGATCCTCGCCAATAGGATTATTGCTGAAGGTTTATCTGTTCGAACCACTGAAGAACTAGTTCGTCTTGGATCTGTACAGCGCCCTTCGAAGCCTTCACTGAAGCGAGTCAAGGTTTCATCGCCGCTTGGCGAGCATATGAGCCAGGTGCTTGCGGATGCCTGGGATACACGCGTAACTGTTTCTGAGGGAAAGAGAAAGGGAAAGATCATCATCGAGTTTGCAGGTTCGGATGATCTGCAACGTCTTGCTGATCTTCTCCTTCCGCATGTGAACAGGCAATAGAGCATAACTTGAATTCAGTTGTGCTGGACGTGATCGCCTTAGATCACTGAGCAGTACAATCAGCAGCTAGTGGGCGATGTTTCACGTGAAACATCGCCCACAGTGTTTGATATCAGCAAGAGTCATAGCTTCGCAGAATTATGCTTCGCATGAAGCTATGA
>JBHRQN010000038.1:0-17766 GCA_042645485.1 Pauljensenia sp.
GCCCTGGCCGGTGCGACTGTGGGCATCGCGATGGGCGCGACCGGCTCCGACGCCGCGATCGAGTCTGCCGACGTCGCCTTCACCGGGCGCGACCTCGACCTGATCCCGCAGGCGCTGCGGCATGCCCGCCGCGGCCGGGCGATCATGAACCAGAACATCGTGCTGTCCCTGGCGATCATCGCCGTGCTGCCGCCGCTGGCCATCACCGGCGTGCTCGGCCTGGCCGCGGTCGTCCTCGTCCACGAGGTCGCCGAGGTCGTCGTTATCGCCAACGGGCTGCGCGCAGCGCGTGCCCACAAACGATAGGGGTGGCACCAAACGTCATAACTCAGACATGTGCTAGCGCATATCGATAACGCCGGTACCCACTTCGATATGTGCTGTCCGTGCTGCAACCGCAGAAAGAAGCGGTATAGGCGAAGCCCCCTGGGGCGCAAAGTGATGAACCCTGAAGTAGGCCCCATTCACTCCAAGATCATCAGCAGCAACAGATAACTCGATTGCCTGATGAAGGGCATCGCGCCCGCTCAGTCCGCGCCTTCTGTCCCGTGCTTAGTGTCCAAAGCTCAGGAAACCGAAGGACTTCAATACTTACTCTTGAGATTCGAGCCAGTTCTGCGCATCCAAGGCAGCGCGGCAACCGGAACCTGCAGCAGTAATTGCCTGGCGGTAGGTGTGATCAACAGCGTCGCCACAGGCGAAGACACCCGGAAGGCTAGTTGCGGTACCCGGGTCATTGACCAGGATGTAACCGGCCTCGTCCAAAGCAACCTGACCGGAAACTACGGCGGTGCGGGGAAGGTGACCGATGGCAACGAAAACACCATCGGCATCAAGAACGCGAGTCGAATCATCAACGGTGGAACGCAGGCGAACACCGGTCACGGCCGAATCGCCCAGAACCTCTTCGACGACGGAGTTCCACGCGAATTCGATCTTCTCATTGGCCAGTGCGCGATCGGCCATGGCCTTAGACGCACGCAGCTGATCACGGCGATGAACGACAGTGACCTTTGAAGCGAACTTCGTCAAGAAGGTTGCCTCTTCCATTGCGGAGTCACCGCCACCGACAACGATGACGTGCTTATCACGGAAGAAGAAACCGTCGCAGGTCGCGCAGAAAGAAACGCCTCGACCAGAGAACTCTTCTTCGCCGGGAACATTCATATGACGGTATTCGGAACCGGTCGCCAAGATGACGCTGCGAGCCAAGAGGGTTTCATCCTCAAGGGTGATCTTCTTGATATCGCCTTCGAGCTCCAGCGTGTAGGCATCCTCGTAGCGAACATCAGCACCGAACTTTTCGGCCTGCTGACGCATGTTGTCCATGAGATCCGGGCCAAGGACGCCCTCGGGGAAACCGGGGAAATTCTCAACTTCAGTCGTGTTCATCAGGGCGCCACCGGCAGCCAGGGCACCGGCAACAACAACAGGCTTGAATCCAGCGCGCGCAGTGTAAATAGCCGCAGTGTATCCCGCAGGACCGGAGCCGACGATGACGACGTCGTGGATAGTTTCAGACATGATGTCTCCTTTTGAGCAGGTAACGGTTACTTCACTGACAATTCGCTGACCCACGCCCAGGCGCGGCCGTCTTGCGATGTTGGCATCTTACGGAAGGTGATGCTGATAGCTTCAGTTTCCACGGGATGTGCCAGTTTGATGTCCGTCTTGGGAGAGAACGTCGTCGTTGCGATTTCTGTTCCCTCTCGAGGCGTATTGGGATTTACAGCACGTACAACGCCTTCGCCACCGGTTGTCGACGGATCCATATCCAAGGTGATCTCAGAGACCGTTGCTTTCTTCTCAAGCTTCACCACGATGGTGACCGCGGTCTGGTCTAGGAACTGGTTGTAATCGAAGTAGCGCGAGTGCCAATTCGTCTTTGCGTCGCCGTCAATCATATTGACAGCCATTTCCTCGTGGTCACCCTTATCGTTTTGCCAGGACAACACGGAAACACTGGAGATGACGGGCTTCTCCGTCGCTGCCTGAGTGGCTTCCTGGGTGGGCTGCCCCGATGCCGAGGCAGATGCGGATGCCGATGAGCTTGCCTTACTGGACGAGCTGGCGATATCGCTGTGCTTGACCGGGCTAAAGGCTGTTGCGCCCGCCCAAATCGTGGCAACGACGGTCAGAACTGCAGCAAAGATAATCGTGGGTCGCGTGGGGTCAATTACCTTCTCGCCTCCATTTCCCGAGGCCGAAGCACCTGAGTGTTCATCGTGACCCTGAGCGTCGCCAGAGTTTCCACGGCCACCGCCGGAGCCTCCGTTACTGCCTCCGCCGGCCTCGGAATGACCGTGACCGGAGGAGCGAGCCGAGGTGGCAGCCGCGCCAGAACCCGCAACGGATGCTGCAGCCCCTCCGACAACCGCGCCCTCGGCGAAACCGTGGGGAAGCGGAGCGGGGATACGAGAAGATGATTCCTGATGCTCAGCCTTAGCGGCGGCTGTCTCAGCCGAGGCCTCGGCAGCTGCGGCACCCAAGGGGATACCGGCGGGTGCAGTTGCGTCGACGTCGTACATGCGCGCGGTTGCGGGCAGGGTCGGGACGATGGGGTGTTCGGGCTTTGCTTGGCTCATCTGGACGCTCCCTTGGGAACCGCGATTGCTGTGAGGAAGGGTTGGGACATTCGCAGGTGTGTCCTGCTGGGGTGAATGAGACGATGCCGCAGGGTGGCCCTCGCCGTCGGGATGAACAACATCATCGAAGCTTGGCACCGAAAGGTCAACAGAAAGCGGAACCCAATGTGGCGTTCCTTCACGGGGAGTGTGCTGATCCTCGGTAGCCATGGTTTCCTCCTGAGGGGACGGTGCCACACCATTATGAACGCTTTGTGGTTCAGGTGTAGGCTGCGCGGCCGAAAGCAGGTCACATACCGCGATCGGAAGGTGTAAACGCTTGAGCAGGGGACGAATACTGGTTGAAGATTCTTGGGGATTGATCACGCGCATTGCGATCATGTACACGACGGTGACGATAATGGCCACCACGCCGAACTTCACACCCGAAAGCAGCCAGCGCAGGATCTTCGAGGACAGGGTCGTGTAGATACCCATGAGCCAAAGAGCGCCAAAACCGATACCGCCGGCGATGATCGCACATCCAACGTAGGTGAGGTAGGAGCGCGTGATTTCCGAGGAATTCACGTAGCTGTTGCGCTGTCCGACCCAGCGCATCGCAATCAAACCCTGAACGATTCGGCAGACCGTTTCGCCAAGAGCTGCACCGATTACCCACCAGCGCACGCCGGTTGCGAAGTAGATCGACCAACCGACAATGATCTGCAAGATCGTCGGAACAATACCCATCAAGAAGACGGGCTTGGCATCCTCGTAGGCAAAGAAGACGCGCTGGCTCATCAAAACGATGCCCGTTGAGGCCACACCGGGCATGAGGGAGACCAGGATCAGCGCGTAGGAAGAAATGAGTTCGGGGCGGGCAGTGTTTGTAACAACAAGCTGCATCATGGGAGCCGCGCCCGCCATGAAGATCGCGGCGGCAAGAACCGTCAGTGAGGTAATCAGGCGAATACCTGTGTGGTAGTGCTCGGCAACTTCTTGGTCATTGTCGTCGGCAACCGCGTAGTTCAATCGCGTAAAGATCGCGGTTGCAAGAGAAACAGTGATGACCGACTGAGGCAGCATGAAGATTAAGAAGGCTGCCGAATATCCCGCCAGGCCCGCGATGGGCATGGGGTTCTGGTTCAGGTAGTTATCCGCAATTGAAGCGATTGCGTTCGTCGAAAGAACACCAACCTGAGACACACCCAAGGTTGCAAAGGTCCAACCCGCAACCTTTGAGGCAGAACCAAAAGACGTTCCGCGGAAGTGGAAATCAGGCTTGAAGGAGACTCCCGCGCGACGCATGGGAATGAAGAGCACCAGAGCCTGGCAGACCACACCCAAAGTGGTTGTGATCGACAGCAGCCAGAACTGGGGGGATGTGAAGTCAGAAATTGCGAAATCTTCGTGGGCACCCCACAGAATGAGGAAAGCCACCAGACCCGCGATGGCAATGATGTTGTTGAGCACTGGCGCCCACATGTAGGGACCGAAGACACCGCGGGCATTGAGCAGCTCGCCCAAGAGGTTGTATAGGCCGTAGAAGAAAATCTGCGGGAGACACAAGAACGCGAAAGCAACGGCAAGTGAGCGAATGTCTTGGCTGTATCCGGGTGCCATGATGACGATGAGTACCGGTGCCAAGAGAGTTGAAACGAAGGCGACTAGGAACAGAATCGTTCCGGCCAGAGTAATCAGTCGGTTGATGTAGACCTGACCCTCGTCGCGTTTGAGTGCGCGCACGATCTGGGGAACCAGGACCGCATCGAAAACGCCCGATGCCAGCAGATTGAAGATTGTGTTGGGAAGAGTATTTGCCGTTTGGAAAGCCGCGGAGACAGCGCCACCGGCAGAACCCAGGGCCGCCAAGAGCATGGCGGCTTTAATGAAGCCAAGGACTCGGGAAACCATTGTTCCCGAGGCCATCAGTACGCTGGCTCGAAGAAGTGAGCCGTTGCGGGCCTGGCTTTCACTCATTCTGATCCTCTACATCTGGTTTGGGTGAATCCGAGCTTTCCGGATGATCCGGGTGACGCGGGGGACGTCCTGCTTGGACAAAACCGCCGCTGGAAAGTGGAACGTTCACTGTGCCCTTTTCGACGCCGCCCATACCGGGAAGATGCGAAGACTCTTCGGTCTGCGAGGACTTCAAACGACGTCGAATGGTCCGAATGATGCCGCCAAAGAAGGCAATTCCGACAATGACGGTCATGACCGCAGTGGCTGCGTCTTCCCATCCCGCGCGCATTCGCACCAGGACTTTCTGGGAATCATCAAGAACAGCTCCGCTGGGCGTTGACACCTTATAGGTCACGCGAATATCACCCGAACCAATTGCCGTGACTGGCACATCCACATTCGAGGAGGAATTCGCGGGGATCGTGGCCGTTCCCGTGCTGGTTACGCGCAGGCGTGGGTCGCTGGGAAGCAAAGTCACTTCGACATTGACTGGCCAGGGAAGTGAATTACGCACGCGAACGGGGAAATTCGCGCTCTTGTTGATCAGGTTGACGGCGTTCGAGGATTCAACTGAGACGGAGGACCTGAATGCATCAAGTGCCTGCGTATTCGCAGTGATCGTCTGGCTTTGCTGGTCACCCGCATCCGCTTGGAGCGCGCTGGCCACGGTCGAATTCAATTGAAGACGCGCGGCATCGACATTCTCTGTGGCATCGGCCAGGGGAAGAGCGTTTGAAAATGCCGCGCTCAGTCCTGCCGTTTGCGAGCGCAGTTCGTCAGAAAAATGAGCATCCTCGACGGGGTTACGGTCAATATCGGTGGCCTCGGAATCCACAAGTTCACCGAAACTAGTCCCCTTAACCCAGCGGTTATCAAGGATCGCACGAACACGCTCAATGCGATTCTCATCCAGCGAGGACCCACGCTGAAGTGGAACAAATAAGGTACGCGAGAAGTTTGGGCGCTCGCGAGTGATCATCGCGGTCAAAGCTGTCAGGAATTGCTGAGTATCCAGCTCATCATCAACGCTTTGCGCATCCCACGACAAGAGCTCGCTCAGATTGTCGATTGAGGCAAGAGCAGTGACCGTGTCCCCAGACTGAGCAGAGTCACCCGTGTGGGTCTGGCCGTCAGATGAGAGCTTGACCTTGGCCATCGAGGTGAAGTTCTGCTCTGAGCTTGGCGCTAGTTGCCCGGGAGGAGCAATCACAGTCGAGGCGTATTTGCTGTTGAGCGCTTGGGTACCCCAGCTTTGCGAGGCAGGCCAGGAAACATTTGAGATCAGTGTTGGCCCGGAGTTGTCGTTATCTGACGAGGCCGAGCTTGAGTCCGGCGAGGGGGTGGCGCTAGGTGATTGCGAACTTTCGCTTGAGGGAGTTGCGCTTGAGGACGAAGAAGCAGAGCTCGTGGGAGAAGTAGACGCATTTGAACGCGAGGAAGGCAGGAGAGCCTTGACCTTGCTGACGGAGGTTGGAACCGAGGCGCGCGATGAGGTCAGGTAGTCCATGACCGCGTCATTGTTGAGCGTGGTTGCCAAGGAAAGGTCTGCGTCGTGGCTGGGCAGAGCAACCAATTCTTTCGTGCGCTCAAAGAAAGTTTGGAGAAAGGCCGCGCGAGTATTGCGATCTGCCGTGATCTCGGCCTCGGAACGCGCAGTGGGCGAAGAGGACGCACTGGGTGAAGCGGAGGCGGTGGCCTCGGAAGAAGAGGAAGTCGAAGGAGAAGCAGGCGAGGAGGATACGGAGGGGAAAGCGCGAGTTGAACTTTGGTCTTCGGGGACCATGAGCTCGCGGACCAAAGTATCTGAATCGGTCGCGAAGGTAACACCGGTCATCGATGCTGCGGAGAGGATCGAATAGGAGTCGGTGGGAGTTTGCGGCGTTGATTCGGTCCACGGGAGCAGGACATTTGCGCGAGTGGGTTCAAGGGAATAACCCGAATCCCACACGAGGATTGAGCGATCAGAGCCGCGAGTTTCATCGCCTTCAACGACGACGGTGATTCCACGCGGTCCCCACTCGAAATCTGATCCGAAGGGAAGGGATTCAAAAGGGATCGTGATGTGGAAGGTCTGCTCGGAGTGAGGAGCAATCGTTGCCTCGAGGGTCCCCGCGTGAACGCGCCGACCCTGCCAGCTCTGGCCTGAAAGGTATGAGGAAAGCTCCGGTGCGGTCACGGGTGAATAGGTCTGGACGTAGGCATCCAGCGATGGGTTCGTGACGGGCTTATCCGACAGGTTTCGAACGACGCCCGATACCTGCAGGTTGTGCTGCGAAGTAATGACCCGTGGCTCCAGCTTATTGATTCGTACGTCAATTCCCGAGGCCTGATCCGCATCCCCCAAGATCTGCGGTCGTGTTGTTGATTGGGGCGCGAGCACAGAAGGAGAGGTGGAGCGCGAAGAAGCCGAGGCCTGCGCTCTTTGGGTTCCCTGAACGTGCGTGGGCAGCGCCTGAGCGCTCGCGGGGGTGACCCCCAGGAGTAGTGCGCTCAGAGGCAGAAGAGTCAGTACGTATCGAGCTGCTGGCGGCTTGATCATGATGCATCCCGGTAGAGCAAGTCCAAAGCGATACCGACAATGCGCCTTTCATTGGGATAGGCCAGCTCCTGGGTGAGGTCGCGCAGGGGAACCCATGCGGCGTCTTCGGCCTCGTGATCGGGGTCGCCCTCGACGGTGATGGAGCCTGAGATGTAGCCCATTAAGTAGTGGTGAACGACCTTGTGAATCCGTCGATCTGCACCTGAGAACCAGTAGTCGATCGATGCCAGGTGACGAATAATTCGCCCGTGGATTCCGGTCTCTTCGGCGACTTCGCGCAGAGCCGCTTCCTCGGGAGACTCACGGCCTTCAAGATGTCCCTTTGGGAGGCACCATTCGATCTTCCCCGACCGATTACGGCGAGCAATGATTGCCGCATAGGGCTGACCATCGCGAACATCGACAACGACGCCGCCCGCGGAGGTTTCAGAAGAAACGGGAAGGAAATGGGGTGTCGGCTGGACCGTGCGCAAAGAAGGATTGCGACGCGGAGGCCGGGGCACTCCGGGTCGTAAGGCTTCAGAAGGCACAGTCATACCTCCACTTTAGGCGGGATTGGGGCTCTTGGTCAGGTCGCACCATCGGTCAAGTGGGAATTACCGCAATTTTTGTGTGTCAGAAGGTCAATTGGTGCGACCTTCGGCGCATGTCAACCGAAGACGAGGCCGTGGTGCGGATGCATCAAAGATGCGGAAATCATGGCATGCTGGAGGGGATGAGTACACAACTTTCGCGAACGATGGGTCAATCCCGCTCACACGCCCCCCTTCCCAGCGGTCTAGGCGAGGGCGATCTGGGTCTATTAATGGCTCAGGCACAGCAGGCTTTTTCCCACCTTCCCAAGGAAATCCTCGAGCTCGGTGAAATTTTTGCCGAAGCTGGAGAGGAAATTAGCCTGGTCGGTGGACCGGTTCGCGATGCCTTCTTGGGACTCACTCCCCACGATTTTGATTGCACAACCTCTGCGCGTCCGGAGAAAACTGAAAAGCTATTGGCGCAGTGGGGGAATGCAACCTGGGATATTGGCCGCGAGTTCGGGACCATTGGTGGTCGCCGAGGAAAGCTGGTCGTTGAAGTTACGACCTATCGCACGGATTCGTATGAGGTCGGTTCGCGCAAGCCTGAGGTCGAGTATGGCGACACCTTGGAAGGCGATCTAACGCGGCGCGATTTCACCGTCAATGCGATGGCCATGCGATTGCCTCAGATGGCTCTGGTTGATCCCCACGATGGCCTTGGTGATTTGGCTTCGGGCCGTCTGCGTACCCCCGTTAGTGCTCTGCAGTCCTTTGATGACGATCCGCTGCGGATCATGCGCGCGGCTCGCTTCAGCGCCCAGCTGGGTATTGATGTTGATGAAGACGTCATGAACGCCATGGAATCAATGGCCGGACGCCTTGAGATCGTTTCAGCTGAACGTATCCGCGCTGAACTTGAACGACTTGTTATTTCGCCGTGGCCCAGGCGCGGTTTGGAATTGATGGTCCACACCGGGGTTGCAGATATCGTCCTTCCGGAGCTGTCTGCTCTGGTATCGACCGTTGATGAGCACCAACGTCACAAAGATGTTTACCAACATACGCTGACCGTTTTGGATCAAGCGATCGATTTGGAAACCGATGCTGACGGTCCTGTTCCCGGTCCAGATTTCATTTTGCGTTTCGCGGCACTCATGCACGATGTGGGCAAGCCGGCCACGCGTCGCTTCGAATCCAATGGCACCGTGTCATTCCACCACCATGAGTTAGTGGGAGCGAAGCTCACGCGTAAGCGGATGAAGGCCCTGCGTTTTGATAAGGCAACGATCGATGCCGTTTCAGAACTGGTTGCCCTCCACCTACGTTTCCATGGCTATGGGGAAGCGAAATGGACGGATTCGGCCGTCCGCCGCTACGTCGCCGATGCGGGAGAGCTTCTTGAGCGCCTGCATCGCTTGACGCGCGCTGATTGCACAACACGTAATAAGCGCAAGGCTGCCTACCTGTCTGCTGCCTATGACGACCTGGAAGAGCGTATTGCTGCTCTTCGCGCCCAAGAAGAACTCGATGCTATTCGCCCCGATCTCGATGGCGATCAGATCATGGAAATTCTTGGTCTGCGTCCTTCGAAGGCCGTGAAGATGGCCCGCGATTATCTTCTGGATCTTCGAATGGAACAGGGACCTTTGGGAGAAGAAGCGGCACGTGAAGCACTCCTTGCGTGGTGGGCATCGGATGAAGTTCGAGAGATCGCCGCGGAGTATCAAGCGCAGCAGGAACGCTGGGAAGCAAAGGCCGCCGAAAAGAAGGCGCGCAAGCGTCGTTCTGCCAGCGAAAACTAAGCCGATCCGGAGCTTGCTTTAGGCAATACGCACGCTTTCTGCGTAGGCTAGACACGATCACCTATGCTGAAAGGCTGGTTTTTCGTGGCACCTTCTAACGCAAACGACGACCGCGGACGTCGACCTCTTCCCTCTCGGGCCGAGGCCACTCGACGTCGGCTCGCAGAGCAGGCCCGTCGCGATGGAGAGGGAACGATTCCTAAGACTTCCGCATCCTCGACACCCTCCGCACCCAAGCGGACGTCCGCGGCTGCACGGGTCTCAGGCGGGGCCTCGGCGCGCACTGGAAGCAGCAGCGAGGGGCGACGCACAAGCACCCAAGCTGCTAGCTCCTCGTCAGCAAGTAGTGCGCGTAAGCGTCCAACTCGCCCGCAAAGCGATCGCGAGGCCTCGGCAGCAGCAAGCCGCGCGCGTGCGAAGAAGGGCCCGGCTAAGGGCGCTAAGGCAAATAAGGGGAAGAAGAAGCGGAGTCTGGGCGCACGTATCGGCCGCGGAATCCTCTTTACTTTCCTTGGGCTGATCATCGCGGGGCTGGGGACCTTCTTGGTTGCCTATGCGGCGTTGACGGTTCCCCAGGCTGATCAGGTTGCACTCGCGCAGACCACAACTGTCTACTACGCCGACGGCACCACCGAAATGGGGCGGATGTCGCAGGTCAATAGGAAGATCATCGATGCATCGACTCTTCCGGACTATGTTGCGCATGCCGTCGTTGCCTCGGAAGACCGGACTTTCTACACGAACTCTGGCGTTGATCTTAAAGGTATTGGACGCGCACTGGTCAACAATATTAGGGGCGGGGCGCGCCAGGGTGCATCAACCCTGACTCAGCAATATGTTGAGCGCTACTACGTTGGAGAAACAACCGGTTATGTGGGTAAGGCCAAGGAAGCAATTCTTGCCCTCAAGATCAACCGCGAACAGTCCAAAGACCAGATCATCGGTAACTACCTCAACACTATTTACTTCGGGCGTGGAGCCTACGGAATTGAGGCCGCATCCCAGGCTTACTTCGGTCACGAGGCAAAAGATCTCACCCTTTCCGAGGCCGCAATGATTGCCGGAATCATTCCCGCTCCTTCCGCGTGGGACCCGGCAGTTGATGAAGAGAAAGCGCGCTCGCGGTGGACTCGTGTCATCAATCTGATGGTCGAAGACGGGTGGATTTCCCAGGCCGATGCGAACGCGGCTGAATTCCCCAAGACCATTGATCCCGATACTTTGAGCGGGCCAACAATGGAAGGGCCGACCGGTTATCTTATGGAGCAGATCCGTACGGAACTCGCCCAAGAGGGTGGTTTCACGGCCGATCAGCTGGCAACCGGTGGATACCGAATCATTTCCACAATTGATAAGGAAAAGCAGGATCAGGCGGTTGAGGCTGCCGAGTACATGTACACGGTGCGTGGGTGGAATGAAGACTCCATGCACGTGGCTTTGACGTCACTCGATCCGGCTACCGGTGAAATCGTTGCCGAATACGGCGGCAAGGACTACCTCAAGCGCCAGCAAAATGGTGCGACGCAGGACATCATGGCTGCCGGTTCGACCTTTAAGCCCTTCGCCTTGATTGCTCACGCCGAACAGGGTGGGTCGATCTACGACACCTATGATGGTTCGTCGCCGAAGACCTTCAGTGGATTGGCGCGTCCGGTGAGCAATGATTCGGGTGTGTCCTGGGGGCGACAGAACCTGGTGAATGCAACGAAGAATTCGATTAACACGGTTTTCGTTGGACTCAACCAGGAAGTTGGATCCGCGACGACCAAGCAGGTTGCTATTGAGCTGGGCATCCCCGAAGACACCAATGGCTTGGATGACTCCCTGCTGAATGTTCTGGGCTTCGCGGCTCCTCACAATATCGATCTGGCTCACGCGTATTCGACCATCGCTTCTGGTGGCCAGCGAACCACCCCGCACATCGTCCGCGAGGTGCAAAACTCTGATGGTTCGAAGGTCTTCCAGACCACCGTGAACCCGAAGCAGGTTTTCGATACGAAGACCATGTCAACGGTCCTTCCTGCGCTGCAGGCCGTGACCGCTTCGGGTGGTACAGCCGAGGCCGCTGCAGTTCTCAAGCAGGATAGCGGCGGAAAGACAGGTACCTCGGAAGAGCAGAAGACCGCACAGTTCGTTGGTTTTACCCCGAGCTTGGTCACTGCCGTTAGCATGTACCAGCTGGATGAGAATGGTAGCCCGGTATCACTGACAAATATTGGCGGTTTGGGCCAATTCCACGGAGGCGACTGGCCGGTAACCGTGTGGGTGCGCTACATGAAGGCGGCGACCGCAAACGATACGAAGCTTCATTTCGACTGGTATAAGCGTCAAACCGCTACTCCGGTGAATCCTGCTCCGGTTGCGACGACCACCCCCACTCCGACTGAGGAAACACCAACACCGACTCCCGAGGCGACCCAGGAAACTCCTGGCGCTGAGGTTCAGCCAACCGTTACTCCTTCTGCCCAAAATAACGGCGGCAATGGCGGCAACGGTGGCGGCTCTAACGGCGGGGGCTCAAATGGTGGTGGCGGACGCCCCGGTGGCGGTGGCGGTCCGGAGTAAAGCCTATTCGGGTATAACAAAAGCCGGGGCAATCCCTTTCGGGACGCCCCGGCTTTTGTATAAGCCTTGTCAGACTGTCACTTCACGGCCAGAACGCGAACCTTAAGGTTTGCGCGAACATCGGCGTGGAGGTTGACCGTCACGGTGTGGTCACCGGTGGTCTTGATCGGGTCGGTGATGATCACGCGACGACGATCGATGGTCTGGTTCAGCTGTTCCTTCACTGCGTCAGCGATCTGAGCGGCAGAGACGGAACCGAAGAGGCGTCCGTGTGCACCGACCTTGCTGTTCACGGTTACAACCGCGGCCTGCAGGGCGTCGCGCACGAGGCGTGCATCGTCGACGGAAGCGATCTCACGACGGCGGCGAGCTGCTGCCATCTGATCGATCTGTGCCTGTGCACCCTTGGTCCACTTGGTGGCGAAGCCACGGGGAACCAGGTAGTTACGGGCGTATCCAGACTTGACCTCGACGACATCGCCTGCGGAACCGAGACGTTCCACATCGTGGGTGAGGATGAGCTTGGTAGTTGCCATTTTTCAGTCCTTCCCTTCGAATCAGCGGCCGGTAGAGGTGTAGGGCAGCAGGGCCATCTCGCGCGCATTCTTGATGGCGCGAGCAATGCGACGCTGCTCCTGGACGGAGACACCGGTGACGCGGCGAGCGCGGATCTTGCCACGGTCCGAGATGAACTTACGCAGCAGAGCGGTGTCCTTGTAGTCGATCGATTCGATCTTGGCCGACTTCAGCGGGTTGGCCTTCTTCTTAATGGGCTTATTGCGAAGTTGAGGCTTCGCCATGATGTTCTCCTTGATGATCTGAGCGAGTGAACGCTCCCAAGCATGTGTTCAGCGTGTGTCAGCGTGTTGCTGACGAAGCGCTATTTAGAAGGGCGGATCTTCGGCGAAAGAGGTCGCAGCACCGGAATCGGATGTGCGCCACGGATCGTCTTGAGAGCCGCCGGCGGGTGCGCCATAGCTGGCCTGGCCCTGTGAGTAACCACCTTGGTTTCCGTAGCCCTGCTGCTGTCCGTAGCCGCCACCCTGGGAGTATCCTCCCTGGGGTGCTCCACCTTGCGAGGCCGGGCCGCCCGTGCGGGTGACCTGTGCCTTTGCGCGGCGCAGTGAGGGGCCGACCTCGTCGACTTGAAGTTCGACGACGGTACGACGTTCGCCCTCGCGGGTTTCGAAAGAGCGCTGTACGAGGCGACCGGTGACAATGACGCGCATTCCCTTACGCAGGGATTCGCCGACATTTTCAGCCATTTCGCGCCAAACAGAGCAGCGCATGAACAGGGTTTCCCCGTCCTTCCATTCGCCGCTTTGACGGTCGAAGGAACGCGGGGTAGATGCCACCGTGAAGTCGGCGACGGGTGCTCCGCTCTGCGTCCAACGCAGTTCCGGATCATTGGTCAAATTGCCAATGATCGTAATGACGGTTTCTCCAGCCATTGGATCTCCTTGGTGGGCTGTATGAGGTGATTGCTCAGGCGAGCAAAGGTCAGTGGGCGTCCGGACGCAGGAGCTTCGTGCGCAGGATGGACTCGTTCAGAGTCATCAAGCGGTTGATTTCCAGCGCAATTTCGGGAGTGGTCGTCATGTTGATGACGACGTAGATGCCCTCGGAACGCTTGAGAATGTCGTAGGCAAGACGACGCTTGCCCCAGATGTCGACCTTTTCGACGGAGCCGCCGTTAGCGGTGACCTGCTCGAGGTACTTCTCCATCTGCGGGGCGACGGTGCGCTCGTCGATCGAAGGATCGAGGATCACCATCAGTTCGTATTCACGCACGTTGATACCCACCTCCTGTGGTCTTCGCGGTCACGGTATTTCCGTGACAGGAGGGTCATGCGTTGCAATTACCGGAGTTTCACCGGCTTTTGCACATGGACACATGGGTGTCCATGGGACTCATTTCTTGCCCGGGTGGGTAGAAACAGTCCAGCGTCAAAGTCTAGCGTTTTTTCAGCTTTCTGTCACTACCTGTCACCTAGTTCAAAGCGTGATTTATTCGGCGCTTTGGGCACCGACCTCGTGGCGAGGAATCAGCGCGTGTTTGGGCGAGAACCAAGTGATCCACGAATTGGTCAACGCGCGCGTGAGCATGTACAAACCGGTGACCAAACCGATGAGGACTGCAACTGCCTGAGTTTCTGTAAGAGAGGGGCGCGCAACCGAGAAAAGCCACAGTGCGGGAAGCAGAATCGCCAGGTTGAGGAATGCAGCCTTGGCCAGGGATGCCCCGCGTCCGGCTCCGATCAGGACGCCATCGAGCAAGAAGGCGTGAGATTGAGCGGGGAAGAAGACTGCGTTGACGATCACCGCGGGGATCGCCATGTTTCGCACCACGGCCTCGGAAACGAAGAAGGAAGGGATCCAGGGGGAGAGGGCCGCGGTCAGGGCGCCGATGATGATTCCCGCAAAAATTCCCCACCACGAGAGGGTGCGAAGAAGTGTGCGCAGCTGTGAGCGATCGCCCGAACCGATAGCGAAACCGACCAGAGTTTGCGAGGCGATCGCAAGGGAATCGAGAAGGAAAAGTGGGATTTGCCAGGCGGACATGACAACTTGGTAGGCGGCCAGGCCGTTCACGCTGATCGCCGTCGCGCTCCAGATCGAGGTGAGGAAGGCTAGGCGAATCGCGACCGAACGTGCCAAGAGGGGGCCTCCGACACGTGCGGATTGGCGGATTCCCGTGAGTGAGGGCCGCAGGGAGACTCCCAGGGTGCGCGCCGGACGGGCGAGGATTATGACCAAGCTGATCGCCATGATCGTTGAGACGATCGAGGTTCCAATGCCGCTACCGACAATCCCCAGGTTGATCCCGTAGATGAGGAAGGCGTTGAGGCCAATGTTCAGCGCTGCGCCCGCTCCAGCCGCGATGAGCGGAGTGGTGGTGTCCTTCATTCCGCGCAGGACACCCGTGGCCGCCATGGTGATCAGCGAGGCCGCAAGTCCGGGTAGGGATGCGTAGAGGAAGGATTGGGCGTAGGGCATGATTTCGGGTGCTGCGCCCAATGCGTGAAGCAGCGGAATTCCGCAGAGTGCCAAGAGAAGAGCCAAGGAAACACCGATGATGGCTGCGAGCCACATGGCGTGTACTCCCAGTTCGCGTGCCCTGCGTTCATTCCCGGCTCCCATTGCTTGAGCGGTTTCGGCGGTGGTCGAGTAGGCCAGGAAGATCGACATTCCGTAGACGGTGTTGATGATGATCATGGCCAGGGACATACCGGCGATTTTCTCTGCACCCAAGTGTCCGACCATCGCAGAGTCAATGGTGAGGAAGAGCGGTTGGGCGATCGTTGCCCCAAGGGTTGGGATGGCGAGCGCCAAGATTTGTCTGGTGAGGCTTGGTTTTTTCGTCACCACGGGGGTGCTGTCACCTGTCTTTTCTGAAGGGATGCTGGGAATAGGATCGGATGCTTCAGTAAGTGTGTGTTTATCCACTGACGTGGATTCATCTGTGGATAGGCCCTGTTCAGAGTGCTCATTTTCAGTTGATGTCGATTCATCGTGGATAGATAAATGTGACGCGCGTAAACCTTCAATCTCCGCTTGAGGCTTATGTTTGCGCTGGTCATCGTTATCCACTGATTCTCGCTCCACTTTTTATCCACAGTCTGTGTACACATCTGTGGAAAGATCTTACTCGGAAAATGGCGTGATTCTAGGGAAACTCGAAACTGGGGATACCCTGAGAGAGGGCTTGGGAAATACCTGTTATCCACACCTTTCCACAGGACATGTGGATGACACGCGGCCAAATCCACAAGATATCCACACGTCATCCACATTCGTGTTGAACTTGAGGGTGGCATGCTTCCTCACTTGGCAGTACTCTCGCGTGTACGCGCTTTACGTCGGTAGCTCGAATCGACGCGGCAGGCTAATCCCGTCCACATGCACAAATTCGCCTAGGAGAGCCCTTAATGGCATCGGAAGATTTTGATCGCACCCCACCTCAGGACATCGACGCTGAGATGTCCGTCTTGGGATCCATGATGCTCTCCAAGGAAGCTATTGCCGATGTCACCGAGGAAATTCGAGGGACGGATTACTACAAACCCGCTCACGAAATTATCCACAACACGATCATTGATCTGATGGGGCGCGGAGAACCCGCAGATGCCGTGACGGTGGTAGGCGAACTGCAAAGGCAGGGTGATCTGTCCAGGGTAGGCGGGGCCTCGTATATCCATTCGCTTATTGCCGCAGTTCCCACCGCGGCAAACGCCGGTTACTACGCGCGAATTGTCAAGGAGCGCGCGATCTTGCGTCGACTGGTGACCGCGGGAACGCGAGTTGTCCAGCTGGGTTACGCAGATGCCGGTGGCGATGTTGATGAGATTGTTGACCAGGCACAGGCCGAGATCTTTGCAGTTGCCGAACGACAGTCGCAAACTGACTACGTGTCGATGGCAGAGATGTCAGAGAACATTCTGGGCGAACTGGAGCAGATTGAACTCAATCAGGGAAAGCTCGCCGGTGTGCCCACGGGATTCGTTGACCTCGATCGAATGACCGGTGGTCTGCGAGGCGGGCAGATGATCATCGTCGCAGCCCGTCCCGCAATGGGTAAGTCGACTTTGGCTCTGGACTTTTGCCGTTCGGCCTCGATCAAACACGGAATTACCTCGGTCATCTTCTCTCTGGAAATGTCGCAAAACGATATTGCGATGCGCATGCTTTCCGCTGAGTCTTCCGTGTTTATGAGCAAGATGATGAAGGGTGAAATGACCGAGCGTGACTGGCGCAAGGTCTCTGAAACAACCGGCAAGATTTCCGAAGCTCCGATTTTTGTTGATGACTCGGCGAATGTCACCATGACGGAAATTCGTTCAAAGTGTCACCGCCTCAAGCAGCAGCACAATCTGGGCCTTGTTGTTGTCGACTACCTGCAGTTGATGACAACGGGTAAGCAGGTTGAATCTCGACAGCAGGAAGTTTCAGTTCTGTCGCGAAACCTCAAGCTTCTTGCGAAGGATCTGGATATTCCGGTTGTTGCTGTCGCCCAGCTGAACCGTGGTCCCGAAGCGCGAACCGACAAGAAGCCGATGATGAGTGACCTGCGTGAATCCGGTTCGCTGGAACAGGACGCGGATATCATCATGCTCTTGCATCGTCCCGAATACTACAATTCTGAAGATCGTCCGGGTGAAGCCGATATTATTTTGGCCAAGCATCGTAACGGTGAAACGGGAACTATTCGTGTGCTTTTCCAGGGGCACATGGCACGCTTTGCGAACTTTACTTCGCGCGAAGAACCTGTGTAGTTTGAAGAGTCAGGAGGGATATGTACGACTTAAACGCTTTCACACCTGCACAAGCGGCTGATCCCTCTTTACCTGCCGAACTGATCGCCCAACTTGCCGCCGCACGCCCTGACCTGCATGCCGTGCTCTTGGAAAACCCCAGCATGTACCCGCAGCTGCGCCAGTGGATTATCGATACGAATGCTCAGCGCGAGCCCCAGTTCGTCTACGGTTCGGGAGTTGCCGCGCCAAGTGGAGCATTTCCCTCTCAGCCTCAAGCTGACTACTTCCCAATCCCCCAAAGCAGCCCTGCGCCGCAGACTCAGGTCTTGCCGCAGAGTGAGGCACCGGTCCCAGGACAGTACGCCTCGGCGCAGGATCAGGCACCGGCCTCGGTAGTGGGGGAAGCGGTGGACTGGAGCTGGGCACAACCGCGCCAAAGCGGGCCACTTCAAGACCTCGAGGCCTTTGCGAATGGCAAGCGCGTGCGCGAACCCGGACAGGGAAGGGGCGGGTCCGCTCTTGTGTGGGGAATTGGGGCCTTTATAGCGCTCGGTGCTGGTG
>JBHRQN010000039.1:0-17629 GCA_042645485.1 Pauljensenia sp.
CCCCCCCCCCACCCCCGTTATAACCGCACTTAGCGGTGATGATTAGTCTTCGCGGGTTGTAACCTCAATGATCTGAACTTCAGCGGAATCTGGGATATCAGCCGAGCGAGGAGCAGATTTTCCAGAAGCACCGGTGGATGGCTCATCAACCACAGTGCTGTCAACAACGCGCACACCCGGTCCCGGTGATCCGTAGCGCGAAGGCGCATCTTGGCCCATTCCTCGACGCATCGCGCGACGGACAAAGAAAATGAAGGCAGCTGAAATCAGTGCAACACCGACGACAACGATCAGAATCAGGTTGCCCAGTAGCGTAAGAAGTCCACCAATCATGCATTCACCCTACACTGGGCATGATGGTCGTGAGACAATAGAGCCCTCAGCTCTAAACGAACATGTCACTGAAGACTCATCGCCTTCACCCCACGCATGTTCCACTCGGTGTCGGCAGGAAGAGGCGGTTACATATGGGAAAACGAGCCGAAACCCAGGACCGTCTCCTTGCAGCAACTCGACACATCATCATCACCGAAGGCATTGAAGCCACATCACTTGAGCACATCTGCGCTGTCGCAGGTTTCACCCGCGGCGCCTTCTACTCAAATTTTTCCTCTAAAGACTCGCTGCTGGGAATCTTGGCTGAAGGCGAATACGCCGACCTGATCCAACGCCTGCGTGAACGCGTCCTCCTGTGGGAAAACGCCCAAACCCCCGCGTCGCAGGGAGGTGAGGGGGATCGTCACCTCCTCATGGAAAACCTGCTCTACGAAGCCTTGGACGCAATCCATATTGACGAAGGACTCTACATCCTCCACTCAGAGATGCTCATGCGCTCAATCCGCGCCCCCGAGTGGGGTATGCGACTACTGGACCTCAACCGTCAATTTGCCGATCAGCTCGGTTCGGTTCTGCAAACAATCCTGACGGCCGCCGGCCGCGAACTCACGGTCCCCATTGGCGCCCTTACCCAAAGCGTCATCGGTGTCGTCATGCGCGCCGCAGGCCTTGCAGGTTGGCGTCAATCCATTCGCGAGTACCGCAGTAAGCACGTAACTGCCACGAACTCCGGCTACCCCGCGCCAGCGCCTCGTGAAGATCACCCCCCGGTCCCACCTGCCCACACTGCCTCTCAGGCCAGCCCGGCAACCCGATCAATTCTCGAAGTCGTCCTGGTCCTGCTCTACGCCTGCTCGCGCGAGATCGACTGAAAATACACATCGGTATCGCTCTCAAGCGTTTTCGAAGGAAACTTCAAGAGTCGCAGAATTACACCAAAAACTCATGGCACTTTAGCTGAGCTGCAGGCGCAGCCCTCACAATATGCACCCCTGTATTTGTCCGCTCATGCGGCGAATTGAACGATGGGTGTAATGCAGATTGATCAAGAAGCACCCGTCCTTCACTGCGACGAAGTTGACTCAACGAACACTCACCTTGCCCACATCGTGCTCGGCGAGGGGTCAACTGCACCTTCCGGAATAGCGCTGTGGACAAGCCGCCAGAACAAGGGTCGCGGACGCGATGGACGCATCTGGCTCTCCTCCGATGAAGCGCTGACTTTCTCTCTCATGGTTGAGGCCTCGGAAAGCGAATTGGAATGGCTGACCGCGCTGGCCGGGGTCGCACTCCTGCGCACGATCCGCAGCACAGGGCTCGACGCAGCAGCATGCGGCGAGGACGCACTTTCACTCAAGTGGCCAAACGATCTGCTCATCAACGGACGTAAAGCCGCTGGAATTCTTTGCGAACACCTCGACACAAGCGATGAGACCCACCGCGTGATCGTTGGCATCGGGTTAAACATCGGCGCACTACCGCTTGAAGTTCGTGACTTCGCCGCAAGCTTTGACACCTCAATGAGCAGCGAGGAACGCGAATTATTCATCCGCGAACTGCGCATAAACCTCCAGCGGCTCTTCACGCTACCCGGAGCACCCGAATCCTGGCGCGAGGAGTACAGCTCATACATGCGCATCTTCGGCACGCAATGTCCACTGCACCTTCCCGGGGGCATTCGCTTCACCGCGACTCCGATCAGCATCGATGAGCACGCGCACCTAATCTGCCGCTCCACGGAAGGCGAAATTCTCACCGTCACTACGGGGGAAATTTCCCCCACCCCACTAGTGGAAGGACACCTGTCATGACGATTGCCCTTTCTCCCGTTCTGGTTGCGAACCGAGGTGAAATTGCGGTTCGCGTCATCCGTACCCTTCGCGAAATGGGTTTGGATTCCGTCGCTGTCTACGCTGAGGCCGATCGGGATACCTTGGCCTGCGAGCTCGCAACCTCCGCCTACAGCCTGGGTGGGAAGAGTGCTGCTGAGACATACCTGAATCCGGAAGCGATTCTCGAGGCCGCCGCAAAGTCGGGCGCGCGAGCAATCCACCCCGGATACGGCTTCCTTTCCGAGAACGCCGATTTCGCCTCGCGCGTCGCAGAAACCGGCTTGGTGTGGATTGGTCCTTCCGCCGAGGCCATTGAGGCCTTGGGGGACAAAATTCGAGCCCGCGAACTGGCTGATTCGTGCCAGGTCCCAACGATCACCGGTCGTTCTTTGGAAGGGAGCAGCGTCGAGGATGCACTTGAGCTGGCACAGTCCATTGGCTACCCGGTCCTGATCAAGCGTGCCGATGGCGGCGGTGGGCGCGGAATCACTCGCATGAATTCCGACTCAGATATTCGCGATTTCTACACGAACCTGATCGATCCTTCGACATTGACCCTGTGTTTCATGGAGAAATTCATTTCTCACGGTCGTCACGTCGAAACCCAATGCGCTCGCGATTCTTTCGGAACTTTCGCAGTCGTTTCGACACGAGATTGCTCGGTCCAGCGTCGCAACCAGAAGGTTGTTGAAGAAGCTCCTGCTCCTTTCATCTCCGAAGAACTCCACGCAGCACTTGAGGAGTACTCCCGCGCGCTCTTTGACGCGGTCCAGTATGTGGGTGTCGGCACCTGTGAGTTCTTGGTCGAAGATGGCAAGGCCTATTTCCTGGAAGTCAACCCTCGCCTGCAGGTCGAACACACGGTTTCTGAAGAGGTCACCGGAATCGATCTGGTTCGCGAACAGATCCGAATTGCTCAAGGTCTTCCACTTAGCGAGATCCCCTCTACTCGCGGTCATGCGATCGAAGTGCGAGTCACCAGTGAGGATCCCGCTCAGGAACTCATGCCCGCAACTGGTCGTTTGAGCGCAATCCAGTGGCCCGGCGGCCCCGGGGTCCGTGTCGATTCTTTCATCCGTCCCGGTGAAGAAATCGGAACCGACTTCGACTCTCTCATTGCAAAAATCACCGTTCATGCGCCGACGCGTATTCAAGCAATTATTCGCCTCCAGCGGGCGCTGGATGAATTTCGCGTCGAGGGTCTGCCAACCTCCGCTCCCCTACTCGCTCACATCCTCGCAACTCCCGAATTTCGAAGTGAAGAAAGCGACAGCTTGGGTGTCTATACCCAGTGGTTGGAACGCGAAGGAGTTCTCGAAGAGGTTGCACGCGAGCTCTCGGCTGCGGGCGGCACACAATCACGTGAGGCCTCGGAAGAAGGAAACGAAGCGCACGCACTGCGCTCCTTCGTCATTGAAATTGACGGAAAGCGCACAACGCTGAGCCTTCCTGCGGAACTATTGGCCGCAGCCGGGGGCGAATCGGGGGGCCGCGCACTCCGGCCTCGTCAGCCACTGCGACGCTCACTGCGCCCGCGCACTGGGGCAAACGACGAGGGCCCGAACGTCACCTCCCCAATCCAAGCAACCGTCATCCGCATCGCCGTCGAAGAAGGCCAAGAGGTCGAAGAGGGCGAACTGGTTGCGGTCATTGAGTCCATGAAGATGGAAAAGGCCCTAAACGCGGGTTGCTCGGGAACGATCTCGGCGATTCACGTCTGCGCGGGCGACACCGTCAAAGCAGGAGACGTCTTGGTGAGCATTAAGGAGGAAGCATGACCCCATCGAGCGCCAAGCGAATCGACGAGGCCGAAGAGCACGAAGCCATCAGCCGCCGAAACTTCTACGATCGCACGCACAGCATCTTGGAAGCGGCAGAAGAAAAAGCACGTCAGTCACAGCATGCTCGCGGACGTCAAACCGCCCGCGAGCGCTTGGACTACCTGCTTGACGAAGGCTCCTTCAGCGAGCTCAACCGCTACGCCGGCGGCGACATCGAAGCCGGCGAGCTCGGTTCCGCCGTCATCACGGGTATCGGTACGCTGGATGGTCGCCCAGTCGCCGTTTATGCACAGGATTTCTCAATCCGCGGCGGCACACTGGGCAAGGTGGAAGGCGATAAGATCCTTCTCCTCATGGATCGTGCTCTCTCCATGCGAATTCCGATCATTGCGCTTTTGGATTCGGGCGGCGCTCGCATCCAAGAAGGCGTCACCGCGCTTGCACAATACGGTCGAATTTTCCGAAAGACCACCGAAGCCTCGGGAGTCGTCCCTCAGATTTCGGTGATCTTGGGTCCCTGCGCGGGTGGTGCGGTCTACGGGCCCGCGCTCACCGACTTCATCATCATGACGAAGAACTCCTCGTACATGTTTGTTACCGGTCCCTCTGTTGTGAAGGCTGCGACCGGCGAGGAAATCTCCTCTGAAGACCTGGGTGGTGGCGACCTGCATAACTCGGTGTCGGGCGTTGCGCACTTCCTTGCCGAAGATGAGAACGAGGCCCTGGATTACGCACGTACTCTGCTGTCCTACCTGCCGCAGAACTGCGATAAGAAGCCTCCGCGCTACCTCTTCGAAAACGATGGCACCGAAGAACGCGCACACGAGGTCGCATCCCTGGTTCCGGAATCCCCCAAGCAGGACTACGACATGGTCGAGGTCATTGAAGCGCTTGTCGATCACGGGGAATTCCTTGAGGTTCAGCCCCTGTTCTCTCCTTCCATCGTTGTTGGCTTCGCCTGCTTTGAAGGACGGCCGGTTGGAATTGTTGCCAACCAGCCCAGCATCGATGCAGGAACTCTGGATGTGAACGCCTCTGAAAAGGCCGCACGTTTTGTTCAATTCCTTGATGCCTTCGGGATCCCGATTATCACCCTTGTTGACGTCCCTGGATATCGTCCCGGTTCTGAACAGGAACGAGCGGGAATCATTCGCCGTGGCGCCAAATTGATCACCGCCTATGCGACCGCAACCGTCCCCATGATCACCGTTATTTTGCGCAAGGCATTTGGCGGCGCCTACATCGTCATGGGTTCGAAGTCGCTGGGCGCAGATGTGAACTTCTCATGGCCGGCTTCTCAAATTGCCGTAATGGGCTCTGAAGGGGCGGTGGACATCGTCTTCCGTCGTCAGCTTGCCGCGGCCGGGAAGGAAGGGCGCGATATTGCCCAGCAGCGTGCGCACTACCAGGAAATGTATGAGCGCCAGGCGATGAACCCGAATCTTTCTCTGAAGAACGGAGAGCTCGATGCTCTGATCGAGCCTTCAACAACCCGCCAGAACATTTGCCGAGCCCTATCGGTCCTCCATCTGAAGGACCGCACCGTAACGACCCCACGCGTCCACGATAACGCCCCTATGTGATGAGGAAAGTAGATTAATCATGACCGCATTTTTTGCCGAAATCCCCACTCCCTACGCACTCACCTTTGCGGGACAGGGGTCCGCGTGGCGCCCTGCTCTTTCGACCTCTCTGTCTTTCCCCCCTCACGCTGCGCTGCTGCGCAAGCACTACCAGGCGATGCGTGAGCTTCTTGCTCCCGTTGCCGGTGAGCTTCTCACCAGCGCCCCCGGTTCATTGGAACGCCTGAACGCTCTTCTGGACGGCAACACTCAGGACCTTCCTCTGGACCGTTCCGCCTCCGTCTCTGTCCCCGGTATCACCTTGGCTCAGCTGGCTGCTCTGGCAGATCTTGATGCAACCCAGTTGGATGTCCACACGACTTCTCCCCTGCTGCTCGGGCATTCCCAGGGCATCTTGGGCGCCGAGGTTGCCCGCGCGTGGATCACCCGCGATGACCAGCGCCTCACTCACGTCCTCGCCCTCGCAGTGCTCATCGGCGCCGCTGCACAATCAGTCAGCATCCGTTTGGGCGCGACAAACTTGGGCGAAGCAACCCCGATGCTTTCCGTTCGCGGTCTGCCGGCCTCGATGATTACCGAGGCCGTTGAGGGTTCTCCCGTTTCCCTGGCCGTTGTCAACGGCCCGCGTTCCGTTGTTCTTTCCGGTCGCCCGGGCGATCTTGAAGCCTGCCGCCGTCAGCTTGAGGCTCAGGTTGCAGCCTCGAACCGCGCGCTGGAAGAGCACCTGACCGGTGGTACTCCTCTTGAGACAATCGTCGAATTCCTGCCTGTTTCCGCGCCCTTCCATTCGCCTCTGTTGGAGGAAGCAGTTTCGCAGGTGGTTTCGTGGGCACGGAGCTTGGCAGCTGCCGGTCACGGAATTGATGACGCCGAGGCCGAGCGCGTTGCCCGCGCAATCCTCGTTGAGCGCGATGACTGGTCTGCAGCGATTTCCACAGCCCTCAGCCAGGGCGTGAAGACATTCGTTGATCTTGGGCCTTCGAATATGCTGACCCGCCTCACCCAGGATCTCCTGGATGGAACCGGCGCACAGATCGTGGATGCCTCGACTGCATCGCGCCGCACCGAACTCGATGAAGAAGGCTCGTCAATCGAAGCACCCGCAGACTGGTCGCAGTTCGCTCCCAAGGTCGTTGCTCTTCCCGACGGACGTCGCGTGGTTTCAACGGCATTCACCCGCTTGACGGGACGCTCTCCCATCATCCTTCCGGGTATGACTCCCACAACCGTCGGGCCTCGTATCGTTGCTGCAGCTGCAAATGCCGGTCACTGGGCGGAAATGGCCGGCGGCGGCCAGTACTCCGAAGAGGTCTTCACCGAGCACCGTCTTGAGCTTCAAAAGCTCCTTGAACCCGGCCGTACCGCGGGATTCAACACGATGTTCTTTGATCGTTTCATGTGGAACCTGCAATTCGGTGTCAACCGCATTGTTCCCAAGGCCCGCCGCGCGGGTGCGCCCATCGATGCGGTGACGATCGCCGCCGGTATCCCCGAATTGGATGAGGCACGCGAGTTGATCGCTCAGCTGCGCGCCGATGGCTTCGAGTACCTGTGCCTGAAGCCCGGAACCGTCGAGCAGATCGAGCAGGTCGTTCGTATCGCACAGGCGAACCCGGATCAGACTCTGATTATTCAGGTGGAAGACGGCCACTCTGGCGGCCACCACTCGTGGGAAAACCTCGACGATCTGCTTCTGGCTACCTACGCACAAATCCGTCGCACTCCCAACCTCGTTCTTGCTGTTGGTGGCGGTATTGGTTCGGCTGCGGATGCTGCTCGCTACATCACCGGACAGTGGTCCGTGGATCTGGGATCGGCACCGATGCCCGTCGATGCTGTTCTGGTGGGTACGGCCTCGATGGCGACCCTGGAAGCCGAAACCTCTCCTCAGGTGAAGCAACTGCTCAAGGACACCCCCGGTGTTGGCGGTGATGGCTGGGTCGGTACCGGTCAGGTACGCGGTGGCATGACCTCCGGTTTGTCCCACCTGAACGCGGACATGCACGAGATTGAGAACTCCTCCGCTCGCGCTTCGCGCTTGATTCACGAGGTCGGCTCCGACCAAGAGTCCATCGACGCACACCGCGATGAACTCATTGAGGCAATGAACAAGACCGCGAAGCCGTACTTCGGTGACCTCTCCGAAATGACCTACGCCGATTGGGCACGCCGCGTTATTGATCTGTCCTACCCCTGGGCCGATTGGACCTGGACGGATCGCGCTCTGGATCTCTTCCACCGTATTGAGTCCCGCCTAAACCCGACCGATCACGGTGATATCCCCACGCTTTTTGAAAGCCGCGATGATCTTGAAGACGGCCAAGCCGCTTTGGCCCGCTTGCTCGAGGCCTATCCTCAGGCCGAGACCACCCGCGTGATTCCCGCCGATGTTGCATGGTTCCCGGTCCTGTGCCGCAAGCACCACAAGCCCATGCCTTTCGTTCCCGTTCTGGACGGAGATCTTGCCCGCTGGTGGGGCACCGACACGCTGTGGCAGTCCCAAGACGCACGTTTTGATGCAGACGCAGTCCGCATCATCCCCGGCCCCCGTTCGGTCGCCGGAATTGATCGCGTTGATGAGCCCATCGGTGAGATGTTTGCCCGTTTTGAGCAGGCTGTCGTCGATGCAGTCTCCACAGACGACGCACGCATTCCCCAGGTCTGGTCTCGTTTCCACGATCTGGCTGACGCGGCCTCGTTCCTGCGGGAAATCTCCCACATCCAGTGGGCGGGCAACCTGGTCGATAACCCCGCCTACACCTCGGTTGAGGCCACGGAAATCCTTCACGATGAGGGTGGCTACTCGATTCGCATTCACTGCGATTCGATGTGGGATCAGACTCCGAATAGCTCTCACCACTCAGTTGAGTACATCGACATCCCCGTTCTTCTTTCCAGCGCGTGCATGACCGGCGCTTACCCGGTTGTTGACATGTCGCGACTGTCCGTAACCGCTTACGATCTGCTTGCCGGCGCCGCTGGTGTGGGCACGACGACCGTGAATGGCGACCACATTGAGAAGATGCCCGCTGTCATCCCCGGCGAAGGTTTTGGCACGGTTCGTGATTCCTTCACTTTCACCGAGAACCTGGGTTACGCTCACGGCGCGGTGACCGGTGGCGCGCTGTCGACGCAGCTCGCCTCGGGAGTTCCCGATGCCCTTGTTGGCCCCTGCTGGCCCGCGATTTACGCCGCACTGGGCTCGGCAATGTACCAGGGAGTCCCGGTCATTGAAGGTCTGGTCAATGCAGTTCACCTGGATCACTCGATCTTCTTCGATGCCCCGCTTCCCGCTTTCGGGACCCGCGTCGAGGTCGTGGGACGCTGCGCTGAGCTCGCTGAGTCTTCGGCTGGTCGCGTGGTGCGCGTTGAACTTGAGTTGAGCGCTGAAGGCACAGTTTTTGCTCGCTTGGTTGAGCGTTTCGCCATCCGAGGCCGTATCGCCTCGACCCAGCCGCCCGCACCGGCGCCCGAGGTCGCAGATTCCTACACGGACACGCCGCGTTCATTCCTGCGTCATGTGCGCGTTCAGGCTCCCGAAAACATGACGGCTTTCGCCATTGTTTCCGGAGACTTCAACCCGATTCACACCTCCTACGCTGCTGCGCGTCTTTCTGGTCTTGCAGCTCCGCTGGTTCACGGAATGTGGCTCTCTGCGACCGTTCAGCACCTGCTGTGCGCTCACTCGACTCAGCCGGTTGACAGTCCTGATCGCCTAGGTGTCATTCGTTCCGTTGACATGCCCGAAGTCGAAATTGAAGCCTGGTCCTACCGTATGTTCGGCATGGTTCAGCTCTCAGACATCGTGGATATCACCATTGAGCGCGTAGGTCGTATCGGTGGCGAATTGGTCCTTGAGGCTACATGCCGCATTGGCGATGAGGTCGTTTCCATCGCACGCGCACTCACTCGCGCACCCCGCACCGCTTATGTCTACCCCGGTCAGGGTATCCAGCGAAAGATGATGGGCTTGGAGCACATGAGCTCAACCGCTCGCGCGGTGTGGGCGCAAGCCGATGCTCATACTCGCAAGGCTCTGGGCTTCTCCATCGAGGCCATTGTTCGCACAAACCCGACCGAACTTCGCGTCGGCGATGAGGTCTTCCGCCACCCCAAGGGCGTCCTCAACCTCACGCAATTCACCCAGGTTGCTCTGGCAACTTTGGCCTACGCTCAGACCGAGGAACTCCGCGCGGAGAACGCCCTTGTGGATCACTCCTTCTACGCGGGACACTCTTTGGGCGAATACACCGCTCTGTCCGCCTACGCACGGATCTTCCCCCTCGAACAGGTTCTGGAAATCGTGTTCCAGCGCGGTTCAGCCATGCACCACTTGGTCGAACGCGACGCGCAGGGTCGATCGAACTACGCAATGGGAGCTCTTCGCCCCAACCAATTCGGTATGGGCGACGCAGAGGTCCGCGACTACGTGGCCTCGATCGCTGAAAAGTCCGGCGAGTTCTTGGAGATCGTTAACTACAACCTGGCTGGTTCTCAGTACTCGGTTGCTGGAACGGTCGCCGGCCTGAAGGCATTGGAAGAGGACACCGCACAGCGTGCCCGTGAACACGGTGGCCGCCGAGCGCTCATCATGATTCCCGGAATCGACGTTCCCTTCCACTCCTCGCGCCTGCGCGCTGGGGTACCGGCCTTCCGCGACAAGCTCGATTCTTTACTTCCCCAGGACATCAACCTCGAGGTTCTTGAAGGACGCTACATCCCGAACCTGGTTGCTCGTCCCTTCGAACTCACTCAAGATTTTGCTCAGTCGATCCTTGACGTTGTCCCGTCTGAGGCAACTCAAAAGATCGTCGACAATTGGGATGAATCGATCGCTCATCCGCAGGCCACCGCACGTACCCTACTCATCGAGCTCCTCTCGTGGCAGTTTGCTTCGCCGGTTCGTTGGATTGAGACGCAGGATCTGCTCTTCAGCGCTCCCCCGCAGGGCTTGGGCGTTGAGCGCGTGATTGAGATTGGTTTGGCATCTTCACCGACTCTGGCAAACATGGCATCGCGGACGCTTTCGCAACCTAAGTTCGCCCAGACGAATATCGATGTGCTGAACGTCGAGCGCGACGCCGCACGTGCCCGCAACGAGGACGCAGTCGCTCAGCCCGAGCGCGCACAATACGATGCTTCAGCGCCCAGCGACGAGGCCACTCCCGCTGCGCCCGAAAGCAATGCCTCGACAGCGGAAGTTCCCGCGGCAAGCACTCCCACGGTCGAAGCACCTTCCGCCGCCCCGGCCTCAGCCCCAGCGGCTACAGCAAGCGGAACCATGCCGGAACTCCCACTCTCGGCCTCGGATGCTATCCGCGTTCTTCTGGCCTTCTCGAACAAGCTCCTCCCCGAGCAGATCGATGCCTCTGACACGGTCGAAACCTTGACAAATGGCGTGTCATCAAAGCGCAACCAGCTGCTCATGGACATGGCCGCTGAGCTTTCGCTCTCGACCATCGAAGGCGCGGCCGAAGCATCGATGGGCGATCTCTTCGCGACCATCGACACTCTGGTTCCCAGCTACACGCCTTTTGGCCCGGTGCTCAGCGACGCAATCAACTCCAAGCTGCGCAAGATCTTCGGTTCTGCCGGCCTTCCCGCAAGCTTCACGACCGGTTACGTCAAGGACAACTGGGGCCTGAGCGAGCAGTGGGCCGCACGCGTGAACGCGGAAATCCTGCTGGGAACCCGTGAAGGTGACTCGATTCGTGGCGGTAGCCTCTCGACTCTGCCCGGCTCGGTTTCCTCCGCGAAGGATGCCTCGGCGCTCATCGATCAGGCTCTGTCTTTGATCGCAGCACGCGAGGGCTTGACTCTCTCGCGTCCAAGCTCCGGTGGTGGCGCCGGCGGCGAGGTCGTTGATTCTGCGGCTTTGCGCGACCTGGAAGATCGCATTTTGGGTGAGCGCGGCATCTTGGCCAACCAAGCACGCGACATTCTCAAGGTTTTGGGTATCTCTACTGCCCCCGCTGCAGTAGAGAGCGAAGATTCCTCCGCTCTGATCGCGGCTGTCGAGGCCGAGCTTGGGGCAAATTGGGAAGCCTCCGTGCGCCCCGCCTTTGATGAAGGCCGTGCGGTCCTCCTTGACGATCGCTGGGCAACTGCTCGCGAAGACCTCGCCCGCATCTTTGCAGGTGCGACTTCCGCTGAAAGCCTTGCGCCTGAACGCCTACGCGGCGCGGGACAATCACTGAGCGAACTGGCAAAGTGGTACAGCGCCAACACCTCGGATGCAGGTCTCAAGGACTACTTCGCCCGCGTCGCCCAGGCTGCTCTTGAGGCAGCTGAAGGCCGCTTCGCCGGAGATGTCGCTCTTGTGACCGGCGCTGCTCCCCACTCGATTGCGGCTGCAGTCGTAGGCGAGCTTCTTGCCGGTGGCGCAACCGTCATCATGACCTCCTCGCGAGTCAACGATGCACGACTGGCATTCGCCAAGGAGCTGTACCGCACACACGCCGCAATCGACGCAACCCTGTGGATCGTCCCCGCAAACATGGCATCCTTCCGCGATGTTGACGCACTGATCTCCTGGGTTGGTAGCGAACAGACCGAGACCCACGGAGCAACGACCGAAGTCGTCAAGCCCGCGCTTCTTCCCGATCTTTTCGTTCCCTTCGCAGCGCCTCGCGTTTCTGGGACCGTTGGTTCGGATCCTCAGGGTGCTCTTGCTCAAGAACGCCTGCTTCTGTGGAGCGTCGAACGCGCAATCCACCTGCTGTCCGGCTTGGGTGCAGACACGGCTCCCAACCACCGCACGCACATCTTGCTTCCCGGTTCGCCGAACCGCGGAATCTTCGGCGGTGACGGTGCATACGGCGAAGCAAAGGCAGCCTTCGACGCGATTGCGACCAAGTGGGAGCACGAGTCCGGTTGGCCGACACGCACGAGCATCGCTCACCCGCTGATCGGTTGGGTTCAGGGAACCTCCCTCATGGGTGGGAACGACATCCTAGTTCCCGCGGCTGAGGCGGCAGGCGTACACGTCTACACGACCGAAGAAATCGCCGGCGAACTCGCCCAGCTCCTCACCCCTGAGGTCCGCGAGCAGGCTGCGCAGGCTCCTGTTCACGCTGACCTGACCGGCGGCTTGGCCGAGGCGGGACTTGACCTTCCCGCGCTGGCTCGCCAAGCACGCGAGCAGGCGACGGCCTCGGCACAGGAAGCTCAGACAGAGAAGCAAGCAACCCTGCGGGCATTGCCCAACCCGGTTCTTCCTTCGCTGGCTGCACCAATCGAGTGGGCAACTCCTCGCACGCAACTGCGCGATCAGATCGTCATTGTCGGCACCGGTGAAATTGGCACTTGGGGTTCGGGACGTACCCGCGAAGAGGCCGAATTCGGTCAGGACTTTGATCTGACCGCTGCCGGCGTTCTCGAGATGGCCTGGATGATGAAGCTCATCAACTGGTCTGATAGCCCGCAGCCCGGCTGGTACGACGCTTCTGGAGCACCGGTTGACGAGGCCGAAATCTACGATCGTTTCCGCGATGAAGTTGTTGCCCGCTCGGGTATCCGTCGCTTCAACGACGATTCAAACATGATCGATTGCGGTTCGAATGACGTTCGCACGGTCTTCTTGACCAGCGAACAGACCTTCACCGTGGACACCAAGGCTGAAGCTGAAGACTACGTCCTGGCAGATCCTTCGCACACGACGATCTGGGAAGAGAACGGTACGTGGCATGTCACCAAGTCCGCTGGCTCTCCCGTCCAGGTCCCCGCGCGTGCAACTCTGACCCGTACGGTCGGCGGCCAGATCCCCGAAGACTTCGACCCGGCTCAGTGGGGAATTCCCGCTTCCATGGTCGAGGCCCTGGACCGCATTGCTGTCTGGAACTTGGTTACCGCAGTGGATGCCTTCATCTCTTCGGGCTTCTCCCCCGCTGAGCTCCTGCAGGCCGTCCACCCGGCAGATGTGTCTTCGACACAGGGCACGGGTATCGGTGGCATGGAGTCCCTGCGCCACGTCTTCCTCTCGCGCTTCCTGGGTGAAGATCGCCCGCAGGACATCCTTCAAGAGGCCCTGCCCAATGTTGTGGCTGCACACACCATGCAGTCCTTCATCGGCGGCTACGGCCAGATGATCCACTCGGTGGGTGCCTGCGCAACTGCCGCGGTTTCCATCGAGGAAGCCGTCGACAAGATCCGTCTTGGCAAGTCCGACTTCGTTGTCGCCGGCGGTATCGACGATATTTCAGTCGAATCGCTCACCGGCTTTGGCAACATGAACGCGACCGCCGAGTCCGCAGCACTTGAAGCGCGTGGAATCACTCCGCGCCACTTCTCTCGCGCCGGAGACCGTCGTCGCGCGGGCTTCCTTGAAGCTGCCGGCGGTGGCACTCTGCTGGTCACCCGCGGCGATATCGCAGCGGATCTTGGCCTGCCGGTCCAAGCGGTTGTCGCCTACGCGCGTTCCTTCGCAGACGGTGCGCACACCTCGATCCCGGCCCCAGGCCTCGGCGCTCTGGCTGCTGCTCGCGGTGGACGCGATTCTGCTCTCGCTCACGCGCTTGCCGACCTTGGACTGAGCGCGGACGATATCGCGGTTGTCTCCAAGCACGACACTTCAACTCGTGCGAATGACCCGAACGAGGCCGAGCTTCACTCGCGTCTTTCGGCTGCACTTGGACGTTCAGCGGGCAACCCGCTGTATGTCGTGTCGCAGAAGACCCTGACCGGTCACGCAAAGGGTGGCGCTGCGCTCTTCCAGGCGGCAGGTTTGATCGATATCTTCCGTCGCCAGGAACTGCCCGCAAACCGCGCGCTGGATTGCTTGGATCCGGAAATGGCTCAGTGGATGCCGCTTCTGTGGCTGCGTCAGCCGCTGGACATGTCCGCTTCCCCCGTCCGCGCCGGTGTCCTGACCTCACTGGGCTTTGGCCACATCGCCGCGATGGTCGTCCTTGTTCACCCCGCTGCCTTTGAGGCTGCGCTGCGTGCCGAGCGTGGCGAGGCCGCGCTGGCTCAGTGGCGTGAACGCGCCCAGAAGCGCTTGGAAGAGGGACGTCGTCACCTGGAGCAGGGAATGATCGGACACGCGGAGCTCTTCGTTCCCATTGAGGGACGTCGCCTTCCGGCAACCGACACTCACGAGGCCGAGGTTGCCCTGCTCCTGGATCCTTCCGCTCGCTTGGGTGCAGATGGCACCTACGCATCGGCGGCTTCGGATTCGCAGGAAGCTCAGAACTGAGAACCGGCATGAATCCGGCAGCTATCGGTGTCGACCTGGTCGATGTTGCTTCTTTCGGGGAGCAACTCGGCCAGGATGGCTCGGTATTTCATCGAGTCTTCACTGCTCGGGAGTGGAATGCAGCAGCGCGTTTCACTCCCGAGCAGGGGGCATCCGCCTGCGAAGCTTCTGAGGGCCTTCCAACTTCCGGCGCGAGTTCAGGACTGTCGATGCGTTCGATTCAGTCCCTTGCAGCTCGCTGGGCGGCGAAGGAAGCCTTCATCAAGGCTTGGTCCTCCCTGTACTACGGTCGCGAGGATCCGCTTGAGCGCGACCAGGTTAATTGGGCCGAAATCGAAGTGGTGAATGACCGCTGGGGACGCCCTTCCCTGCGCTTCCACGGAGCAATTGCCGCAGCACTTAAACAAACAGAACGCGAGATTTCAGCTTCCCTCACATGGCTTGTTTCTTTATCCCACGACGGTAACTACGCGATCGCATGGATTCATGCTTACCCATTCGAATCACACTCTTCAAAGGATTTCTCATGACGACACCACTGGCTTCATCGACTTTCTCACCGGTACTGGCTGACCACTTCGGTGGCGCATCGCTGCGTCGAGATGCTCTTGCCGTTCTCGCAGGCGCGGGACTCGTAGGCATCCTGGCACAGGTCGCCATTCCCATGTGGCCTGTTCCCATCACCGGCCAAACTCTTGGTGTTCTGCTGGTCGGCGCTGTTTTGGGCGCACGTCGCGGGGCCCTCTCACTGGCGTCTTATCTGGTACTCGGCCTGGCTGGAGTGCCGTGGTTCTCGTCCGCAAGTGGTGGTCTTGCAGCACTTGCAAAGCCGTCTTTTGGTTTCATCATTGGCTTCATTCCGGCCGCGTGGTTGATCGGAAAGCTCTCTGAGCGCGCGTGGGATCGCCACCTCTGGCTGTCTCTTGCGGCCTTTGGCGGTGCAACCCTGGTTCCCTTCCTGGTCGGCATCCCCTACATGTGGCTAATTGTCCGCATGGGTGGTGTCAGCATGTCTTTCGCGCAGACCATGAATGCAGGATTCACGCCCTTTATCGTGGGTGGAATCATTAAGGCAATCGCCGGGGCGGCCGTGATTGGAGGCCTGTGGAAGGCGGTCGGCCGGGTGGGACTCGATCGATAAAACCGACGTCGACAGTTTTGATGGGTGTGGCCCGCGCACAAAGCGCGGGCCACACCCATATCGTTTAATGAGGAACGCTCGGCGCTTTCCTCAAGGCCGAACTACTCCTGAGCGGCCCTTCCATGCTTTGACGCACGTGTACGAACAACGATCCCGGCCGTTCCGGGGACAAACTCAGCGGGCTTGAGCTGAGGAAGCACCAGAGGCTGCTTCGCTTGAGCAGTGGGCTGTGTAGCGCTTTGAGAAGCCTGCTGAGCCTGGGAGTTCGTCTGAGGGGCATCGTTCGTCGCCGCGTAAGAGCGCACCCGACGAGGCGGCACCGAGCTGTGGCCATTGCGCGGAACTGCAGCGGTCGGGTCGGCGTCTGGGGTTTCCTGCGCGACAGGGGCCTCGGGAATGGAAATTACCGGCTGGGCATGGGAAGCGGCCCAACCACTCAGGGTTTCAATTTCAGGCTCTTTGGATTCACGTTCACGCGGAGGGATGCCAACGAAGGGGTTGTCCGGACGATCCCGACGCGTTTCGAAGAATGCACGAAGCTGGACGGTTGCTTCCTGAGCCAGAACTCCGGGAACGACCTCGACCTGGTGATTGAGGCGAGAATCACGAAGAACATCGCGCAGCGACCCAGCTGCTCCAGCCTTGGGGTCCCATGCGCCAAAGACGACGCGGTCAACACGAGATGAAACTATTGCGCCCGCACACATCGTGCAGGGCTCCAGGGTGACAACCAGCGTGCAACCGATGAGATTCCATCGATTCAAACGCTTTCCGGCCTCTCGCAGGGCCATGATCTCAGCGTGACCGCAGGGATCATGCTCGGCCTCGCGGCAGTTCCAGCCGCGGCCGATAATCCGTCCTACTGAGTCAATAACGACCGCACCCACGGGGACATCTCCCAATTCGCGTGCTTTATTCGCCAGGAAGAGTGCGCGAGCCATCGCTTCTTTGTACTGATCCATAGTTGCCACCCCTTCAGCCTATCGCGTAAACCCTACTTCGCGGGTTACTCTTGAACCATGCGCCTTCATATTGCTGATCACCCGCTCATTGCCCACAAGCTCACCGTTCTTCGTGACCGCGACACCCACTCGGCAACTTTCCGCCAACTGGTTGACGAATTGGTCACCCTTCTTGCGTACGAGGCCACACGCCACGTCTCAACCACTGAGATCGCAATCAACACTCCTGTTGCGCCTACAGTTGGCAAGCGCATTAGCGAGCCGCGCCCCATCGTAGTCCCCGTACTTCGTGCTGGGCTGGGAATGCTCGAAGGAATGACCCGTCTTCTTCCCACTGCCGAGGTTGGCTTCCTGGGAATGAAGCGCGATGAGAAGACTCTTGAGGTTGAGACCTACGCAAACCGTCTTCCCGAAGACCTTTCGGGCCGCCAGTGCTTCGTTCTGGATCCCATGCTCGCAACCGGTCACACCATGGTTGCCGCAACCAAGTACCTCTTCGACCGCGGAGCCAAGGATGTCACCTGCGTCTGCCTGCTGGCTGCTCCTGAGGGCCTGAAGGTTCTGGAAGACTTCGTGGGTGATCGTGCAGATGTGACCGTTGTTGTCGCTTCGGTTGACGAACGCCTCAACGAAAAGTCCTACATCGTGCCCGGTCTGGGCGACGCCGGCGACCGCCTCTACGGCATCGTTGACTGAGTTGAGCTCCGCTTAGATTCCTCAAACTCAAGGTGGCCACGTCCAAAGGGACGTGGCCACCTTTATGCGTGTGGGACATGCGTGTGGGGGGGGCGGCGTGGCCGC
>JBHRQN010000040.1:0-17019 GCA_042645485.1 Pauljensenia sp.
TGACGCGGGATGAGGAGGCCTTGAACCCCCATTCAATGTTCGCCCTCTACCGGCGATTCCTGCAGGCACGGAACGAGCGCCGTCGCAGCATCACCCATCTCGAATGGCTTCCCCTTGAGCAAACGGACGCTCTCGCATTCGACAACGGGGCCTTCGTTTGTGTGACGAACACCGGCGCTACGGCGATCCCCTTCGGGCGGATCGGTGGACTTGGAGCCGTGATCGCCCGAAGTGACCACTCCGAGCGCGACCTCATCGAAGGCGACTCGACCGTATGGTTCGAACGCCTCCCCACCGAGGGATGATCAGCCTACATTATCGATGACCACCTCAGTCGATCCTCGTGATCGGCGCATCTCCAACACACTCACAACAAGAAAGATGAATACCATGAAACGCGTGATTTCAACTATCGCGGGAACGGCGGTCCTGCTCGTCCTCGCGACGGGCTGCACCACGACCACCGGTACGGCGCAGTCGACGGCGACTGCCGGCGGCGCTCCCGTGGAAGTGAAGATTTGGCACTACTGGGACGGTGCGAATGCCGACGCCTTCGACGCGCTCGTCCAGAAGTACAACGACTCACAGAACGCTGTTCGAGTGACAACCTCCAACGTGCCCAACGCTGATTTCCTCACGAAGCTGAAGACCTCAGCCTCCTCGAAATCCTTGCCCGATATCGCCATCGGCGATCTCGTGTGGGTTCCCCAGATGGCCCAGATCGGTGATCTCGCAGACCTGGCCCCTCTCGTCGATTCCGCGGTGATCGCCGACGTGAACCCCGCCCTGCGTGAATACGGCAGCATCGAGGGCAAACAGGTGTCGCTCCCCGTTTCTGCCAATAACCTTGCCTACATGTACAACAGGGATGTTTTCACCCGGGCAGGCCTCGATCCTGATAATCCGCCGAAGACCTGGGAAGAGCTCGCGAAACAAGGAGCCGTCATAACCGAGAAGACAGGACTGCCCGGCTACGACCTCTTGACGGAGGCCAAAGACAACGGCGAGGGTCTCACCTGGAACTTCCAGGTCACCCTCTGGCAGGCCGGAGGAGAATTCCTCACGAAGGACAACTCTGCCGCTGCATTCAACACGGCAGAGGGCTTGAAGGCCGTCGAATTCTGGAAGTCACTCATCGATTCCGGAGTGAGCCGCCACGCGGGTTGGGGAGAATTCGAGAAGGGAGCGGGAGGGTCCGCCCAGGAAGGCTCCTGGATGGTCGGAATTTGGGCGCCCGATCCACCCTTCACCTTCGACGTCGCCCCGCTGCCCATTCCCGAGGGCGGAGTGCAAGCGACGAACCTCGGAGGCGAACAGGCGGTCGTCTTTAATAATTCGGCGGACAAGGCGAAGGGCGCAGCGGCATTCCTCGAATGGTTCCTGCAGGATGAGCAGGTGATGAACTGGAGCACGACGACCGGCATGCTCCCAGTCACTCAGTCGATGGCGTCCAGCGACAAATACCTCTCATGGGTCAAGGAGAACGAGCCTCGGCTCATGCCTTACATCGAGCAGATGAAGTACGCTCGAACCCGCCCGAACACGCCTCTGTACCCGAAGATCTCCTACGCCTTCGCGAAGGAGATGGAGAAGGCCTTCGCCGGAGAAGTGACTCCGCAGGAAGCCCTAAATAACGCCGAGCGCGCAGTCAACGACGTGATTGCGAACGGCTGAGTCCGGAGCCGGCTGAGAGAGGAGGAATGAAATGAAAGCTCGCCACGACACATTTAGGCGGGATGAAACAGTGACCGCAGCGGGGCTGCTCATGCCAGCGACCGTCATTCTCGCGATATTCACCCTCTATCCGATCCTCTCAGCCGGCTACCTCAGCCTGACCTCCTGGAACGGGCTCACGCCGTCGAAGGACTTCATCGGCCTGGGTAACTACACGAGACTCGCCACCGACCCGGAGTTCCAGAACAGTCTTCTCGTCACCATCGTTTACGCCTTCGGCGTCTGCATTCTCAGCATCGTCTCCGGCCTGACGGTCGCTGCTCTCCTGGATGCCCCGATTCGGGGACGAGCGATCTACCGGACGATCTTCTTCCTCCCGGTCGTCACATCTTCGGCTGCGGTGGCGATCGTGTGGAAGTACATGTTCGACGACGCTGGACTGGTCAATAAACTTCTCGACACCGTCGGAGTTGGAGGGATCGACTGGCTGCAGAACCGCTGGCTCGCTCTGCTCCTACTCACGATTCTCACGGTCTGGAAGAACATCGGATTCAACGCGATCCTTTACCTGACGGCGATGCAGGCCCTCCCCGTATCTGTCTATGAAGCCGCTCAACTCGATGGGGCCTCGGCATGGCAGAGCTTTACGCGGATCACAGTTCCGCTCCTGCGACCCATGACATTCTTCGTCTCGGTCCAGTCCCTCATCACTGCCTTCCAATCCTTCGACCTGGCGTATGTATTCACCGAGGGCGGCCCCAGAGGCGGGACCGATGTTCTCGGTATGTTGATGTACCGACAAGCTTTCCGCCTCGATGCGTTCGGGTACGGAGCGGCGATCTCCTTCGTCTCCCTGGCCCTCGTACTCGCGGTCACCGCGATCCAATGGCGGGTTACCTCGAAGGAGGAACGATGAGCCTCAACAGATCCAAGAAACCGATCCTCGGTCACCTCGCCTGCCATGTTGCACTCATCCTCGCTTCGGCAACAGTCCTCGTGCCGTTCCTGTGGATGTTTACAACCTCCTTGCAGACCCGAGCCGAGACCTACACGAATGCCTCGATCCTTCCGACCTCGTGGCACTGGGAGAACTATGTGAAGGCATGGGATGCCGCTCCATTCGCGCAGTACTACCTCAACTCCGCGCTGATGGCGCTCGGCATCGTCATCGGCCACTTGGTCTTCGACTCGATGGCCGCCTACGCCTTCGCGCGCCTTCGTTTCCCTGCGAAAGACACGATCTTCGTCGGCTTCCTCGCCCTCCTCATGGTTCCGAGCTTCGTCACGGTGATCCCCCTGTACTCGCTCGTGGCGAATCTCGGCTGGATCGATACGATGTCGGCGCTCGTCGTCCCGCGCCTCGCAGATGTCTTCGGGATCATCCTTCTGAGGCAGTTCTTCACCTCAATACCCATTGAGCTGGAGGAAGCGGCGCGCATCGATGGATGTAGTCGACTGTCCGTCTTCTGTCGGATTGTCATCCCACTGTCCCGTCCGGCGCTCGCGACCCTTGCAATCTTCAGTTTCCTCTTCGCCTGGAATGACTTCCTCTGGCCTCTCCTCGTCACGAATACGGACCAGCACCGGACGATTCAGATCGGCTTGCAAGCATTCGTCGGGCGGTACGGCACCTCGTGGAACTACCTCATGGCCGGGACTCTCACCGCAACGCTCCCGACAGTGGTCGTTTTCCTCTTCTTCCAAAAAGCACTCATCCGCGGCATCGCCGCCTCAGGAATGAAGGAGTGACATGAGCGCCCCCGATTGGCTTCATGATGCAGTCTTCTATCAGATCTTCCCGGAACGATTCGCCAATGGCGATCCCTCGAACGACCCGCGAGGAGTCGTCCCCTGGGACAGTGAACCGACCCCGGATAACTTCTTCGGAGGGGACCTAGCGGGTATCACCGGCAGACTCGATCATCTCACCGAGCTCGGTGTCAACGCCCTCTACCTCACGCCGATCTTCAAAGCCCGCACCAACCACCGCTACGACGCCGAGGACTACTTCTCCATCGACCCCGCTCTTGGAGACGAAGCCGCCTTCACCTCCCTCATCGACGCGGCCCATGAGCGGGGGATCCGCGTCGTTCTCGATGCCGTCCTCAATCACTGCGGGAAGACGCACCCCTATTTCCGAGACGTCGTCGAGCGCGAAGCCGACTCGGAGTACATCGATTGGTACTACATCGAGGATTTCCCCGTTGTGAACGCGCCAACACCGAATTATCGGACCTGTTCGGGATGCGAATACCTGCCGAAGTGGAATGTTCATCATCCCGATGTGCGGCGGCATCACCTCTCAGTCGCCGAGTACTGGATCGACAGGGGAATCGACGGGTGGCGCCTCGACGTCCCCTACTTCATCAACATGAACTTCTGGCGCCGCTTTCGTCAGACCGTGAAGGCGAAGGGCGATGACCTTTACATCGTCGCTGAGGAATGGCGAAAGCCCGAACCCTGGCTTGCCGGGGACACCGCCGACGGGACGATGAATTACACCCTGCGCGATCTGATCCTTGGGTTCACTGCGGATCGGACTGTCGACGCTTTTTCCCTCGTCAAGGGGCTCAATGAGTTGCGCGATCGGATCCCCAGGGGATTCCATCACGGAATGCTCAACCTCTTGGGTAGCCACGATACGGAGCGCCTCATCACTCGCCATGGGCTCGATGTCGACTCCGAATTGATCGCCTACGACATCATGTACGCCTGCCAGGGCGCGCCGATGCTCTACTACGGCGACGAAGTGGGAATGCGCGGAGCGAACGACCCCGGATGTCGAGGGGGAATGATCTGGGACACCGCCCAGTGGAATACGAAGATCCTCGATCATCTGCGTTTCCTGGGGCGCATGAGAGGACGCAGCATCGCCCTGCGCCGGGGCGAACAAAGCCTCCATGCGATTGATGCCGATACCCTTGTTATCATGAGATGCCATGCAGAGGAAGATCTCGCTGTTCTGGTCCATCGCGGGCCCGGTACGCGTGTGGATTTCCGGGAATTACCCAGTGCCGATTCGGGATCCTGGACGGATACAGACTCGGGTGAGCTGCACGAGGGCGGTGTCACTTTCCAAGGAGCGGGCTCTCGATTCCTCAAACGGGGGAGGGGACAATGAAGCGGACTCAGAAACGCCCGACCTACAGGGACATAGCCGACCGTGTCGGAGTCTCGAAGTCGACGGTCTCTCTCGCCTTTAGGGATTCCAAACAACTCTCGGACAGTACCGTGGAACGCATCATGGAGGCCGCCCGTGAGCTGGGGTACTCCCAGGATCCTGCCGCACGGATGCTGCGAACCCGTCGTACGGACTCCTTCGGTGTTCTCCTGCCGCAGCAGATCGATCGCGTCCTCGAGAACCCCTATTACGCGATGTTCCTCCAGGGAGTCGGCACGGTCTGTCAGAGGGAGGGACGCACGATGCTCCTCGTGCCGCCGCTGAGGGGATCGATGCTCAAAGCGATCCCCTATGCTGCTGTCGATGGATTCATTGTCTGCGGCCTGGAAGAGGACCGCGGCGAGGTACAGGCCCTCCAGCAAAGGGCGATCCCGACCGTCATGGTGGATGGGGAGGATCACGAGGGATTCCCCACGATCGGCGTCGATGAGGAATCGGGTACCCGCCAACTGATGGAGCACCTCCTCCGACTAGGGCATCGACGTTTCGCCTTCGTCGTTATCGACACGGATCGGGGAGACGATGAATCACGATGGCGGGGCACCGTGAAGAAGCGGATCGACGCGATTGTCGATGTGCTCCGTAGTGAAGGGATGGATTTGCATTCTCCGGGCATGTCGGTTCTGCAAGTCCCCTCGACTCGCGAAGGCGGCGTCCGGGCCTTCGAGAGCATATGGAACGGGACTGATCACCCCACTGCGATCGTCGCCTTCAGCGACGTCATCGCCCTCGGAGTCCTCGATGCGGCGCATCGCGCGGGAGTCGATGTGCCCGGACAGGTGTCGGTTTCCGGATTTGATGACATCGGGGAGGCGATGACGGTGCGGCCCGGGTTGACGACCGTGCATCAGGCGATCACCACCAAGGGGCGGCTCGCCGCAGAGTTTCTCGTTGATGAGATTTCCCGGGAAGAGGGCAGGTCTCGTCGAGAAATCCTTGAAACGACCCTTCTGGTGAGGGAATCGACCGGTCCGGTTGCTGGGAATCCGTGCTGACGCCGCCGAGCAGGTCGAAGAAGAGAAGTGACCACGCTCGCGTAAGCGACTTTTCAGGGCCGGGCACCACACGTGTGGTGCCCGGCCCTTGTGCTACACCCAATGTGACCTCTATTTTTCTTTCCTCTTCAAGATGAAAGCCAGCGGTGGCTGTAGCCTGTAGCTATGACTCGTAAGATGACCTTGGCTGTCGACTGCGGCGGCGGCGGAATTAAAGCTTCCGTCCTTGATGGGCAGGGGACGATGGTTGCCCCGCCAAAACGGACGCCCACTCCCTACCCGCTTCCCCCTGAATTGCTGGTTCAGACGATCATCGATCTTGCCGCTCAGCTTCCAGAAGCTCACCGCGTGACCGTTGGAATGCCGGGAATGATTCGCCATGGGGTTGTGATTGCAACCCCGCACTACATCACGAAGGATGGGCCGCGCTCACGTGTTCTTCCCGAGCTTGTTGAGAAGTGGGATCACTTTGATATGGGGCAGGCGGTTGAGAGTGCTCTTGGCATTCCGACCAAAGTTCTCAATGACGCCGAAGTGGCCGGAGCCGGTGTGATCACCGGACGCGGTCTAGAAATGATCATCACACTGGGTACGGGGCTTGGAAACGCCGTCTTCGATGGTGGGCAGCTTTCGCCACACGTTGAGGTCTCACAGGGGCCGATTCGATGGGGTCTCACCTACGACGATTACATTGGCGAGCATGAGCGACTACGCCTGGGAGACGTTCATTGGTCTCGCCGCGTTCGCCGAGTCGTGGAAGGTCTGCGCCCCATGTACATGTGGGATCGTCTGTATTTGGGTGGAGGCAATTCAAAACGAATTGTCCCAACCTACCGTGACCGTCTTGGTGAGGATGTCATCATCGTCCCCAATGATGCTGGCATTATCGGAGGCGTGCGCTCATGGGAGCTCTAAGTACTTCCCAGCTGCGGATCCGTCTGGATCTTGCCTACGATGGCACTTTCTTCCACGGATGGGCCGCACAAGATGGCCAACGCACTGTTCAGGGCGTTCTGACCCAAGCGCTTTCGACAATTTTGCGCCGTCCTGTGATCCTGACTGTCGCTGGACGAACTGATGCTGGAGTTCATGCACGTCATCAAGTTGCCCATTTTGATTGCGCTTCTGACGCATTCCAGTCTTTGGTGCGAGAATCCGACCGCCCCGAAGGCGAAGATGACCTCAACCAGGCCTGCTGTCGCGCCCTGTTGCGACGGGTGAACTCGCTTCTTGGCCGCGAATACATCGATCACATGGCGACAACAGGCATCAAAGTGCCCCGAGGGACTGCTGATGCCCGCCTGTCGGAGGTAAGCGTGGTATCCGCAGACTTTGACGCGCGTTTCGCGGCGCTTGAGCGCGCCTACACCTATCGCCTCGTCCCCGAGGGACAACTTCCTTTGGCGCGGCGTTGGGATGTGTACGAAGTTGCCCAGCCCCTTGACATCGAGGCGATGAACCGAGCAGCGCAGCCTCTTCTGGGCGAGCACGAATTCCTTGCCTTCTGCCGCCCGCGTGAGGGGGCAACGACAATCCGCGAACTGCGTGAGTTGCGCATTGTTCCCGAGGCCGGGGGGACCGGGGTGCTCGAGTGCCACGTGCGCGCTGATGCCTTCTGCCATTCCATGGTTCGTTCCCTTGTTGGCGCTCTAATTGAGGTCGGTAGGGGAGCGCGCGAGGAAAGCTGGCCCGCGCAGCTGCTTGAGAAGGCCTCGCGCCAAGAGGCGGCACCGATTGCCCCAGCGCATGGGCTGACCCTGGAATCCGTGAGTTATCCCGACGAGGCCGAGTGGAGCGATCAGGTCCACCGGGCGCGCCGTATGCGTGGTTTTGCCTTTGACGGAAGCCTTGAAGAATGGGCCATGGGCGGCAATTGCTGCGCTGGTTGATTCAGAAACGATATGAGGAATAAGCCACACTCTGGTCTGCGCTTTGACCCCGCTGCCTTTTGGCGCATAAACTAACAGGTGCTGTGTGTCAGCTGGACCTCTGGTGCCTTCCCACTCGCCGGAGAAGAAATTCGGCTGATGCCTCGCGGAACCGTTTCATAGCGGGCCGGTGCGTCGAATACTCGATGCTAGGCCCCATGACAGAAAGAATTGAAGGTTACGCCCGTGCGCACCTATTCACCTAAGCCGGCGGATGCCGACAAGCAGTGGTACGTCATCGACGCCACTGACGTCGTCCTCGGTCGCCTGGCGGCTCAAGTTGCCGCTATCCTTCGTGGGAAGCACAAGCCGACGTTTGCCCCTCACCTCGATATGGGCGATTACGTCATCATCATTAATGCGGACAAGGTTGCCCTCACCGGTAAGAAGCTTGACCAGAAGATGGCCTACCGCCACTCCGGTCGCCCCGGTGGTCTGAGCGCAACACGCTATCGCGATCTCATGGCTGAGCGTCCTGAACGCGCAGTCGAGAAGGCAGTCCGCGGCATGCTTCCTCACACCAGCCTCGGCCGCGCGCAGTTCAAGAAGCTGCACGTTTACGCCGGAGCTGAGCACCCGCACATCGGCCAGCAGCCGATTCCCTACGAAATCACCCAGGTCGCCCAGTGAGCGCGTCGCGCTTCTGAGCCCAACGAACTGCACTGAGGAGAACTGTGGCTGAGACCACCGAGATTCTTGAGCTGGATGAGGAAGTTGTCCCCAGCTCCTACACCACAGAGACTGAGTCAGCGCCTGCTGGTGCTGGTCAGTCCATCACCGCGCCCGGCGCGGGCCTTGGCCGCCGCAAGGAAGCCGTTGCCCGTGTTCGCCTGGTTCCCGGCAACGGCCAGTGGACCATTAACGGACGCACTCTTGAAGATTACTTCCCGAACAAGCTGCACCAGCAGCTCGTGAAGTCCCCCTTCACTCTGCTTGATATCGACGGTCGCTTCGACGTGATCGCTCGTATCAATGGCGGCGGCATCTCCGGCCAGGCCGGTGCGCTGCGCCTGGGCATTTCGCGTGCACTGAACGAGATCGATCGTGACGCGAACCGTCCCGCACTGAAGAAGGCTGGCTTCCTGACCCGCGATGCCCGCGCTGTTGAGCGTAAGAAGGCAGGCCTCAAGAAGGCACGCAAGGCTTCGCAGTTCTCGAAGCGCTGATCTTCGCCTTTACTTCAAGGTGTGGCCCCAATCGGAAGATTGGGGCCACACCTTTTGTATTCGGAATGCCTAGTTCTCTGCTTGCTTTCCTGCAATGTTGGTTGCTGGTCAATCGATTGAGTGAAGAGTGAGCAGCTAGAATAGCGGTGGATTAATTTTCGAGCGGGAGGTACCCCGATGGCCAGGTTGTTCGGAACAGATGGCGTGCGTGGACTTGCAAATGTTGACTTGACTGCGCCCCTTGCCTTGGAACTGGGTGAAGCGGCAGCGCGCCTGACGATTCAGGGACGCCCGGCCTCGGGACATAAGCCAAAGGCGATCATTGGCCGCGATACGCGTATCTCCGGCGAGTTCCTGGACCATGCACTGGCGGCGGGTTTGGCAAGCGCGGGGATGGACGTTGTCCGCGTTGGCGTTGTGACCACTCCGACCGTTGCGCATCTGACGGCCTCATCCTCAGTTGACCTGGGCGTCATGATTTCCGCCTCGCACAACCCCATGCCCGACAATGGCATTAAGTTCTTCGCTCACGGCGGCTACAAGCTTCCCGACCAAGTCGAAGATCAGATTCAAGAGCTTCTGAACACTTCATGGGATCGTCCGACCGGCGCTGCAGTCGGTGAGGTCGAATACGACGATGACTGGGCGGAAAAGTCCTACATCGAGCACCTGATGACATCCTTGGGAACCGACCTTCATGGTCTCCGAATTGCGGTTGACTGCGCAAATGGCGGTGCCTCTTTCCTTGCTCCTGAAGCTTTCCGTCAAGCGGGTGCGGATGCCGTTGTCATTAATGCGGCTCCCGACGGGCGCAACATTAACGACAAGGCCGGCTCCACCCACCCCGAGCAGCTACAGGCCCTGACCGTTGCTTCCGAAGCTGACTTTGGTGTTGCCTACGATGGCGATGCCGACCGCTGCCTGGCTGTGGACCGCGATGGCAATATTGTTGACGGTGACAAGATCATGGGTGCACTGGCTGTGCACATGCGTGATGAGGGCCAGCTTGCCAAGGACACCTTGGTTGTCACTGTCATGTCGAATCTTGGTTTGATTCTTGCCATGCAAGAGGCAGGGATCAAGACGGTCCAGACCGGAGTTGGTGACCGTTATGTCCTAGAAGCCATGCTCGAAGGCGGCTACTCCCTGGGCGGAGAGCAATCCGGACACATCATCGCGAAGAAGTACGCAACTACCGGCGATGGCATCCTCTCCTCGCTGCTGTTGGCACGCATGGTGAAGGAATCTGGCCGAGATCTGGCTGACCTCACAAGCTTCATCAAGCGCCTTCCTCAGACGCTGATCAACGTTGGGGGAGTGGATCGTTCACGCGCGAACACCGACCCGGTCGTGGCCGAGGCCGTTGCCGCTGCCGAGGCCGTGCTGGGTAATACCGGACGCGTGCTGCTGCGCCCCTCCGGTACCGAGCCTTTGGTTCGTGTCATGGTCGAAGCGGCGACGCAGTCCCAAGCCGATGGTGTGGCTTCGCGTTTGGCTGATGTCGTGAAGGAAAACTTGGCGCTGTGAAAGGGCTGAGGCTCTGCCGCCTCGGCTCCTTTAGCCTCTGCGAGCCACAGATTGTCTCCATACCGCGTGAGTTGGAATGGTGATGGTCTGTGGCTTGGCTTTTCCGCGAGGTTTCTCAACAGCCTTGATGATCGCGTCAACTGCTTGAGAAGTCATTTCGTGGAGTGGCCACTCTACGGTGGTGAGTCCCAGCTCTGAGCTGTTTACGGGATCTTGGTTTCCGAATCCAAGGATCGAAAGGCCCTGGGGGACACGTAGATCGAGTTCTTCTGCTGCTTTAAATACTCCAGGGGCCTGGGAGTCATCGGCAAGGGCAATAAGGCCGATTTCGCTGTTCTCCGAGAGCAAGCGTAAAGCTGCTTGATAGGCGGTTGACGCGTCCCAGTCGGGAAGTGACAGCATGGTGAATCGCTTCCCAAATTTCGCCTCGAGCGGTTGTTGTCGGGAGTGGTTCGTATTTGGCCCGGCAAGGAATACTGCGTGTTGTTTCCTCGATGTCTGCGCGCTGTGGTCGAGGATTTCCTGGACTCCCGCGCATTCGTCAATTCTGACAAGAGCGTGCGCGCCTTGGCGGTCGTCGGTGTTAATCATCGACATGGCAACGACGGGAATCCCCAGATTTCCTAAAAGAGTCGAGGCGAAGCTCTCCGCCGAGGTGGTTTCGCGAATAACACCTGCTAATTGGGTATCTCCAAGAACACCGCGGATCGTTTCTGCGTCAGAAGGGTCCGCACTTGATTGGAACAGAGGGAGCAGTAGGTATCCACGTCGTTGAATCTCAATCATTGCCGTCGTTAAAACGGTGTGGACCACAGGAACGAAGGGGTTATCGGGGAGTTCAGCCATCAAGAGTGCAATGAGTCGTGAACTTCCACGTCGAAGCGAGCGTGCGGCAGCATTGGGAATGTAGTTGAGGTCGCGTGCAGCATCTTGAACACGCTGGATCGTCGCTGGTGCAATCTTGACTTCCGGTCCGCGGCCATTGAGCACGAGCGATACGGTTGAGGGAGCGACGCCCGCTGCACGAGCGACGTCTGCCCGAGTGGCTCGATCCATTTCATCTCCCTTTGTACTGAGTCCACCGAATCTGTGTGAATGCAACAACTATAACGTGTTAGTCTAGGTGTGCTACAAGGCGTCGATGTTGACTTACCTGAAAGGCTCATGATGAAGACTACGCCCTCATATGCACCGGGAACAGGAAAACTCGTGTCACCGCGTGCATATTTTGCTGATGACCCGGGTGAGTTGAGTCTGGATGGAACGTGGTTTTTCGATTATCACCGCAGCGATCCAAACCCCGATATCAATCCCGAGGTGGCCTTTGAGCAACCCCTTGTTCCCGAGGCGGAGACTATTGGCGTGCCCAGTCATTGGGTGTTGAGGGGAGAAGGTCGTTGGGGTGCTCCCGCCTACACCAATGTTGATTTCCCATTCCCCGTGGATCCGCCCTTTCCCCCGGAAGATAATCCTGTCGGCGACTATTCGCGGCGTTTCACGTGTCCAGAATCCTGGCTTTCCTCAGGAGGCCAGATCCGCCTGCGCTTCGAAGGCGTTGAATCACAGATCATTGTCTGGGTCAACGGGCAATGGATCGGAATGGCCCGCGGTTCGCGCCTTGCCCATGAATTCGACATCACCGAGGCACTTGTCCCCGGTGAAAATACGGTGACTCTTCGCGTCCATCAGTTCAGTGCTGGGTCCTATCTTGAGGACCAGGATCAGTGGTGGCTTCCCGGAGTTTTCCGCTCAGTTTCACTGCGATACCTTCCCGACTTCTCGATTGAGGATCTGTGGATCAACACCGATTACGAGGCCGGGCAAGGATTTGCGGCCCTCGAGCTGAGCGTGCGCGGAGCGCAAAGCGAAACACTTGAAGCGAATCTGGTCATCGAAGGCCTTGGCTCCTCAACGTTGACGCTCGCGCGAGGGGAGGATGGCCGCTACCGGAGCGAAAACATCGGCCTCGGAACTGTCCAACCGTGGAGCCCGCTATCCCCGAAACTTTACGCTGCGCGCGTGCAAGCGGTGGGGGAAGGTGGCCGCCTGACGGAAGAGCGTCACCTGCGCCTCGGTTTCCGAAGGATCGAAATTGTTGATGGCGTGCTACGCGCCAATGGACAGCCACTGACGCTCAATGGTGTCAATCGCCATGAAATTCGTGCCGATGAGGGGCGAGTATTCAGCGAAGAATTCGCGCGCGCCGACCTTGAACTCATGAAGTCGATGGGAATCAATGCGATCCGAACCTCGCATTACCCACCTCACCCGCGCCTGCTTGATCTGGCCGATGAAATTGGGCTGTGGGTCATGCTCGAGGGGGATATTGAAACCCACGGTTTCGAAGGTAATCGCACCTGGATCGATAACCCCTCTGATGATCCGCGCTGGGAAGACTCCTACCTTGACCGTACTGAACGCGCCTTTGAACGCGACAAGAATCACGCCAGCATTTTCTGTTGGAGCCTGGGGAACGAATCTGGAACAGGTCGCAACTTGGCGGCAGCCGCGCATTGGCTCCATGAACGCACCCATGGACGTGGGATCGTCCACTACGAAGGTGACCACGCAATGGAGTACGTCGATATCTACTCGCGGATGTATCCGACGCTTGAGGAAGTCGCTGCGGTGCTCGATGACACGGATCTGCATGCTCCTGTTGCTGTCCCAAGCCATGCAAGTGCGGCTGTAGATGACGCTGCAAAAGAACGTATTCGCACAGCTCCCTACATCATGTGCGAGTATCTACACGCGATGGGAACTGGGCCTGGTGGGGCTGCTGCTTATGCCCAGCAAATGAGCCACCCGCACCACGCTGGAGGCTTTGTGTGGGAGTGGCGTGACCATGCGCTGTGGCGCACTCTTCCTGACGGGCGTCGTGCTCTTGCCTACGGTGGCGATTTTGGCGAGGAGGTCCACGACGGGAATTTCGTCTGCGATGGTCTGGTTGATGCGCTTTCGCGTCCCTATGCGGGGACCTGGGCATGGATTCGCGCGCTCGCTCCCGATGCGGCGATCCTTCGCGAGCGTGCGCAGAAATCGGGTGGCGAGGCAGAGGAGCGCTTGCGCGCTCTGGCTTCCGCAGCTTCTTCCCTGCTTGCCCCTAACGAGGCCGAGAGCGGTGCCGCGTTTGACGATCGTGGGCGCGTGGAATCCGTGGGTGAGCTTCCGATCACCGCAGAGATCAGCGTTTACCGTGCCCCGACGGACAACGATCGCGGTCGTGGTCCCGTCGATTATTGGGGGGTTTCCTCTGAGAACCTGGGCCCGCTGGGAACAGGGACCGGGCAATGGGGAGTCTCCCACGCCCAGCGCTGGGAAATGGCACGTTTGCATCTTCTGCGCAGGACATGGCACGGAAGTTCTTGTGAGAGTGGAATGCGGGTGTTGATTGAACGTTGGGCTCCACCTGCAGCGCAATTTGGACTTGAGGCTCGATGGACTTTTACTCCCGTAGATGGAAAAGACGAAGGTGTATCTGCGGGTGTTGCACTGCCGGGAAATCGTCTCCTCGTCAAGGTTGAAATGACCCCCTATGGAGAGTGGCCCGAGCGTATCCCTCGCGCGGGGGTTCGTCTGCGCATTCCGGGAACTGAGTGGACGGCCTCGTGGGTGGGAGAGACGGATATCGCCTATTCAGATCTGCCGGGCGCAAATCCTGACGGGTTCGGATGCGCTGAGCTTAAGGATCTTTGGGATGTGGGAGTCAAACCCCAAGAAGGTGGGCATCGACCGGGACTGAAGGTTCTTGAGCTGCGTGGGGAAGAGCGTGCGCTCATAATCATCCCCCGCAGCGAGATGGGATGGAGTGCATCGCCCTGGAGTGAGCGAGAGCTTGCCCAAGCGAGCCACTGGGAAGATTTGCCACATTTGAATCAGACTTTTGTCTGGCTTGATGCCGTTCAAGATGGAATTGGGACTCGCTCGTGTGGTCCTGATGCGCGCCCCGAATTCGGTGCTCGTATGACAGCGTGCACCATGGAATTCATCCTTTGTGTAACGGATCTATAACAATTGTCCGCTACGCAACGTGAAGCCTGGCTGGCAACGGTAGCCTAGGTTTATCAACTAACACGAGATAGTTAGTGATTCGGTATTCATATCGATCTACGACACGAACCAACGGAGGTTTCGCATGTTGAAGAAAAGGATGGCCGCCGGTGTTGTCGCCCTGGCCATGATGAGCACTCTTGGGTTGAGCGCCTGCTCGAACGGCAGCGACTCTTCCTCGAATTCCGCAAGTAGCGGATCGGCATCGGGTTCTATCCCCAAGCCTGATGTTTCCTGCGATATTCCCGCAACGAATCTCGACGATTCGAAGATCGACACCTCGAAGGTCGAAGGTGAAATCACCTTCCAGACTCAGGGCCTCAAGACCGATTTCGGTGACTTCTTCACCAAGAAGATCAAGGAATTTGAGGACGCAAACCCCGGCGTCAAGATCAAGTGGACTGACCAGGCAGGTGGCGCTGAGTTCGACCAGACCATCACCGCACAGGCAACAAACTGCCAGATGGCGGATGTTGTGAACGTTCCTTCCTCGACCATCCTCGCTCTGTCAAAGTCCAACCTCCTCATGGACTTTGATGTGAAGGCTCCCGGTATCGGCGACAAGTTCGTTCAGACTATTTGGGATTCGACCAAGCTTGGTGCAAACAAGCACCACACTGCTCTTCCTTGGTACTTCGGTCCCTACATCACCACCTACAACAAGGAAGTTTTCAAGCGCGCAGGTCTGGATGAAAACACCTCTCCCAAGACCATGGAAGAGATGTTCGACTACGCCGCTAAGGTCGGTGCAGACGGCAAGGGCGATTACGGAATCTACGGCTCCCCGCAGTGGTACATGACCGCCCAGCTGCACGGCATGGGTGTCAACCTCATGAACGCTGACAAGACCGAGTTCAACTTTGCTGACAATGAACAGGCCATCAAGTATGTGACTCGCTTTGCTGAACTCTACAAGAGCGGTGCAATTCCGAAGGACTCCCTGACCGGTGAACCCGATCCCGGCAAGGCATACGCCGATGGAAACCTTGCATTCGGTACCCCGAATGCCTCCTTCCTGAAGTCCGTCAAGGCCAACAACGCCACCGTTTACAACAACACCGGTGTCGGCCCCTTCCCGACCAACCCCGGAATCAAGCCGGTCTTCGAAGGCCAGTACATTGGCGTGTCGGTCTCGACCAAGAATGCTCCTCTGTCCATGAAGTTCGCCGAGTGGATCACCAACGCTGAGAACGAGTACGCCTGGACGCACGACGGCGGCGCCATCATCTTCCCGGCTGCCACCGAGGCCCTCGACAAGCTCGTTAACAACCCGCCGGAGATTGCCGACGACCCGGTCTTCAAGGCCGCCTACGAGGAAGCCGCTAAGGCTGCCAAGGAGGCCGAGGCCTACACCGACGTCTTCTACGCGACCGGCGCCGTGAAGGACGCCCTCATCGAGAACGTCAACAAGGCCATCCGCGGTGAGGTCGATCCCAAGACCGCCCTCAAGACCGCTCAGGATCAGATGAACGAGAAGCTCAAGGCTCTCGGAGACTGATTGACCGTTCGGGGGCCGAGGCCTGGCCTCGGCCCCCGACGCATTCCTCGCCCAGCGTCGGGCCGTCGGCTCACGACCCAGCGCACCCCTGAAAAAGGACTTTGGTATGCCGATACGTAAGAGCGCGCAGACGCGCTCCCTCAATGGCGCCGCCCGATTCCGCCCGGGCTGGGTTCCCTGGCTGTGGGTGACCCTCCCGGTCCTCGCGGTCATCTCCTTCTACATCTACCCCTTCATCACGACCGTCTATGTGTCGTTCACGAAGACGAAGCCATTGGGACACATCGGTCGCTTCGTTGGTATCGACAACTACACCACGGTACTGTCAGACCCCGAATTCTGGCAGTCGCTGACGAACTCCCTCATCTACGCGGTCTGTGTCGTCCCGCTGATGGTGCTCCTGCCCCTGCTGCTGGCCCTCCTCGTCAAGTCGCACGTGCCCGGCATCGGCTTCTTCCGGGCCCTCTACTACCTGCCGGCCATCTCCTCCCTGGTCGTCATCTCGCTCGCGTGGCGCTACCTGCTGGACCAGCGCGGACCCATCAACAACATGCTGGCATCTTGGGGACTCGACCCCGTGCCATTCTTGTCGAATCAGTGGTTGATCCTCTTCTGCGCCATGCTCATCACCCTGTGGCAGGGCTTGCCCTACTACATGATCCTGTACTTGTCGGCCCTCGCGAACGTCGACAAGTCGCTGTACGAGGCCGCCGAACTAGACGGCGCCGGACCGATCCGTCGTTTCCTGACCGTCACCGTTCCGGGTGTCAAGGTCATGATGTTCCTCGTCGCCACCCTGACGACGATCGGCTGCCTCAAGATCTTCACCGAGGTCTACCTGCTGGGTGGCTCCGCCTCGCCCACGAAGACCCTCACGATGTACATCCGAGACCGAATCGTCGACCCGACCTTCGGGTCGCTGGGACAGGGCGACGCCGCCTCGGTGTGCCTGTTCCTCATCACCTTCGGCTTCATCATTGCTTCGCAGAGCCTGCAGAGG
>JBHRQN010000041.1:0-16411 GCA_042645485.1 Pauljensenia sp.
GCCGCGGCTTTGTTTTCCCCTGCGGTGAGATTTATGGCGGTACTCGCTCCGCCTGGGACTACGGCCCGCTGGGCGTGGAACTCAAAGAGAACATCAAACGTCAGTGGTGGAACTACATGGTTCGCCGCCGCGCAGACGTCGTCGGGTTGGACTCCTCGGTGATCCTGCCCCGCGAGGTGTGGGTTGCATCCGGACACGTCAAGGCCTTCACCGACCCGCTCATCGAGTGCCAGAACTGCCACAAGCGTCAACGCGAAGATCAGCTCATTGAAGAACTGGCTGATAAGAAGGGTGTTGACGAATCCTCACTGTCCCTGGAAGACGTAGCTTGCCCCAACTGTGGTGTTCGTGGTCAGTGGACCGAACCCAAGGCATTCTCGGGCCTGCTCAAGACCTTCCTTGGTCCCGTTGATGACGAGGCCGGCCTGCACTACCTGCGCCCCGAAACCGCACAGGGAATCTTCGTCAACTTCGCCAATGTCATGACCGCGGCACGTAAGAAGCCGCCCTTCGGCATCGGTCAGATCGGAAAGTCGTTCCGCAACGAAATCACCCCCGGTAACTTCATCTTCCGTACCCGCGAATTTGAGCAGATGGAACTTGAGTTCTTCTGTGAGCCCGGAACTGATGAAGAGTGGCACCAGTACTGGATCGACTACCGCAAGGCGTGGTACGTCGGCCTGGGTATCGCCGAGGAAAACCTACGCGAGTACGAGCACCCGAAGGAAAAGCTTTCGCATTACTCCAAGCGCACCGTTGACCTGGAATACCGCTTCGGTTTCCAGAACTCCGAATGGGGCGAACTTGAGGGTATTGCCAACCGCACCGACTACGACCTCGGTGTTCACGCCGAGGCCAGCGGCGCCAAGCTCGACTACTTCGACCAGGCGAACGGCGAGCGCTGGACCCCCTACGTTATCGAGCCTTCCGCCGGCCTGACCCGCTCCCTCATGGCCTTCCTCATCGAGGCCTACCACGAGGACGAGGCCCCCAACGCAAAGGGCGGCGTTGATAAGCGCGTCGTCCTCAAGCTTGACCCGCGTCTGGCCCCCGTCAAGGTTGCTGTCCTGCCTCTGTCACGCAAGGACGAACTGACCGGCCCGGCACAGGAACTGGCTCAAGAGCTGCGCGATCTGTGGAACATCGAGTACGACGATGCCGGTGCTGTTGGCCGTCGCTACCGTCGCCAAGATGAAATTGGTACGCCTTTCTGCATCACCTACGACTTTGATTCCGTTGAGGATCACGCTGTCACCATTCGTGAGCGTGACTCGATGGAGCAGGTCCGTATCCCGCTCGACCAGGTCAAGTCCTACCTGATTGAGCGCTTGGGAGTTTGCTGAGTGACCTCGCAGTCTCACGCTAGTGGCCCAACCTGTTTGCAGGTTGGGTCACTGCGGCTGTTTACTCCCGTCGTTTTGGCCCCGATGGCCGGAGTGACGGATGCCCCCTTCCGTCGTCTGTGCCGAATGTTTGGTGAAGAGGCCTTGGGTGGGCCATCGCCTCTGACTGGCATGCCCAGCCCGGCTGCTCTTCCCGGCGCTGCTGAAAGCGCTCGCCCGGCCACGGCCTCGGAAATCGGGAAAGAAAGCGGTGCGCGCGAAGAACTGACGCCCCACGTCGATGCGCCTGCGGGCCTGTACGTCATGGAGATGGTGACCTCGCGAGCCCTCGTCGAGGGCAATGCGCGCACGATGGCGATGATTCGCCCAGATCCCGCCGAACGCGTGCATTCCGTGCAGCTCTACGGAGTGAACCCGCAGGTCATGGCCCGCGCAACCCAGATCATGATCGACGGCGAGTACGCCGATCATATCGACCTCAACTTCGGCTGTCCTGTTCCCAAAGTGACGCGCAAGGGCGGGGGAGCGGCGCTTCCGTGGAAACGTGATCTGTACACCGACTTGCTGCGCGCCGTTGTCACGCAGGCGCGCGTGAGCGGGGATGCACGTGGCCGTGAGATTCCGGTGACGGTAAAGATCCGCATGGGAATCGATAGTGAGCACGAGACCGGCCTCGAGGCCGCGCAGATCGCCCAAGAACTTGGTGCGGCGGCCGTGACGATCCATGCGCGCACCCAGACCCAGCATTACGCGGGCCAAGCTCACTGGGACTACATTGCGCGCGTCAAGGAAGCCCTGGATATTCCGGTCTTCGGTAACGGTGACGTTTTCGAGGCCGCGGATGCGATCGCGATGATGCACCAGACCGGGTGCGATGGCATTTCTGTTGGCCGAGGCGCGCAGGGGCGGCCGTGGATTTTCCGCGATATCGTTGCCGCCTACCACGGGCGGCCTGCCTTCCCTTCACCTTTACTTCACGAGGTTGCCGCTATCATCGAAACCCATGCGCGCTGGTGCGTGGAAGAAGAAGGCGACGAGGACCGCGCGATGCGCGAAATGCGTAAGCACATCGGCTGGTACCTGCGTGGTTTCAAGGTGGGTGGGCCGCAGCGCCACGCGCTGGGGATGGTCTCTACGCTTGATGAACTGAGCGATCGCCTGACCGATTTGGATCTCGATCAAGATTTTCCCGAGGCCGCGCGTGGGCCTCGTGGGCGCGCTGGGGGAGAGAAGACCCCGCACCTGCCCGATGGGTGGTTGGAACACCGATACTTGACCGACGCCGAGCGGGCGTCGATTCATCATGCAGAAGTTGGCTACTAAAGGGCTGCTGAGTAGAGGGGACGTCATGGAGCCTGTTGTTATTGGACGCAGTGATTTGGGCGAGGCCTACGGCGCAGCACCTTCGGGTGTGGGCGCGGGATTGCTTGACCCCGCGGGTGCTATTCCTCCACGAGGCCGAGTACTTCTGGGCGGTGGGCAGCCGGTAGTTTTCATTGTTCCTCTGATGGCGGGGGATGCGCGTGGAGTCCTTGAACAGATCGAGGCCGCCGCATCTGAGCCGCACGATATGTTCGAGTGGCGCGTGGACTACTTAGACGTTCTAACGGGGATTTCAGGTGAAGAACTGAGTGACCAGGCCCGAGAAGAAATTTCGAAGTCTACTGCAGAGATCTTGGGTGCTTCGGATGTGCCTGTTTTGGCTACTGTTCGCACAGTTGCTCAGGGTGGAAAGGCTGAATTTTCAACGCCGGTTTATGGCCAGATCGTTGAGCTACTGGCCGAGTGTGGAATGGATGCGGTAGATGTGGAAATGGCTCCGGCTGCGCCAGCATTGACCGAGAAGGCCCACGTCGCTGGCGCGAAGGTCGTCATGTCCTTCCATGACTTCGAGGTGACTCCCGAATCGGAGATCATGCGGGAGCTTTTGGAAACCATGGCAGTTTTGGGCGCGGACGTCGCAAAGCTTGCGGTTTTGGCCAATTTGGAGCGAGATGCACTCAATGTTGAATTGGTGCAAAGGTGGGCAGCTGAGTACGTGTCGGTTCCCTCAATCGTTTTGGCGATGGGTGAGTTCGGCCGTCAGACGCGTGCGACTCAGCCTGAAGATGGGGGAGTTGCCTCTTTCGTTGCCGTGAGCGGACGTGAGAGTGCGCCCGGTCAGTGGGGTGCGCAGGAATTGGCGGAGAGGCTCGGGCGGAGCTGAGCCTCTCCGCTGCTAGATCGCGCTTCCGTAGATCAGGTCTCCCAGCGCAAGGACAATGAAGATCCAGAAGACCTCAATGAGTCCAAGCACTGCGGCAAGCCATGAGCGCCGATAAATTGCCCAAGCAAGTGTCGGAATGCCCAACATGCACACCCAGATGACGGTCGCTTTGCCGGTGATCATCGAAAAGATGACGAGCAAGGCCGCAATGACGAAGGAGATTGCAGTCCCGATGTGGGTTGTTGTCTTTGATTTCGTGGCAGGAATTGTGGACATGTGAACCTCAGCAGACAAATTTGTTTGCGAATGCGAAGTAGGCGGCAACCCCGCTTGCTGCGGTTTTTTCGAGCGCGCCCATCCGGTTGAAATTCCGGTAGATCTCGTTAATTAGTGCTTTGTTACAAGGGCAGTCATGACCGCGCCCATAACATTGGTCATGATGCATACAGGCGGTGTCGAGGAGGTCGATGGGTGCGCCCGGACCGCTGTGCCCTGGTCCACAATAGCGCCCCCAGATTGGCAAAGATAACCGAGATATTTCCGCTTTATTGCTTTGTGAATAGGCGCGACTCATGAGGTTAAAGTAGTCGCCGCTTTGAATGATTTTTTCGGGAATTCCGTCGCGAACAGCGCGCTCATGATCGAACTGCAGAGCGTTGTCGCTCTGGGTAATGTATGGAGTTAGAGCGTCGAGCGTCGCGCTGAGCTCACTTTGCTGGTATGAGAAATGCTGCGCTATTTCAACGACCGATCCGGGGGTGGACTCGACGCGGCTGGTTGGATTGACAGTTCCAGCTGCGGTGGGAAAGGCCATCCCGATCAGCAAGAGTGTGCTTGCGGCGCCCGCGAGCACAGTTTTGGTGAACATGGCTTGGCTCCTTATTAATATGACAAAAGTATGTGCCCATCATTGGACTGTGTGCGCATGCGCAACGAACGCGGTGCAAACGCGTGGCATTTGGTGGAGCACTGCTCATACACCTGAGGGTAGTTTATCGCGTGCCATAAGAAATAACAAGAATGCTGTGGAGGGGTATTTTAGTCGCGTAGGTTACGTGCAGACCTCGACGCTCAGTGAAGAAAGTTGAGGCATCAGCTTTTCTTACCGGGCCTGCTTGTAGGCGCAGAAAGAAAGGGTGAGCACCACGAGTGGGTGCTCACCCTTAAATCCTAAGTAATCACTTAGGCGAGATCCTTGGTTGCTGCGCGCAGCATCCAGGCCTGCTTCTCCAGGCCGGTTGCAATGCCGATCAGCAGGTCGTTGGACAGGTGATCGTGCTCGTCAACGGGATCAAGGGTTGCCTTGATGCGCTCGGAGGTCGCCAGAAGGTGCTCTTCGTACTGGCGAGCAGTCTTATCGGTGGGCAGGAAGCCGGGATCCAGCGGGTCAACCAGCGAGGTCGCTGCAACGGTCGCTGCGCGCGCATCGGGTGAAACCTCGATGGCGGCCATACGCTCAGCAACATCATCAGCGGCAAGGCGAACCTGGTCGATGATTTCATCCAGGTGCAGGTGGAGCGAACGGAAGCCGGGGCCTTCGATGTTCCAGTGCGCCTGCTTGCCCTGAAGCGACAGAGCGGTCAGATCAACAAGAGCCTGCTGCAAAGCTGCTGCAACAACGGGGTGTGCTTGAGTCATATTGTTCTCCTAAAACCTATCTAAACGTGCGCCCCGTAATAGGACGCACCATTGCTATCACTTCTAACAACTCTATTTTTGGCGATCACATTCCCTTTTGCACCATAAGGTGAAATATCCGACAAGGGTTGTGACACGACGTTGATAAAGTGTTCAGAAGTACTGAAAAATCGTGGAATTTACTTAAACAGTGTTCCCAAAATCGAACGTGTCAGCGAGCGTGCTGCAGTCGTTCCAACGGACTTGACCGTCGACTCAATCACGCGCTGTGTAGCGCGCGCACGACGCTCCTCAGCCTTTTCGGCCTCGCGACGCTTACGCTCTTCGGCCTTCTCGACCTCGCGCTGCAAGCGCTCAAGTTCCTTCTGGCGCGCTGCCTCTTCCTTCGCTGCCTGCTTCTCGGCCTCCTTCTGTGCCTTCGCTTCTTCAAGCTGACGTTGTGCCTCGGCGGCCTTCTCCTCTGCGGCCTTAGCGGCATCTGCAAGGCGGGCTTGCATCAATTCGAATGCTGATTCGTTATCGACCGCGTCACGGTAACGCGACAGGAGCGGCAAGGAATTAATGATTGAAGAGACAACACCCGGATCAGCCGGGCCCATGACAGCGGCAGGTGCGTCCAGCATGGTCGGAGCAACCGGGGTCGGGCGTCCCTTCTCATCCAGAACCGTCACGACAGCCTGACCAGTACCCAGCGAAGTCAACACCTCAGTCAGATCCAGGGGAGAAGTTGGGAAGGTCGAAACTGCCTTCTTGAGGTTTGCTGCATCGTTTGGAGTATGCGCGCGCAGTGCGTGCTGAACGCGTGAACCAAGCTGAGCCAGAACCTCGTCGGGAACATCGGTGGGGGACTGTGTAACAAAGACAATTCCCACGCCCTTGGAACGGATCAGACGCACTGTCTGCACGACTGCCTGGAGGAACTGCTTCGAGGCATCGGTGAAGAGCAGGTGTGCCTCGTCAAAGAAGAAGACCAACTTCGGCTTATCGGGGTTGCCCACTTCCGGCAAAGTTTCGAAGAGCTCAGCCAAGAGCCACATGAGGAAGGTCGAGAACAAAGCGCCCTGGCTGCCCAAGTCGGGTAGTTCCAGCGACGAAATGACGCCGCGACCGTCCATTGACACGCGCATAAGGTCGGCGATATTGAAGGCCGGCTCACCGAAGAATACATCGCCGCCCGATGCCTCCAGAGCAGCAAGCTCACGCAGGATCACGCCTGCAGTTGCTGGTGAAACACCGCCGATTCCCTTGAGTTCTTCCTTGCCTTCGTCATTGTTTGTCAGGTAGTCAATGACCGAGCGCAGGTCCTTCAGGTCGATCAGCGCGAGCTGCTGACCGTCGGCCCAGTGGAAGATCAACTGAAGGGCTGAGGCCTGAGTGTCGTTCAAGCCCAGCACGCGCGAAAGTAGAAGGGGGCCAAATTCGGTGATGGTTGTGCGGATCGGCACGCCTTCGCCGCGGCCACCCAGAGTGAGCAGTTCCGTGGGGAATGCTTTGCCTTCCCAGTTCTGGCCAATGCTTGCGCAGCGTGCAAGGAGCTTTTCAGAAGAGGTACCAGCCTGAGCCAAGCCAGTGAGGTCACCCTTGATATCGGTGACAAAAACGGGGACTCCCGCTTCCGAGAGACGCTCGGCCATCAGCTGGAGGGTTCGCGTCTTACCGGTACCGGTTGCGCCGGCAACCAAACAGTGACGGTTCATGAGCCCCAACGGAATTCCGACAGGTGCACCGGGAACCGGAGTATCGCCATCCAAGAAAGCACCCAGTCGCATTGAAGGCGAGGTAAAGGAGTAGCCCGCGCGGACCTGCTCTGCGTAGCCCTGCAGTTCGCCTTCGCTTGCCGAGGCCTGGGCCGGCTCGGCGGGAGCGGCTTGCGCAGGTGCAGCGGGGGCAGCCTGCGCACTTTCCGCAGGCTCCGGGGTTTGGGTGGGAGCGGCTTCGGAAGGAGCTGCCTGCTCAGCCAAAGCGTTATCGAGGGCTGCCTGCGCGGCCTCGGCCTTTTCGGTCGCTGCATCGGCAGCGGCGGCCTGGGACGCGGCCTCGTTCTGGTCGCCCTGGCCACCTTGAGCGGCAAGGGCAGCATCGAGAGCAGCTTGTGCAGCCTGAGCCTTTGCGGCAGCTGCTTCGGCGGCTGCCTGCGCGGCCTCGGCCTTCAGGCGTGCAATTTCAGCGGAATCGGTCATTGTGGGTCCTCGCAGTGTTGTGGTGGAAGTGGTCGTTAGGCATTCCAGTGCTGACGCAGCGCGTCGCACACGGCGTTGTAGGTTGAGTGGTCTACGGTCGCCCCTTCGCGGCGAACATCACCGGGGGCAACAATGAGTAGGCGGTCAAGACGCACCTGACTGGGGCGGCCCTGCGGATCCCATGCGCCGGTTCCGATCGGGAACCAGTAGCGCCCCCAATGTGCCTCTTGCTCGGCATCCTTGCGGTGGTCCTTGGACGTCAACTGGGCAACAACAAGCCCCTGCTGCACTCGCGAAAGCACGACAACGGGACGATCCTTGCCCTGGCTTGGGTCCTCTTCATAGGACACCCACGTCCACACGACCTCGCCGGGATCGGCATCCCCATCGGGATTCGGTTCGTATTGGAAGGGAGGGAGTCCGTGTGCGCGAACGTCCCACACTTTGTTCCCCTTCCCCGAGGCCTGGGCGGAGGAGGAAGAAGAGTGTGCAGTGTGTGAACTGCGTGAAGAAGAGGAAGAATGGGAGGAGGATCGTGACGAGGAACGTTTGCGCCCCTTCGAGGAACCCATTTCCTCTTTCATACTTTGGCCTGCGGCCTGGATAAAGATCGCGAGAAGTCGCTTAATGAAGTCCACGTGGTCTCCAGGTTTGATGGAACAATACCCTAAGTCTAAAGGGACGGAGGCGCTTATTCCGTGGCAAAAACGCGAGGTCGAACGCGTGCGGTTTCGAACCACGCACACTGCCCGGGCGCAAGAGGAGTGTCGCTGTTGAGCTGAGTGGGTAAAACCCCAGTCGAGACAAGCGGTCGGTGCTCTGAAGGCACAACGACAGTGGAGTCCGAGGCGTTGAAAACAACCAAAACTTGAGCGCTCATATGGACCAGGCAATCAGGTCCAGCCCAAGAGAGGCCTCGTACATGAGCAAGGGATCCAGTTCCCATTCCGTGCTCAGCTCGGGTACGCAGCGCCTGCTGGATCAACAAGACAAAGGAAGGAGAAACGGCGTCTTTTGGTGGCGAATCAAAGTAAATGGCTCCGGGAAGGGCGAGTGCAAACAGAGTTCGCGCACGATGGAGCTCGCTGTCCTCGTAGGGAAGTGCCGGCCATGCAGCCACGTGTCCCAAAGGATCACGGTTCATAAAAGTATTGGCGATGGCATCGCACAGCTGCGGGTTCTTCCACTCGATGTCGAGAAAAGTGTCATTGCGCAGGTGGTGGAACCAGGACTCTTGGAGAATTTCCTTCAGATCTGCATCATCCATATGCGGCAGGCTGGAGGTGAGAATAGGCAGAGTATCAGTATTAGCAACCTCGGCCATCACCAGGCGAAGTAGATGCATGAACTCTTGGCGCTCAGATGAATTCGGTCCGTAGTGTGTGAACGGTAAAATTCCAAGATCTATACCGTCGGCTTCTGCATCAACGCATGCCCGCACGCGGCCAAGCAGCGTTGTTACCGTTTCATCGCTGGAATAAGGCCCGTTAAAGTCGCGCGTATTCCACTCAGCCGCAGCGGGGAGATGGACGATGATCTTGACGCCGACCCTATGGAAACGCCTGACAAGAGCAGCGAGTTCTGGATTAACGCCCCAGATCATTTGTGGAATCGGGGAAATAAGTAGAGCATCGACGCCTACCCTGGCGAACTGAATCGCTTCTTTGCTCAGCAGCTGAGCAAGCTTATGATCAACGCGATGGGGAATGCGGCAAATTGCAGATGAATGCCACCACGGGTGGGTGCCTTTTCGGGCAGCATGCACCAACGTCGTTACTACCTGAGTCCCCTTTGTTGCACTCACAGCACTATTCTTGCAGTTTTAGGCATCGAAAGGGTACTTGAAGCAGTTAGGCTTATCACGTGCGCACTCAGTATCCGTATAGCTCCGCAGACCGTGACCGCTACGTTCCAGAGACTCAAAAGTCCTCTGTTCGTACAGATTTTGAACGCGATCGAGCCAGAGTGCTGCATTCCTCAGCGCTGCGGCGTTTGGGCGAAAAAACGCAGGTCCTGGGGCCAACCTCGGACGATTTCGTGCGCACGCGCCTGACCCACTCCCTTGAGGTCGCACAGGTGGGGCGCGAGCTGGGCAAGGAGCTCGGGGCCAACCCCGATGTTGTCGATGCCGCATGTCTGTCCCACGACCTCGGGCATCCGCCATTTGGACACAATGGTGAACGCGCACTTAATGAACTTGCGGCCGAAATCGGCGGCTTTGAAGGGAATGCGCAGACACTGCGAATCGTTGCACGCCTTGAACCAAAGGTCATCGCAGAGGAAGGCCCTGCTGGCCTGAATCTTACGCGCGCAACCCTTGATGCGATTTGTAAGTACCCCTGGGCGAAGGGCGAAGGTCCGAACCGGGAAAAATCCCTGCGAAAGTATTCGGTCTACGACGATGATCGCCCGACTTTTGAATGGATGCGTGAAGGCGTAACTCCTGGGGCGCGTTGCTTGGAAGCTCAAATTATGGATCTTTCCGATGACATCGCGTACTCGGTGCACGACGTCGAAGATGCGGTTGCAACCGGAAAGATGGATCTTGAGAACTTGCGCAGCGATGCGCATACCCAAGGTGTCATTGACTCGACCATGAAGTGGTACGGGACCTCGGTTTCTGAAGAAAATCTTGTTCAGGCATTTGAGCGCCTGGTGAGCATGCCCGAATGGCTCAGTGCCTTCAGTGGCTCATATGCGGATTTGGCTGCCTTAAAGGACCTCACCAGCGAACTGATCGGTCGGTTCTGTAACGCAACAGTTGCGGCCACCCGTGAAATTGCAGGAGACGAACCCCTGGGCCGCTATCGCGCGGAGCTCGTTGTTCCGGCGCAAACCCGGGCAGAAATTCAGGTTCTTAAGGGCATGGCTGTCCACTATGTCATGAGCCCGCGCGAAAGCGAACCTGTTTACTATCAGCAGCGCACGCTGCTCAATGACTTGGTTGATGCTCTTATCAACGCAGGCCCCGAATATCTTGAACCGCCCTTTGCTGCTCAATGGCGCGCAACCACGGATGAGGGGAAGCGTTTGCGGGTCGTTATCGACCAAGTCGCCTCGTTGACAGATATTTCCGCCTCGCGCTGGCACGCGAAGCTATGTGGGATGCTGTCCTCCCAGCTTTAATCAGAGGAACAGTACCGATACACATGCCCCTGCTAAGGAAGTGTCCACTCGCTAAACTGAACTCATGGCCGGCCTGATCCTCAAAGAAGACATCGCCGCCGTACGTGATGCCTCGCGCATTGAAGAAATCGTCGGCGAGCGCGTCGCACTGCGCCCTGCGGGTGTTGATTCTTTGAAGGGATTGTGCCCATTTCATGATGAACGCACGCCCTCGTTCCACGTTCGTCCCTCCCAAGGGTTTTGGCACTGTTTTGGCTGTGGAGAAGGCGGGGACGTCATCAGCTTTGTCCAGAAAGTTGATTCTCTTTCCTTTACCGAGGCCGTGGAAGCCTTAGCCCTCAAAGCTGGGATTACTTTGCGTTATGAGGCCGCGGGAAGCGGGACTCTTCGCCGCGAGGAGCCGGGGCGGCGCCAGCGCCTTCTTGATGCCCACCGCGTGGCTGAGGAGTTTTATCAGGCACAGCTCACTTCCCCTGAAGCACATCTTGGGCGTCAATTTTTAGGACGCAGGGGCTTTGATGAAGCGATGTGCCGTCACTTCGGAATTGGCTACTCTCCGGCCTCGTGGGATGCGCTGACGCGTCACCTTCGTTCGAAGGGGTTCACCGATCAAGAGATTGAAACTGCCGGCCTGGCGACTCGGGGTAACCGCGGACTTTATGACCGTTTCCGTGGAAGGCTGATGTGGCCAATCCGCGATATTACGGGCGCGACTGTTGGTTTTGGTGCCCGGCGTTTGAACGATGAGGACAAGGAATCCCCGAAGTACCTCAACACCCCTGAAACGCCGATTTATCACAAGTCTCAAGTCCTGTACGGTTTGGATCTTGCGAAGAAAGAAATCACTCAGGGACGCAAGGTTGTCATTGTTGAGGGCTACACCGATGTCATGGCTGCCCATGCTGCGGGAGTCGGGTGTGCGGTTGCAACCTGTGGCACCGCTTTTGGGGAAGAACACGTCAAGATCGTTCGCCGACTGCTGGGAGATACCGCCGATAGTGCGGCGGGAGTCGTTTTAAGTAATGGGAAGACCCATGGCGGTGAAGTGATCTTCACCTTCGATGGTGATGCGGCTGGTCAAAAAGCTGCGCTTCGTGCTTTTGATATGGATCAAAACTTTGCGGCGCAGACCTTTGTTGCCGTCGAGCCCCATGGTATGGACCCCTGCGAATTGCGGATGGCTCAAGGCGAGCGTGCGGTTATGGAGCTGGTGAACTCTCGGACCCCGCTTTTCGAGTTCGTCATTCGCTCCGTCTTGCGCCAATTGGACCTTAGGACTGCAGAGGGGCGCGTTAAAGCCCTTCGTGCCGCGGCTCCCGTGGTTGCTCGTATTCGTGACCGCGCTCTTCAACGCGAATACACCAGGTCGCTTGCCGGGTGGATTGGCATGGATATCTCCGAGGTCGCACGCGCCGTGCGCTCCTCTGGGAACTCACGCCCGGCCTCGAACGGGCGCGGGGGAGCGACTCCCGAGGCCTCGGCCCCTATGCCCGCACGGCGCGGTCCGGAAGACCCCGTGTCAAAGATCGAACGCCAGGCCTTGGAAGCGCTGGTTCAATACCCCATGTACGTGGTGGGTTCGGGATTTGAAGAACTTGGAGGGGAGGCATTCTCGGTGCCTTCCTACCGCGCAGTTCACGACGCGATTCGAGCCGCAGGTGGGCTTGATGCTTTCGTCAAACTTCTTCGTCAGGCCGAAGAACATTTCGGTAAAGGGGACAAAGCCACGCAAGCTGCGACTCGTGCCTTCGTTGATGATGTGCGCGAGCTGATGATTCCCGAAGTTGCAGCGGTTTTGATGGAACTTGCGGTTGCCCCGCTGCCGCAAGATCGCGAAGATCAACTTCGCGCATACTGTCGTGGAGCGATCGGGGCAATGGTGCGTTTGGACGTGACGCGCAGGCTGGCCGATGCGAATGCGAACCTTCAGCGTTTGAGCGAAGATGACCCGCAGTACACTCAAGCATTCCGAGAGCTGATGCGTCTGGAAGAAGTGCGTCGCCGCTTTACCGAACGCGCACAATAGTCCTGCGGCAAGTACTACTCCAGTCCAACGCTTTCTCGCAGTTGGCGTTCAAATGTTTGAGCCATTGCGATTCCTTCATCATCCAGTGGACCGTTGGCCGAAAGGACGGAAAACAACTCACCGTCTTCGCGTCTGCGAATCTGGCCGGTGATCACCGTTCCGGAAGGAGCCGTGACATTTCGGACAACGACCTGGGTGCGGTTCACCTTCTCGGAGAGGTCTTCCATAAAAGGACGCATTGACGAGTCGCTGGATTTCAGAGTCAAAGGAGCGCGGGAAGGATCAACCCAGGTCACGCGAAGTTCCTGCTTTTCGCCGTTCCAACGCGCGTTTTGGATTTCGTACCACATTCCCGAATCAACAACGTGATCCTCTTCGATCAGGATCAAAGCAAAACGCCCCGAAACCAGAAACCGCGAATCGGAAAGCTCAATATGAGGCGAATTGGCGTCCCCTGTGGGAACAATGTCTTGCCAGGCCGGTTTTGTATTTTCAGTTTCCGTGCTCATTGCAATGTCACCACCGCTGGAATCGAGATACCGGGAGCTTGCGTCCACAGGCGAACATCGTCCAGTGCGGCGCGAGCGCCGAAAAGTCGCACATCTTGCGAATCTGAAGCGAAGAGATTCATATCCGCACGCATCGATGCTTGAGCAAGAGATGCGGGAGAGTGATCAGGCATCGAACAACGCAGCTGGCGGGTGTCTTTGCTCCCGCGTTCCAAAGAGCGTGAGGCCCGATCAAGAAGTGCGTTTTCAATGGTTTCTGCAGATGCGAAGTCCTCGCTTGTTGCCGCAGACTTCGGCAGTGTCTGAGCGATGCAATCCCAATTGGCCGTTGTCTGAGCGGCCTGTTCCGAGTTCGCGAAAGCAGAAGTCGTCTGCGAAGGCTGGGGAAGGGACAAATCTGAAGAGCTGCCGGTGCGAACAATCCACGAAGGCGTCTTTCCGCTTTGGCCAATCAGTCGCTGCGCCAGCGCATCAACATCATCCTCGCCGTCATCCAAGTCAATCGCGTAGGCATTCGCCAACTGCACTGCCGAGGCGTAGCGCCCCAGTGCGACTGCGCTCAGTTGGCGTGCTTCTTCACTCGAGGTGATGGTCGGGTTTGCCGCGGTCTGAAGATCTCGACGAGCTGAAATCACCAGCCACGAGACGAAATCCTTCACCGTGTAGGGAGCTTCTGCAATCGCGTCGGGCTGGGGGAGTGAATCGGCATCATCGCGGCCCTTCCAGGGCTCCCATACTCCTCCGAGGAATTCCAAGCGTTCCCGGGAACTCGTTGCGACGGCCTCGAGAGCGGAAGAACACGAGGCGCACTGGGTGGCAAGGGAAGCAAGGGAATGTGCGCGTTCGGCGGCCGCGGCCTCGGTGCGCGCAGAGGTATCACGAGAGAGCGCGAAACCGGTCAAAGCGGGCAGGCTGCTGGTGGATTCCACGTGGATTCCACATGCTCCAAGGCAAAGAGCACAGGCAGCAACGAACGCAGTGAAGAGTTTCGGGTGTTTCACAACAACATCATCCCATGGTCAAAAGACGAGTACGATTGCCTAGAATACCGTGTCGCGTGAAGGAGTGAAGGTGGCACCCACACAGATTGAAGAACAAGTCCGTGCGCTGGTTGAAGGTATTGTCACCGGGGCCGGAGCCGAACTTGATGCGGTGACTATTCTCAAGCAGAATGGCGCCCTGGTCTGCCGAATCACCGTTGAAGAGCCCTTGGGAAGCGAAAAGCTATCCTCGGATGCGCTCGCGGATATCTCACGCGCAATCTCCAAAACAATGGATGCCGCTGACCCGATTTCTGACGCATACATGCTGGAAGTCTCCACCCCCGGTCTGGAACGCGAATTTAAGAAACCTGACCATTGGAAGCGCCAAATTGGCGGATTGGTCAGCGTCAAGATGCGAAATGGTGACAAATTTGTGGGACGGGTCAGCAATGCCGACGATAAAGGCGCTACTGTAGATACTGGCGCTGAAAGCCACACAATTGCATATGACGAGATCAAGAAGGCGCGTTCGCGCGTCGACTTCGGCTCGTGGGAATGAGGGACGCTATGGAAATCGATATGACCGCCCTGCGAATGGTCGAACATGAGAAAGGGGTATCGCTCAATACCCTTGTTGATGCCATTGAAGAGGCATTGCTGAAGGCGTACCACAACATCCCTGGCGCAATTGCAAAGGCTCGAATTGAGATCGATAAGCGTACGGGTCGCGTGACCGTTATGGCCACCGAAGAAGACGAAGAGGGTAACCCCATCGGCGAATTCGATGACACCCCCAAGAACTTCGGTCGTATTGCACAATCCACCGCGCGTTCCGTCATCATGCAGCGCCTTCGCGATGCTGATGATCAGCGCGTTTTGGGTGACTTTGCCGGCAAGACCGGTCAGATTGTGACCGGTGTCGTGCAGCAGTCGCGTGACTCCCGCATGACCACCGTGAAGTTGGCTGATGATTTCGAGGCCATTCTTCCCGATTCAGAGAAGGTCCCCGGAGAGGATTACTCGCACGGAACTCGCCTGCGCGCACTGATCGTTTCCGTCGAGCGTACCGACCGCGGTGCCCGTATTACCCTTTCGCGCACTCACCCCGGTTTGGTTAAGGGGCTCTTCGAGCGTGAGGTTCCCGAAATTCAACAGGGACTGGTCCGAATCAAGGCCATTGCCCGCGAGGCTGGTCACCGCTCCAAGATTGCCGTGGTCGCTACTCGCGAAGGCGTGAATGCCAAGGGCGCGTGCATTGGCCCGATGGGCTCGCGTGTTCGTGCGGTGATGACGGAACTCGGTGGCGAGAAGATCGACATTGTCGACTGGTCTGAAGATCCGGCACGTTTCGTTGCAAACTCGCTGTCCCCGGCACGCGTGGCCCGAGTTGTCGTTCATTCCGTGGAGCAGCGCACTGCAACAGCTATCGTTCCCGACTTCCAGCTTTCGCTGGCAATCGGTAAGGAAGGGCAGAACGCTCGACTTGCCGCGCGCCTGACCGACTACCACATTGACATCCATTCCGACACCGAGAATGGCGAAGAAGGACTGGCGTCGCGTTCGTCTACACCGGATGACGTGATCAGTCGCTCACAATCCGATGGCTTGGAAGAGGACTGACTCGGCTAAGCTTAAAGGCGTGTCTGACTCCACTCTGATGCTTCGCACCTGTGTGGGGTGTGGATTACGCGCGCAACGTGCGGAACTCATCCGTGTTGTTGCGACCTCTGACGGGGATCTTCATGTTGATCACCGTCGTCGACTTCCCGGTCGGGGAGCGTGGTTTCATCCCGAGGCCCGCTGCCTAGACCTCGCCCGCCGCAAGCGGGCGATCGGGCGTTCACTGCGTCGATCAGTAGAAATGACTGACGAACAGTGGGCTGAACTGGGGAAGGAAATTCTGTCTGCGGCGCACAGGGCGCCGGACAACGAGTAGCGAAAGCGGGTTGAAAGCCCATGGGCACCCGATGAGTACCCAGCGATGAGCTGCCTGCATTATCAGTGATACGTCTCCGTTCGGGGACGTTCCCGAACAAGGAGAAAAGTGGCAAAACTGCGTGTCCACGAGCTCGCCAAAGAGCTCGGAATCCCCAGCAAGGAATTGCTGGCTTACCTGCGAGACAAGGGCGAATACGTCAAAGCTTCTTCGTCCGCACTTGAACCGCCCGTAGCGCGTGAAGCGCGCGAGCACTTTGAAAAGCTTTCCGGTTCAGCATCGGGTGACGCTAAGAGCGCCCCGAAGAAGGCGGCCCCCAAGCCCAAGGCAAAGGCTTCCGCCAAGACCGCTGAAACCGCCTCGGCAGCACCCGCACAGGACGACGCTCCTGCAGCTGCCGAAGCTCCCAAGCCTTCTGCTCATAAGCCTGGGCCTCGTGCGCCCAAGGCAGCAGCACCAAAGGC
>JBHRQN010000042.1:0-16114 GCA_042645485.1 Pauljensenia sp.
AGCTCCACCACACAAGCCCCCACCGAAACAACTGGGACTAACCCTCCACCAACTCTTTTTGTCCTTTAACCCGCGAGGAAAGCATTATTGTGTCCCAGATAACAGAGTTATAACGTTTTATGAAAACGTTTTAATTCGCCTCGGTGCACGCGTTACAGTATCGACATGGCCTCACGGGTCCGACTTGTCGACGTTGCGCGAAACGCTGGAGTTTCACCGACTACCGCTTCATTGATCCTCAGCGGTAGTCGCGCTGACGCGTTTGCTTCCGCGACCCAGAAGAAGGTTCACGAGGCCGCTCGAAGCCTTGGCTACACTCGTTCAATTCTTGGCTCTTCCCTGAAATCCGGTGCCACGCGTACAATCTGCTTTTTCTACACCCCTCCCATGGACCGCTTCGTCGAGCGATTCCAACTGCACGCGAGCGCGCGCCTCGAAGAAGAAAACCTCCACCTGGTATCGATCCCCGTGCGCATCGGCGAAGAACAACAGATCGTCAACGCCCTGTCGTGCGGCCTCTACGACAGTGCCTGCCTCGCCTGCAATCCCACCAGTGCCGAGGCCCTCATGGACTTACTCCCCACGCCGCCTATTCCCACCATGATCTTTGGCACCCTCCCGCCAAACCCCTCCTACATCGGGGTAACCATTGACGAAACCTCGGGGATTACGCAGGCTCTCAGTGGCCTCGTCAATGGGGGAGCGAAGAAGATCGCCTACCTCACCCAGCGCCGAAGCGCCGAAGAACTCGAAAACGAACCGCGCTGGCACGCATACACGAAATTCCTCAAGGATTCACACCTGGGTACTCCTCAAGTTTTGGCGTACACGGAGGGGAGCATTCCCTCTGCTTTCCAGTGCGCCACCACGATTTTCACCGGTCGGGACGACCTTCCCGATGCGGTGTATTGCGATTCCGACCGAGTTGCCATTGGCGCAGTCCTTGCAGCAACTCAATGCGGAATCGCAATCCCCGATGACCTCCAAATCATCGGCACAGGCGCCTCCGTCGATGGCGGCGACCTTCACCCCGCACTGTCCACAATCGGCCTCGACAACCGAGACCTGGATAGCGCGGTCACTTTACTGTCCACACTCAGCGGTGAAGAACCGGAGTCGACAACGCTGACCCTTCGGTGGCACTACATGCCCCGAGGGACGACGCACTAAACGAGAAAGAACATAAGGAGCGCAACGATGCGACACAGCTCTTCTAAGCGGCTCAGCCGCACTCTGTCGGTATGCGCGGCTTTTGCCATGGCCGCTTCTCTTGCCGCGTGTTCAACGCCTGGTGGAGTTGGACAACAGTCCTCTGACTCCTCGAGCGAATCCTCGCAGTCGCTGGGAATCCAGGGCGATCGCACCGGTAAAGAAATCCTGATCTACATGTCGGCTGGCCGCGATTACAAGGCCTACACCGACACCTTCGCGGCCTTCGAGAAGGAACACAACGTCAAGATCAACGTCCAGTACTACCAGTGGGGCGACCTGCAGCAAAAGCTCACCGCTGACTTCCTCTCGGGCCAGACCCCTGACCTCGTCGAAGAAAACGGCGGCTGGTGGTCCACTCGCTGGGGTGCAGACGGCAACATCATGTCCCTGGATCCCTTCCTCCAAAAGGAACCCGGATTCCTCGATGACTTCGTCGAATCAGGCCTTGCAAACCGTCAGGCCGACGGTAAGACCTACGGTATTCCTCTCCACGTGACCATGGGCGGCCTCGTCTTCGGTAACAAGGAAATGATGGACAAGGCCGGCGTGACCATGCCCAAGACTTGGGAAGAACTACGCGAAGCCTCCAAGAAGATCCAGGAATCCGGCGTTGAGTACGGTCTGGCACTCAACAACGACGCCTCCTACACCGTTCCCTTCCTCATGCAGGCCGGAGTCACCTTCACCAAGGACGGCAACGAGCCCATGACTCCCGCAGCCAAGGCAACCGAAGCCATGCAGTTCCAGTACGACCTGATCTACAAGGACAAGCTGGCCCCGGTCCCCGTCGCCTCGAACGACTACGCGGCACCGCGTAAGGTTTTCACCTCCAAGCGAGCAGGCTTCATCCTCACCGGTCCCTGGGATATCTCAGCAGTGCGCAAGGAAGATCCGAACTTCCCGCTGACCGTCGGCGAGCCCCTCAAGGGCGATGTTCAGAAGACCTACCTGGCCGGCTCGGGCATGATGATCCCCTCGAAGTCGCAGAACGCAGAGCTCGCATGGCAGCTCATCAAGGACATGACCAGCCTCAAGGTCCAAGAAGCCGTCACCGCTGAGACCGGAATGGCAATGTCGCGTAAGTCGTGGGCGAACTCCGACGTTGTGAAGAATGATCCGATTCTCTCCGTCGTCGCCAAGTCGCGTGACTATGCAGCGACACCCGACAAGGCATTCTGGGGTAACGAGAACGCCGCGAAGATCTCGGATGCTCGCAAGGTGATGTACGAAGAGATCATCCTCAACGGAAAGGACCCAGCTGCTCAGGTCCAGACCTACGAGACCACGGTTGCTGGACTCCTGAAGCAGTAACTCATGTCCGTCTCGTCTCGGAGCCGGGGGCGTCGGGGAGGGATGCGCGCACGCCAAGCGCGTACCGCGTATCTCTTCCTGACCCCCGCGGTCATCTACTTCGTTCTCTTTATGTTCTGGCCGCTGATCCAGGAATTTCAGCTGTCCTTCACGCGCGGCTTTACAACGCTGCGCCCCGTGGGATGGAAGAACTATTCCTCGATCATCCGTGACCCCGAAGTACAGCACGCCTTCGGAATCACCCTGATCTACGCGGCCTCCGCACTGATTCTGGGTGCCTGCGTGGGCTTGCTCCTGGCTCTCATCCTCAACCAGAAATTCCGTGGGCGCACCCTTGCGCGCACGATGATCCTGACCCCCTACATGACCTCGGTGGCCATCGTTGGCTTGATGTGGCGCAATATCTTAGACCCGACGACGGGTATCTTGAATTCGGTGCTCTCCAGCCTGCACCTTCCCACCCAGCAGTGGCTGACCACCGCGCCCTTGGCAACCCTTGTCGGGATTACCGTCTGGCAAGAAGCCGGCTACTTCATGCTGCTTTTCTTGGCTGGCTTGCAGGGTATCGATCCTCAGATTTACGAGGCCGCGCGCCTCGATGGTGCATCCCCGTGGAAGCGCTTCTGGTCCTTGACTCTTCCACTCCTCGCCCCGACGACGCTGTTCGTCGGTCTGGTCGGAATGATTTCAACGCTCCAGCAATTCGGCCTCCCGTACTTGGTGACCAACGGCGGACCTGGAAATGCCACGAGCTTGTACGTCTACCAGGTGTATCGTGAGACCTTCCAGAGTGGAAACCTGGGCTACGCCTCTGCCATGAGCTTCGCTTTCTTGGTAGTCATTATGGTTTTGTCCTTGATCCAGATTCGGACGGGACGAAGGAAAGAGGCACTATGATGTGCGTACCTACCCCGCCCCCGGCCTCGGCAGTCATTAAAAAGAAGAAGAGCATCGCTGAGGATGAACTCTTCCCCGGGGCGCGTCTGATTTCGCTGATCTTCATTTGGATTGCCGCCGCGATCGCTGTTGCCCCGCTGCTGTACATGATCTCTTTGGCTTTCCAATCCGACGCTGAAGTTTCCGGTGGATCAGCGGTCTTGATCCCCGCGAAATGGCAGTGGGAGAACATCGGGAGGCTCTTTGCAGCGGCGCCCTTTGGTCGTTTCCTCTTCAACTCGATCCTGGTCGCCGGACTGATCACCTGCTCGCACATCGTTTTCGCTCCGCTGGTCGGATACGTATTTGCAAAGTTCGATTTCCCGGGCAAACAGGTCTTCTTCATTGCGATCTTGTCAACCATGATGATCCCGCTCTTCGTGCGTATGATCCCGCTCTATGTGTGGTTCTCGCAGATTGGATGGCTTGACACCTATCAGGGCCTGGTCATGCCATTCCTTATGAGCGCTTTCTCGATCTTCCTCATGCGCCAGTTCATTGCGGGCGTGCCCGACTCTTTGATTGAGGCGGCCCGCGTGGACGGGGCCAATGAGCTGCGGATCTACCGCTCGATTGTTCTCCCGCAGTGCAAACCCGCGCTGACGGTCCTGGGATTGTTCACCTTCGTTTTCCAGATGAATGAATTCTTGTGGCCCTTGATTGCGACCAGCTCGCTGGAGATGCGAACAATTACTATTGGACTATCAATTTTTAAGAGTGAATCTTTCACCGCTTGGAACCTGACGGCAATGGGATCTCTCATGCTGTTCATCCCCGTGTGCTTGCTCTTCGTCCTCACGCAGAAGCACATCGTTCAGGGCATCGCGATGACGGGTATCAAGTAGGAGTAACCGTGAGTGAGAACCATCCGAATATCGTCCTCATCGCCGTTGATCAATGGAGGGGGGATTGCCTGTCGATTCTTGGACACCCCGACGTGCGCACCCCCTATCTTGATCAGCTAGCTGGGGGAGGAGCGCAGATGACGCAGGCCTATGCGGCGTGCCCCACCTGTGTTCCTTCTCGGATGGGGCTCATGACCGGAACCGCACCAACCACACACCGTCGAATCGGCTATCAGGACGGAATTACTTTCGATATGCCGGTTACGCTCCCCGGAGCACTTCGCGATGCCGGGTACCAGACCCAAGCAATCGGCAAGATGCACTACTGGCCAGAGCGCGGTCGCATTGGTTTTGATGATGTCATTTTGCACGATGGCTATCTTCACTACTCGCGTCACCGCGAGCGCGATTCGCGGATGTACGACGACTACCTGACGTGGTTGCGTGAGCAAGAGGGCGCGGGTGCCGCGGAGGACTATATCGATAATGGCCTCGAATGTAATTCGATGGTTGCGCGTCCTTGGGATAAGGCAGAAAAACTGCACCCCACGAATTGGGTTGTCACCGAGGCAACGCAGTGGCTGTATCGACGTGACCCCACCTGCCCATTCTTCCTTTACCTGTCCTTCCATCGTCCGCACGCTCCTCTTGACCCGCCTCAGTGGGCTTTCGACAGTTATGACCAGGATGAGCTCACTCTTCCGGGCGAGGACAATTGGTCGGATGAATTGATGAGCGAAGAGAGAAGGGATTGGGATCCAACCGCCCTCGCTGCTCACTATCGTGAGCGGGACGTGAGGCTCGCACGCGCCGGCTACTACGGGCACATGACACACATCGATTCCCAGATTTCCAGGTTTATTCAGACGCTAGGGGAGTTTGGACTGGCCGAAAATACGGTGATTGCTTTCGTCTCCGACCACGGAGATATGATGGGCGATCACGGACTGTGGCGAAAAGGTTACCCTTACGAGGCCTCCTCGCACGTTCCCTTTATCTTGTACGGTGCGGGGATTACGCCTGGTGCACGCGTGGACAGTGTGGTTGAGATCCGTGACGTGATGCCGACCCTGCTCGACGTTGCGGGAGTGGAGATTCCTGAGGAAGTTGAGGGGCGCTCAGTCCTTCCCTTGATTGCCGAGGCCGATGGTGAGGTTCCGTGGAGAGAGTACCTTCACGGGGAGCATTACTTATTCGATCAATCGATTCAGTGGATTCGTTTTGGAGCCTACAAGTACGTGTGGTTCTCCGGTTGGGGAGTCGAACAGCTCTTCAACATCGATGAAGACCCCGAGGAATTGGTCGATCTGTGCAAACTTTCCGCTGATGCGCGAAGCGCTGAAGTCAGCGACGCGCTTCTTCGTGGAAGAAACTATCTGATCGCGGAACTTGAAGGACGCGAAGAAGGATATGTGTCTGAGGGAGGTTTAGTTCCCGCACGTCAGGCCGTGAAGGTCCTGACGCATCCCTATCTGCTTCGCGAAGAGGCACGTTAGGTCAGTAGTCAGGCTCGTATCACTCGCAGATCTTCTTGTGAAGGATCAGTGGGATGAAGCGGGGTCGGGAGTCATAACCGGATCTCCGTCGACAAAGAATTTAGACGTGTCGTGGGAATTAACAACGTTACAGCTGACCTCATAGGTGCTCTCAGAGGTTGCTCCCTTAGCGGTACCCGTGAGGGAAGCAGTGTACGTATATTTCAAGTCCCCACTCTCGGTTTTGCCCTGGTTCCTCACGGAGCTCGTCTTGATGATGCTGATAGCATCCATCTTTCCGGACTCGTCTACCGCTTTATAACAAGCCTTTCGACTTTCCGTTGTGATCTCAACAGTTATCCCCTCATCGAGGTAAGACGAAGTAGCAGTCGGTGAACTTGACGCGGATGACGAAGGATCAGACGTGGAGTTCGATGACGCACTGCGGGTGAGCGCTCGCATCAAGAAGAATCCGCAGATGATGGCTAAGACGATAGCAACAGCAATCCACACTCCGGCGCCGCCCTTTTTCCTAGGTTGCTGTGGAGCCCGAGGTGCTTGGTACTGTCCTGCGGGGACACGAAAGCCTTGAGGGGTAGGAGAAGCGGAGTTTGGAGTGAATTGAGACATGTCGTCCTTATCGATCTGCTCTGTTAATTGCCAACGTTGTCGAAGTTTATGTTTTAAATCATCGTCTGTAAAAAGTTCCCCTTTCGCATGCGCCCAGAAGCGCCTTCGTTAGCGAGCTGAATTGCTGTGTGTGGGAAGCGCGAATGAAATGTGAACGCCAGGAGCGAACCGCGGCCTGACCGCGCAGCGCCTGTGCGGCCTCGTCGATAGAATAGGCGCAGCTTACTCAGCTGCAAACGAAGCCCAATGCGACCACTCGCTGACCACGCGAAAGGGCTAACCAAGGAGGACTCATGGCGGGCGAATCATTCTTCACGCACGATCCAAACGAGGAAACACGCGCAGCGCGTGCGGAAGACGATACCCAGCTTCACGGTACGATTCCCGCAGATCTCATTCCCTACCTTGAAGAAGCCGATCGCGTTGATGACGAAGACTTAGTCGGCGACGATCAGCAAGAAGAAGTGAGCGAACGCGATCTTGCCTTGGAAGCTTTGGCTTTGAATTCCATGCTTTTGGGGCCGGATCCTTCCATTGTTGCTGAGCTCGAAGGCGACTACTCGCAGTGGGGTGAAGACTGGGAGGAAGAGCTGGCTGAACGCCGTGCAGAAGATGCGCACCGCGAGGCCCTTGACGATGCCGCACACACAGCAGCAGTCCTCGAGCGAGTTGAAGAAATCTACCAACAGATCATCGCTCGCGTTCCTGAGCACCAGGTTCAGCCAACCCTTGAGCGCGTGACCGAAACCCTGGACATCTTGGGTGACCCTCAAAATAGCTACCCCAGCGTTCACATCACTGGAACGAATGGGAAGACCTCCACGACCCGCATGATCGATGCGCTCCTGGGTGCCTTTGGCGTGCGTACTGGTCGTTTTACCTCGCCGCATCTGGTTGATGTTCGTGAGCGCATCACAATCGAAGGTGACTCAATTTCTCCCGATGAATTCGTTCGCACGTGGGAGGACATTGCACCCTACATCGAGATGGTCGACCGTGCCCACGCCGAAACTGATGGGACGAAACTGTCTTTCTTCGAGGTCTTTACTGTCATGGCCTTCGCGGCATTCGCTGATCACCCCGTCGATGCTGCCGTCGTCGAAGTTGGTATGGGTGGTCGCTGGGACGCAACGAACGTGATCGATGCCGGTGTTGGTGTCATCATGCCCATTGCTATCGATCACGAAAAGTGGCTGGGCTCGACAATTCGTGAAATCGCCGAAGAAAAAGCAGGCATTATCAAGCCTGGACAGATCGTGATTGTTGCTAAGCAACAAGAAGAAGCTCTCCGCGTCATTGAAGAGCGCGCCGCCCAGGTCGATGCGATTGTTCGCCTTGAAGGCAGGGACTATGAAGTCCTGGATCGTCAGCTGGGAGTCGGCGGGCAGATGATCACCGTACGTACACCCGCCGCGGTCTACGAGGACGTATTTGTCCCTCTCTTCGGTGATTACCAGGCAAGCAATGCGGCAGCTGCCATTGCAGCGGTTGAGGCCTTCATGGGAGGTCGTGCGCTAGACGCCAAGGTTGTCGAGGCTGGAATGCTGAGCGCCACATCGCCGGGGCGCCTTCAAGTCGTGCGCCACTCGCCGACGATTATCGTTGACGCCGCGCACAACCCCGCTGGTGCGCACACTCTGGGTGAGTCGATTTCCGAGGCCTTTGACTTCGAGCGAGTTGTTGGCGTGTACTCGGCAATGGGGGATAAGGACATCGAGGGAGTCCTCGGTGAGGTCGAACCCTATCTGGATTCCATCGTTATTACGCAGATGCCGGGGACCCGCGCCAAGCCTGCTGAAGAAATTGCACAGATCGCACGCGAAGTTTTTGGCTCCGACCGCGTGGATGTTCAAGAAGACATCCTCGAAGCAATCGCGACCGCGGTGAACCTTGGCGAATCTGGAGATGAAAGTGCACCTGCGACGGGTGTTGTCGTCTTCGGTTCGGTTTTGTTGGCCGGTGAGGTTTTGCGATTAATGGATATTCGCCCCTGAACACCTGAGTTGCCTACTCAAGTGCCCTAGTATTTTCAGGATGTACGCGGGTATTATGAAGGGAGGGGCCTGATCAGAGGGGTGCATACGGTTGACTGAATCGCAAGTTGTCATCACCGTCCGTCCAGATGTGCCCCCAGCCCTCGCGTTCATTTCCGGTGGCGGTGGTGGACATGAGCCCCTTGACTCCGGATTTGTTGCTCCTGGGATGCTTCATGCCTGCGTGACGGGGCCTCGTTTTACATCACCCTCAGCACCTGACATTGCCCAGTTGATGGAAGAAGTTACCGCCGAACTGGGCGTGAACACGATTGTCGCATTGGTGAAGAACTACACCGGCGATGTAATGAATTTTGAGTTGGCCGCAGAGCTGGCGGCAGCTTCCGGGCTTGAATGCATAATGATTCGCGTCTGTGACGATTGTGCGACTCAAGAGGTGTCTCAAGGCGCTCGCGGAATTGCGGGGACCGTGCTCTATGAAAAAATTCTGGGCGGCAGCCTGGCTGGGACAGACCAGCGAAGAACTCGCCTCGCTTGCCAATCAAATCAGCGAATCCATTGTCAGCTACGGTGTCGCTTTCCGTGCTCCCTCAGATGAGCAGGGAATTCCCGTTTACGATATCCCCGCAGGACAGGCCGAGCTGGGAGTGGGGATCCACGGCGAGAGGGGAGTAGATCGTCGTACCTTCTCACAGCGCCGCGAAGTGATTGAGCACTGCGTCGATGAAGTTTTTTCCCAACTCGCCCCTGGAGATGATCCTTTGATCGTTCTGGTCAACGATCTGGGACAGGCAGACCCCAATGACATTGAAAGCGCGCTTCTGAGCGTCAATGAACGCGCAGAAAACTTAAGCATGAGTATTGCGCGTACCAAAGTTGGACGATTCGTCACCAGTGCAGACATGGACGGGCTGTCAATCACACTTATGCACGCAAATCCCGGTATCCTTAGCCTTTACGATGCTCCGACACTTGCCCCCTCATGGAGTGAATAATGACCACCATCAACACACAATGGCTCGAGCAATGGATGGACCTTTGTGCCACCGCTTTGCTTCGAGATGAAGAACGACTGACCGAACTTGACCGACAGATCGGTGACGGTGACCACGGCATCAATATCACGCGTGGCTTCTCTGAGGTTCGTCAACTCCTTGGACAGCAGGCTCCTGCCTCCCTCTGCGAAGGGCTCACCCTGGTCGCAAAGACCTTGCTTGCTCACGTTGGCGGGGCCTCGGGTCCACTGTATGGAACCGGCTTCCTTCGCGGAGGCCGCGCCATTGCAGAGCATCCCGACCTTGGCGCCAGCGAAACAATTGCCCTCCTGTACGAGGCCATTGCGGAAGGTATTGCCCACCGAGGGAATGCCGAGGCCGGGGATAAGACCATGCTCGACGCGTGGCTTCCCGCAGCTCATGCCGCTCGCGATGCGTGTGAGAAAGGCGCCTCTGTTGATGAGGTTCTCTCTAGCGCTGCCCAAGCTGTGCAGCGCGGTGCTACCCTCACCGAAGGAATGAAGGCTCTGAAGGGGCGCGCATCCTACTTGGGTGAACGTTCCGTTGGGCATCTAGACCCGGGTGCTGTTTCATCCGCAATCATCATCATGCAGGCAGCGCGCGCTGCCGCTGAAGAATAGGACACCCCAATGGCGCGTGTTTCTTTTGTGATCATTTCTCACAGCCATGAACTGGCAAAGGGAGTCGTTGACCTCGCGACGCAGATGGCCCCCGATGTCCACTTTGAGATCGCAGCTGGAGATGACACAGGTGCTTTGGGCACATCCATGCACAAAGTAGAAAACGCGCTCGACCGCGCTTTGGCGCAGGTTCACAAACCAGGTGATGAAGAATGCTGCTGGGGCGTTCTTTTGATGTGTGACCTTGGCTCGGCAACCATGGTGGCCCAGACAGTTCTTGAACTCCGGGGCAATCCAAAAGACTGCATGTGCATCAATGCACCACTTGTTGAGGGCACAATTGCTGCAGCTGTTGCTGCACGAGGCGGATTGGGACTTCGTCAAGTTGCTGCAGCTGCCTATCAGAGCGTCATCGATATGGCGGGTAGAGCGCGCAGTGAACTTGGGCAGATCACTAGCGTGAGCCTTGATGCGAATTCGAATGTTCTTTCATCCCTTGATGCATCGAAGAAGTTTCGCGAAGCCGATATGGTTGTCACTGATCCTGCAGGCTTACATGCACGTCCGGCCGCTCTTCTTGTCCGTGCACTCGCATCCTTGGATGTCCAGGTCTGGATCAACGATGTCGATGCCTCGTCGGTCCTCGAAATTATGTCCCTGGGAGTACCTCATGGTGAGCACGTCCATGTTCGCGCTCAGGGACCTGATTGCGACAAAGCTCTGGAACTTGCCCGCGATATGCTCGAGGGCGGCACGCATTGATCAATAATCCGCTGAAAAACTTCAGGAAGCTTTAGGCTGGGTCTCGTGCACCTGAAAACCCTGTCCCTGAGAGGATTCAAATCCTTCGCCAGCGCAACGACTCTTCGCCTTGAACCGGGGATTACCTGCGTCGTCGGTCCGAATGGCTCCGGCAAATCTAATGTCGTTGACGCTCTTGCCTGGGTGATGGGGGAGCAGGGGGCAAAAACTCTTCGTGGTGCCAATATGGCGGACGTGATCTTCGCCGGCACATCTGGCCGGGCCGCATTAGGGCGTGCTCAAGTCGATCTCACCATTGACAATTCAGATGGCCTTCTCCCTATCGACTATTCCGAAGTCACTATTTCGCGCACGCTTTTTCGTGGGGGTGGAAGCGAATACGCCATTAATGGAACTCCCGCTAGGCTCTTAGATATTCAAGAGCTCCTTTCGGATACCGGCATGGGGCGACAGATGCACGTCATTGTCGGCCAAGGCCAACTGGATACGATTTTGTCCTCGACTCCCGAGGAACGACGTGGATTTATCGAAGAAGCAGCAGGCGTGCTCAAGCACCGCAGGCGGAAAGAGCGCGCGCTTCGAAAGCTCTCAGATATGGATCAGAACCTGGTTCGCGTTCTTGATCTAACCAGTGAGATTGAACGTCAATTACGCCCGCTTGCCCGTCAGGCAAAGATTGCCCGGCGTGCGTCGATCATTCAGGCGCGGGTACGTGATGCGAAAGCGCGATTGCTTGCTGATGATTTGGTCATTGCTCGCGACAAGCTTCGTCGAGGTTCTGAGGACGCGGGGACACAGCATGAACGCTTAACCTCCCTTCAAGAAGAAGAGGCATGTGCACAAGCGCGTATCCGTGAATTGGAAGCAGAGGAAGCTGAGCGTCATCCGCATGCCGCGCAGGCGATGGAAGAATGGCAAGCTCTCACTGCAATCGCTGAACGCCTCAACGCGACGATGACGATTGCTCGCGAACGAGTATTGACGCATTCTCAGCCAGAGTTGGCACCGCAAAGCGAAGACCCGGCTTCTTTGGATGAGCGTGCGCAGGCAGCAAGCCACGAGGATGCGCAGATCCTTCAACGTGTGCAAAGTGCTTCAGAGCGCGTCGATCAGGCACTAAGGCAACGTGGTGAGGCTGAAAAACGTGATGACGAGGCCCAGCGTGCCCTAGCGCAGGCAAATCGTCTGCTTGCCGATTATCGCGAGGCAAGCGCGCGACTGAGTGCTGGGGTGGCCTCGGCTGCATCACGTCTTGATGCTGCGCAATCGGAAGCACAACGTGCGGCGCATCAACTGGATGCGGCGCGAGAGCGCGAGGCTCAAGCTGCGCGCGAGGCCGAAGCCTATTCGGAAAACGATCCCCAAAACGATTCAACTGCCTCGAAAGCGCTGAATATCGCGCAAGCAAAGCGAGAGGAAGCGCGCGAAAAGGTCGATGAACTTCTCGCGCGAGAGCGCGATGCTCGGGCAGAACGAGCTCGCTGGGAGGCACGCCGCGACGCGCTCGCCCAAACGCTTACTCCCAGTGACGGCACCGCCTCGTATATGAATGCTCCCGGTGCAAAGGGTGATCTACCCAGCGCACTCCACATCCGCGCGGGCTATGAAAACGCAATTGCGCAATTGCTTTCTCCTTTTGCCGATGCCCTGGTCATCGATACTCCAGAACATGCGTGGCAGACCGCTGCCGATGCACGTCAAAAAGCTCAAGGCCGCGTGCGTCTTCTTGTCGACGACGCATCGAATTCTCAAAAAGTGCCGAAACTCAATGGCCTTGCAGGTGCATGGGCAAAGGACCTCGTCACTTCGACGGCATTCGATGGGCTTGTCGATACTCTTCTTGCGGGCTCGTGGGTGTGTGAGACGCTGGAGGAAGCTCGTCAAGCGCTAACACACCCAGAAATTGAACGCGTTGCAACGACTCAGGGAGATGTTCTCTCGCGTACCTCGATGTTGGTTGCGGGCGAAGAAAGCGCCTCACCACTTGCCCTTCGCGCGCAATATGAGGAAGCGGCGGCAGCCGCAAGCGCAGCTATGGAGGAAGAGCGACGCGCCCAAGAAGAACTAACCCGTGCCAACGCAGCGCTTGACCTGGCAGTTCGCGGCGCGAATCAAGCTCTGAAGACACTTCGTGAAGAAGACGCGCGTCAAGCAAAGATTGCCCAGGAAGCCGCGCGCGTTCACAGTGCCCTTCGAGCTGCCCGTGCTGAGACTACTCGTGCCGAGGAAACCCTCAAACGAGCACAAGAACAGTTAGAACAGGCACGCGAATCTCATGAAAATGCTCAGCAGCGCCTGAAAAATGCAGCCCTCGAGGCGCCCGATGTTGATCTCGAGGCCGCCAGCCGTCACGCAGAAGAGTGCGCGGCAGCCGCGCGCGCAGCCCGTGACGAAGAAACCCAGGCCCGCTTGGCTTTACGAGCTGCAGAAGAAGAGTCCCGAGGCGCCGCGTCCAGAGCGCGAAATCTTCGCCAAGCCGCCGCGCGAAGTCGTGAAGAACGCATTGCTTATCAACGGCGGGAAGAACGCCGTCGGCGTGAACTGGCGCGCGCTCAAGGAGTCTTGGAGGAAGCGCAGAAAGGTTACGCTCGCGCTCAGAGCGCGGTTGCCTCAGCAAAAGTGCGCCGTGATGCGATTGAAGAATCGCGAAAGGCCGATTCAGAGAAACTTACTGCTGTACGCCGGGAACTTGATGACGTGCGTTCGCAAATTTCGCAGCTTACTTTAGCCTCGCAGCAGGCTGAGATTTTGCGTGCCGAATTGCGCATGCGGGTGGAACAACTCGAGACGCGTGCCATGGAGGAGCTCTCTTTAGAAGGCGATGAACTGATTGAGCACTACGGTCCGCACAATCTTGTTCCTGTTTTGAGCGAAGAATCCGCAGAACCAGATGTCGAGGCGGAAGACGATGCTGAAATCCCCGCTCGTCCCTATGTTCGTGAAGAGCAAGTTCGCACCCTTGATCAAGCACTGAAAGAGCTTGAAAAACTTGGGCGTGTGAACCCGCTGGCCTTGGAAGAACATGCAGCGCTTGCCAAACGCCATGAGTTCTTGGTTGCCCAGGTACAGGACCTGAAGAAATCCAAGTCAGATCTGCTGACGATCATCGAAGACGTCGATCGCTTGGTCCAGGAGGCATTTGAAGAGGCATGGGCGGATACCGCGCGCCACTTTGAACATGTTTTTGGCGTTCTTTTCCCCGGGGGAGAGGGGCGTCTGGTTTTGACCGATCCTGATTCCATGCTTGATGCAGGGATCGAGATTGAGGCTCGACCTGCTGGGAAGAAAGTCAAGCGACTTTCTTTGCTTTCCGGTGGAGAGCGGTCCCTGGCGGCTTTGGCATTCTTGGTTGCAATCTTTAAAGCTCGTCCTTCTCCCTTCTACGTGATGGATGAGGTCGAAGCTGCTTTGGATGACATCAATTTGTCGCGTTTGCTGGAAATATTTAAAGAACTTCGCGCTACTTCGCAGCTGATTGTCATCACTCACCAAAAACGCACGATGGAGATTGCGGATGCACTCTATGGCGTGACGATGAGAGATGGCGTGACGCGCGTGGTTTCTCAGCGCCTCAATGATTGAAACGAATAACCGTGTCCATTTGGCACAGCTGCGTGTGGGATGGGAAAGTTAAGGCATGATTGAAGGAATTGCGGTCTACATCGTCACGATGATCGTCATGCTTGCCATCGCTTCGGCCGTCATTTTAGGTTTTGCATTGCACCGGCGAAGCGCTGATCAGTGGAGAGACCATCTGCGCAACCAGTCCGGGCAAGAGATCCCCACCCAGATTCCGCAAATTAGTGTTCGTGAAGAAAACATGAACGCTGTTCTTGAGTCCTCAAAGGGTTCTCGTGGGTACATGGTGGCCGATGGCCTTCCAGGTTTCGAAGCCGTTGAAGCAATGACTGAGCGCATTGAAGATATCGCGACCAGGCGTGGGGCACACGCGAAGCCCACCCCAACCGAGGCCGATACCTCGAAAGATGCATAAGAGAAACGCACTAAGGGAAGATTGACCTATGCAGGCTGTCATGGACTTTATTCATAACCCCGTGGCCCCCATCATTTTGGTGGGCGTCATTGTCGTTCTCGTCGCGGCTGTTTCGTTTGTCGTGCGTTCGCTCAAGTCGTCACGCACACAAACTGAAGTGCCCCCATCGACCTCCGTCGTCCCCGAGGCTTCGCTTCCGCAAGCTCAGGAAAGTGAAGCCGAAGGGGCCCAGCGTTCCCGAGATGGTCCCGCAGCACAAACTGCTGACCACACTGCCCCTTCTGCCGGGCAAGCCTCTACGCCGGAGGAAACCCCGACCTCGGGAATTGAAGAAGAACGCACGGAAAGCGCCTCTATTGAGATCCCCGAATCCATTCCTTCACGAATGGGACGTCTTCGTGCGCGCTTGGCACGTTCGGGAGCTTTGGGCAAATCCCTTCTTTCTTTGCTCTCTCGTGGCGATCTATCTGCCGCGGACTGGGAAGAGATGGAAGATTCTCTTCTTGTCGCAGATTTGGGCTTGGAAGCAACCGATGAATTGATGGAAGCCCTTCACACGCGAGTGAAGGTTGAGAACACTTCAGATCCGCAGGTTGTGCGCGCACTTTTGCGTGAAGAACTGCTCAAGCTCGTTGATCCCGATATGGATCGCTCCGTGAACCTAGCAGTTCGAGATGTTGACGGCGTTCAGGTCCCGGCAACGATCTTGATGGTGGGCGTTAACGGAACTGGTAAGACGACAACCACTGGAAAGATGGCTCGCATCTTCCGCGCCGAAGGACATGAGGTTCTGCTGGGGGCTGCGGATACTTTCCGCGCTGCTGCCGCTGAACAGCTTGAGACCTGGGGAAGTCGCGTTGGCGTTGATGTTGTCCGTTCTGATCGCGAAGGTGCTGACCCGGCGTCCGTTGCATTTGAATCGGTTGAAGAAGGCATTCGACGAGGCTGTGATGTTGTCATGGTCGATACCGCGGGCCGACTTCAGACAAAGTCTGCTCTCATGGACGAGCTGGGTAAGGTCAAGCGCGTGATGGAAAAGCACGCTCCAGTCAGTGAAGTCCTTTTGGTGCTGGATGCGACGACCGGTCAAAACGGTCTTCGACAGGCCGAAGTGTTCGCTGAAGTCGCTGGAGTAACAGGTATTGTCCTGTCCAAGCTGGATGGCTCTGCTAAGGGCGGAATCGTTGTTTCAGTCCAGCGAACATTGGGTGTTCCCGTCAAGTTTGTGGGACTTGGAGAGGGGCCGGATGACCTTGCCCCCTTCGATCCCGAGTCCTTTGTTGATGCAATCGTGGGCTAGAACCCACAACTCTTAACAT
>JBHRQN010000043.1:0-15261 GCA_042645485.1 Pauljensenia sp.
TAACAAAGATTGGCGACCTTAATAAAGATTAAAGTCGCCACAACAAAGGTGCAGTAGTTAGCGGCTAAAGATGAAGCTAGCTAGCGCTTTGCAGCAGGCGGTTATAGCGATCACTGGCCGATACTTAGCCCTTGACGCCGCCTGCCTCAACGCCCTTGAAGAAGTACTTCTGTGCAAAGGCAAAGAGAACGATCAAGGGGATCAAAGCAATCATCGTTCCAGCGGCAACGACGCGTTGGTCTGTACCGAATGATGATTGGAGATACTGCATACCAACCGTCAAGGTGTACTTTTCGGGCTCGTTCAAAACAACCAATGGCCACAGGAAGTCATCCCACGCACCGATAAAGGACATGAGCGCCACAACCGATGCCATACCTTTGACATTTGGCCACACGATGTGGCGTAGACGCTGGTATGTGGTTGCACCGTCAATTGCGGCCGCATCCAGAATCGAATTTGGGATGGCGCGTGCTGCGGTATACATCAACAACACATTCATCGCCGAAATTGCCCCCGGAAGGAAGACCCCGACGAGGCTGTTCGCAGCGCCCAAAGACTTAATGGTGAGGTACTGAGAAGTCAGCGTCACTTCACCGGGAAGCAGCAGGGTTGACAGCATGATTGCCATGAACAGCCCCTTGCCCCTGAACTTCATCTGTGCAAAGGCATAACCAGCAAAGGTCGAGAAGACAACATTTGTCAGCACTGTTCCAATACCAACAAGAAGCGAGTGCCACGCGTAGCTGATAACGGGGACAGTGCGTAAAACCTCTGAGTAATTATCCAGCGTTGGGTTACTGGGGATCAGGCTGGGCGGGAACGCATAAATATCATCCCCAGGCCCTTTGAGGGAGGTTGAAAGTTCCCACAAGAAGGGGCCAACAGTGATAACAAAACAGAAAAGTAACAGCAGATAACGACCGATAAAACCGGGAAGGGTTGGCTTGTCAAAACCTGCTTCCCCACGTCGCCTCCACGGAAGCTCACGTCTGGGGGTTTCACTTCGAGTATTCACGGTTGCGGTACTCATTGCCTGATCCCCTCCGTGTTTAATGCGCCTGCCTCGGCAAGTTCTTCGCGCCCAACGTGAACATCCATCTCCTTCACAGATGAATGTTCCTTAAGCCTTAATTCATGAGCCTTCTGTGCCACCTTGGACTTCTTTCGCTGGCGAAGAGCAGCACGGATTTCAGTCCCCTGATTAATCCACGCAACCAGCAAGAGAGGGCCAATAGTCAGGAAGAAGAGAGCTACCGACAGCGCGGAAGCATAGCCAAGATTGCCGCGGAGTCCCTTTCCAGTTGCTTGAATCAACATCACAATTGACTGAGCTTGACCGCCTGGACCACCAGATCCATTGGTCAGTACGTAAATCTCAGAGAAGATTCGCATTGCCGAGACCGTAATGAGCGCCGAGATCAGCAACATTGCTGGCTTGACGGCAGGGACGGTCACGGTCCAGAAACGACGCCATGCACCCGCACCGTCCAGTGCGGCAGCCTCGTGTAGTTCCTTATTCACTCCAGCAAGAGCCGCAAGATACACGACCATGTAGTAGCCGAGGCCCTTCCACACTGTCAGCGACGTTGACGACAGAAGAATGAGCCAGCGATCAACGAGGAAGTTAATCGAGTGGTCCGTCATTCCGACGAATTGAAGCGATTGGTTAATAAGACCCTTCGAGTCGAACAGCCAGGACCAGATGATACCGACCACCACGACCGAGGCGATGACCGGGAAGTAATAGCTCGTCCGGAAAATAGAAATTCCGGGGACTTTTTTCTCAACCAGTAGTGCGAGCAGAAGAGGAAGGAAAGTCAATAGGGGGACGCAGACCAGAACGTAAACCAGTGAGGTCGTCAGAGCGTAGCCAAAGCGCTCGTCACCGAAGAGAGTGACAAAATTCGTCAGTCCAATAAACTTGGCAGGCTTGAGCGGGCGAGCATCAGTAAATGCAAGAACAACGGTGTTCAAGAAGGGCCAGATGGAAAATACCAAGACCCAAATGACCGCCGGCGCAAGCAGAAGATAGGGAGTGAGCTTCGAGTGGGATTTCATGTGTTGTTCCTCCTTATCCCAAAGGAAGTCGGTACACAGAGCCGCCGCTGAAAACAAGAGCGGCGAGGACGGTGGTGTTGGGAGAAGCTAGCTCCCAACACCACCAAGTGATCAGAGAATCACTTTGCCAGGTTGTCGTTGCAGTACTTAACTGCCTTGTCAAGGGCGTCCTTAGAGGAGATTTCACCCTTCACAGCAAGAGCAAGCTGCTGCTTGACGTAGGTACCCATCTCGTCGGTGAACTGCAGCGGAGACTGCTCAACGGTGTTGGGTAGTTCCTTTGCGGCCAGCTCAGTGGCCTTCTTCTGCAGGTCAAGAGAGACAACAGAGGTGAAAGCCTCGGGATTCTCGTTACCAGCCTTGGTTCCGGGGAAGAAGCCCTGAGCGATCTTGACGAACTCAACCTGGTTCTTCGTATTGGTCACGTACTGCGCGAACTTCACGGCAGCTGCCTGGTTCGTAGAGTTCTTCGCAACCGAGATGCCCTGGATGAACACCGGTGCGTGGCCGATGCGCGGGGTAACCTCGGTCTGATCGATCAGAGAAGGAGCATCTGCCTTAAGCGCGGATGCGAAGCCAGCTGAACCGGTGGTCCAGGTGCTCTTGCCCTGCTTGTAAAGCGCTGCATTGCCCTGGTAGTCAGCGTTCAGTGCCTCGGCGGGCATTGCGCCTTCCTTGTAGGCCTTCTGGAACTGGTCGATGATCTTGGCAGCTTCATCGGTGTTGAAGACGAACTTTCCGTCCTTGTAGATATCAATACCAGCAGCAGAGAAGGAACCAATGTCGGGAACGGAGGAGATCATCTTGACCTCACCGTTACTGGCCTTAGCAACATCCGAGGCCATCGAGAAGAGTTCGTCGAGGGTGGTCGGAAGCTTAGAGGTATCGACACCTACTTCTTTCATCTTGCCAACGTTGTACCAGTTCAGATCGGTACCCAGGTACCAGGGGTATCCATAGTGTCCCTCGATGCCCGGGAACTGGTAGGACTTTGCAGCGCTGTCGACATACTCGGAGATCTTTGCTCCTTCAACCTTGTCAAGGTCGACAAGAAGTCCGGTATCCGCAAGCTTGTATGCGAAGCCCGGGGGCAGGTTCAGAACATCGGGAAGTTCACCGGAGTTAGCTTGCTGGAGGATCTTGTCCTCGTAGCCGTCACCGGGCTGGTCAATCCACTTGACCTTGATGTCGGGGTTCTCAGCCTCGAAGTCTTTCACCAACTGCTCGAAGTAGGGGGTGAAACGATCGTTCTTCAGTGACCAAGTCTGGAAGGAAATCTCAGTAGTGCCGCCTGCTGAGCTAGAAGCACTGGAGGTGGAGCTTGCGCCGGATCCGCCGGTGCAAGCGGCGAGGCTGAACGCCGCAGCAAGTGCGACACCAGTCACGATAGTGCGCGTCTTACGCATGGTCTTCTCCTTCGAAGGTATTTTCGATGAACGCTGTGGAATTAGGAATCCCACGTTGAGAGGAAAATATTCTTTTCCTCGTCCTTGCTCTCGCCCGAAGAGCGATAACGAGAACGATTCAATTCGATTCGACGGACATCGCCCGCTAATGCGAGTTCCATCCAGCGATCGAAATATTCGTGCCGAGCGTCGGTGTCGACGCGCGTCCACTCCTGTGCAGTCAGGGGGAGGGACGAACGTTGCTCACCTTGAGCTCGCACATCCGCCCAACGCTGAGCAGCACGATGGAAGGCCTCTCCAATGGGTTTTGGATTGCCATCCTGTCCCAGCAGTCCCAAGGAATGCTCGAGTGCCGGGAAATCTGAGAGGTCACGGGAGACATCGTGGGAGCACCACCAAGTGACTCCTTCGAGGCCGGGAGATACTCCGCCGCCTCGCTGCCCCATGAGAATTTCTACGGTGTCAGTGAGGAACTGCGGAGCCTCTTCTGGATCCACGTAGTTCTCAGGCGCACCAATTTCTTGAAGCCATACTCCACGCGCGGGGTCCTCGGCCCACGCAGCTGCGAGTTCGCACAGGTAACGAGCAAACCACACGAGCTGCAGGGCACGAGCACCAAGACGCGGACCAACCCGACCAAAAATCCACGAATGGACAGTGGTGAGATCTCCCAATGACGTGGCCATTTGGGGAGAAAAAGGCTGGTCGTTTTCAAACCAAAGATCGTCATCATGACTGTGGGTGTGAACGCCTTCGGGCCATTCTTCACGAGCAGCACCGAGCATTTGCTCCAACCAACGTCCTGCTTCTTCCTCAGTCACTGCGTGAGGGAAAGGATGACGCGATGCGGCGAATTGGAAGAACTCATTGCCAATCGACAAGCCGTTAGCAGCGGGGATGCCACGCAGTGCCTGAGCCATCTCGCTGATCAGATTGCGTTCTGCTTGAACGACATCCGGGTCAGTAAAGAGATTGCGTCGATGCCATGAGGTGACCCACGAAGGCAGAAAGTCAAAAGATGAGAGGTGTCCTTGAAGGACATCCACAGTCACCTCAAGACCGCACTCCCCCGCAATTTCAACCACGGTTGCAACATCTTCAATTGCCTTTGGGCGAATGAGAGTGCGATTGGGTTGAAGGAGCGGCCACAGCGGGAAAATCCTCACGTGGTCAGCACCGATAGCGCGGATCGCGTGGAAATCATCTCGCACGGCCTCGGAATCAAAATCCAACCACGAATGGAACCATCCCTGCCGCGGAGTGTAGTTCACGCCGAACTTCATGACGACTCACCTATTCACTTCGCGAAGGAAACCCGCAGCGTAGTGATCTGGAAGGCAGACAGATCGAAGCTCCACTCCCCCTGGCCACCGCGGAGCTCGGGTTCGCTTTCGCTCGGACGGTAACGCAGATCGCAAGCGGTAACAGAGCCAGCCTTGGGGGCACGGAAGGTGACGCGGGAGGGCCCACCTTCGGCCTCGTACAGGCGGATCACAAGGTCACCACTGCGGTCAGGAGCCAAGGCAACAGACTCAACAACCGCACCATCGACACTGAAAGGAGCATCGACAGGGGCACCGCTGACCTCTCGCTCACCCAGGTTAATCTGCTGACCGGCAGCGACTGCCTCGAGAACCGAGGCGTCGGGAACGATCCTGAAATTCCACTGGTGGCGCCCCTGATCCTGATCGGGATCGGGGAATCGGGCCGACTTGACCAAGGTGGCACGCACCTGCGACCAGGTACCTCGCCTGTCATTTTGGTGACGCGTGACATCCCACCCATAGGTGGCATCGTTTGCGATCGCCCACGAACGCGAGGCATTTTCCAAGCGGACCCAGCGGTGAGCAGAAACCTCAAAGCGGTAGGCATCCCACGAGGTATTCTCATGGGTCGGACGGGTAATGTAGCCCATCTGCGTTTCGTACTGGGCATGATCGGTGTGCAGTTCAACTGGGATCGAAAGCTTGAGAAGCTTTTCGTGCTCGTGCCAATCGGCCTCAACGTGGAGGTCAATTGCCTTGCTTCCCGAAGTGAAAATCCAGACCAGCTCCATGCTGGAAGAATCGATACGCGCGGTGGAATGAATCTCTACCCGATCGTGTTCAACGACAACATTGGACACCGAACGGTCGGTCACGACGCGCAGTGAGTTGCGGTAGAAGGGATCCAAATCCCAGGCGTCCCACATATTCGGGAAGTCCTGATGAATATGGAATTCTCCTGCCTTTTGACCAGCGGGGATCCATTCACGATCAGATTCAATTTCTCGCAGCGAGGTCAGTTCGCCACTTGTAGAAACACGCGCCTCGAAGAAGGCGTTCGTAATTTCGTAGCCATCGTCAACCTGGAGCAGGTGAACACCCTGGGAGTCCTTTTCTTCCACAGGAGCAGCAACCGACAGGGGTGCAGTTCCATGAAGCGAGAAGTAGGACGCATTGGCAAGCAGTTCCCCAGTCTGACCGTCCTTACTTGATGCAGTAAGAACCGTGAGCGCCTTCTGAATGAGCGCTTCACAGCCTTCACGAATCTGCTTATGAAGCTCACGGACTTCGCGGTAGACCCAAGCAATAGATGTTCCGGGAAGGATGTCGTGGAACTGGCAGAGCAAGAGGGTGCGCCAGTAGGAACGAAGCTCCTCATAGGGGTAATCCATCAAGCCTTGGATCGCCGCGTAAGAACACCACAGTTCGGTCTCGCGCAGGATTGATTCGCCGCGACGGTTCCCTTGCTTGGCATCAATCTGCGAGGTGAAGGTACCGCGGTGCAGCTCAAGGTAGAGTTCACCGACCCACACCGGGATCTGGTCGGCATCTTCCAGCGCCCGATCAAAGAACTGCTTCGGGGTTTCCATGACGACTTCAGGGGCGCCGCGTAGTGAGCGGAAACGGTCAATGCGCTCAAGCATTTCACGGGTGGGGCCGCCACCGCCGTCACCGTAGCCGAAGGGCATCAGGGAAACACTTGCATGTCCCTTGTCCTTGAAGTTCTCGACGGCGTGAGTGAGGTTTTGGCCGGTAACTTCCGCACCGTAGGTGTCCATCGGCGGGAAGTGCGTAAAGATTCGTGATCCATCAATGCCTTCCCACAACAGGGTGTGGTGCGGGAAGGTATTGACCTGGTTCCATGAAATCTTCTGCGTCAGGAAGCGTTCGATTCCAGCTTCTCGGGCAATTTGAGGAAGTGCGGCAGAGTAGCCGAAGGAGTCGGGAAGCCAGATTTCTTGGCACGAGGCGCCAAGTTCGTTTTCGAAGAAGTCCAGGCCCTCAACCAGCTGGCGGCACATTGCCTCGCCACCAGGAAGAACAGCATCCGGTTCGACCCACATTCCGCCTACGGGAACGATCCGCCCCTTTGCAACAAGCTCGCGAACGCGTTCGAAAAGTTCAGGGTCATCTTCCTTAAGCCAGGCCACATGCTGAGCAGCGGGAAGGGCGAAGATCAAGGAAGAACCGTCCTCAATCAGACGAACGACGTTGGCAAGAGTCCTGTTGACCTTGCGACGTGTTTCGCGCAGCGGCCACAACCATGCAGAGTCGATGTGTGCATGGCCAACAGCGCTGATTCGGTGTGCTCCGGGGTAAGCAGCAGCCTGCATAAAAGGCTTAAGAACTTCACGTGCTGCTCCGGCAGTTGCAACCACATCGTCAAGATCAAGGCAATCAAGCGCACGATTGAGCCCCAGCAGGACATCCCATTCATGATCGCCAAAGTGAGGCGCCGCCTCGATCATCTCGTGCAGAACTTGAATATCAAGTGCCAGCCCGTAGACATCTTCATTCACGACGACAAGGTCTGCTTGGCGGAAGTGGTACAGCTCTTGGTGCGAGGCCGTGAGCTTGTCACCATCGTGAGTGGGCTGGAAGGGAGGAATACCCAAGAGCAAGGGATTAGCCGCAGCCTCGACGACATAGTCGATGTCGCTTCCGGCCTTTTGCGCGACAGGAAGCCACCGGCTTCGAGGGTTCAGGGCCTTGACAGTCTTCCCCGACAGATCCCTTACCAGTGCTTCAGCGTGGAAACCTACAGAGTGTTCTTCAAATCCCAGATCGATTCGAAGCTCAAGACGCTGACCTTGTGAAAGTTCCAAGTCGCTGGGGACTTGCCCGTGGAGCTTGAACCACGTTGTCTGCCATGCTCCGCCCCAAGTCTGCCCTAATTCAAAAGGAGTGAAGTCAGCTTTCATGGCCTGGGCAAAACGCACTGGCTCCGAGATGACACCATCTTCTAAGGGCTGGCGCCACTGAGTGACATGCAGTGAAGAAATCTTCGTGTACTCACGCGGAAGGATTCGTTCCTTCAATGTGCGTGTCACACGCTGCATGAGGATTTCTTGATTATCGTGCATCACGTCTCCGTCTTCTGCAGTGCTTCTACTTCGAGGCACTGCGTTTAGAATAACAACTAATCCGGTTTAGTACGAGGTAAACTTGTAACAATCCGATTACGACCAGAGAAGGTGTCGCAATGGCGCGTCCAACAATCCGTGATATTGCGCGAGAAGCAGGCGTCTCCCGCGCAGCCGTATCATTCGCCCTCAACGATCGTCCCGGCGTTTCGCCTACCACGCGAGCAAGAATAATCGATATCGCAGCCAAGATGGGATGGCGCCCAAATGCGACAGCACGTGCACTTTCTTCCTCACGCGCCAACGCAATTGGCTTGGTCTTGCAACGTCCACGTGTCAATAATTCTTCTGAACGTTTCTTCTTCGAATTCATTACCGGCATCCAGGACGCTTTAGACAACAGTGGCATTGATCTTCTCCTCCACCTTTCCCACTCAATGGATGAAGAACTCAAGGCATACGAAAATTGGTGGGCTCAAGGACGCGTCGACGGGACGATTGTGGTTGACCCTCGCGATGATGATCCCCGTCCGTCAAAACTCAATGAATATGGGCTTCCAACTGTCGTTATTGGGCAAAAGTTTGATGAATGCGGTGCCGTTATTGGTGACGATGAACAGATGGTGCGGCTTCTTGCACTTCACTTGGCCGAGCAGGGGTGCCGACACATCGCATTCGTCTGTGGCTCCTCATCCTTCACACACATCCAACAGCGCATTTCCACACTGCACGAGTTTGGTAGGGAGCGCGGAATCTCAATCACTATCGCGGCAGATAGCGAGTTTTCCGAGGCCTCGGCACTTCAGGCGACCCGAGCACTATTAACTACAAGCAGTCTTCCTGACGGGATCATCTTTGCGAACGAAATCCTGACCTTAGGCGGCCTGCAGGCCATTGCTCACGCCGGACTGAAAACGGGTGAGGATATTAAGGTCTGTTCCTGCGAAGACTCCCCCATGTTAAGAATGTTCTCTCCCGCTGTAACTGCCATATCTCGAAATCCCGCAACGCTTGGGTTTGCGGGTGCACAACTCCTTCTGGAGCAACTACAAGGCGAAAGCCCACGCACAGTTTCCGATCAAGAACCCACGCTTATCGCTCGATCTTCAACTGCGTCAACCCAATAAGCTACTCATCCCCTAATTGGAGATGAGTGAAAACACATACGTATACCTTTGATGAGGATAGGGATTTTAGTAAGCTTTTCCTTATCTAATTAAGGAAGGTATATGCCTCGTCATCGTATTGTCATCATTGGTTCCGGCTTTGCAGGATTGACTGCCGCACGTCGCCTCAAGCACGCAAACGCCGACATCACCATTCTTGCCCGTACATCACACCATCTTTTCCAGCCTCTCCTCTACCAGGTCGCAACTGGAATTCTTTCAGAGGGCGATATCGCGCCAACTACGCGCGAAATCTTACGCAAGCAAAAGAACGTCGAGGTCTTCCAGGCACTTGTCGAAGATATCGACGTCGAGAACCGAATCGTCAAGTGGCGTAACCACAACGAATACGCTGAGACTCCCTATGACACCCTGCTTGTCGCAGCAGGCGCAGGCCAGTCCTACTTCGGCAACGATCACTTTGCAGTTTTTGCACCGGGCATGAAGACCATTGACGATGCGCTCGAGCTTCGAGCACGAATTTTTAGCGCTTTCGAGCAGGCTGAAATTGCCAGTGATCCCGAAGACATCCGGCGTCTTCTGACTTTTGTCGTCGTAGGTGCGGGCCCCACTGGTGTTGAGATGGCAGGACAGATCCGAGAGCTGGCCTCTAAAACACTCAAGGGAGAATTCCGTCGTATCGATCCCACTCAGGCGCGAGTCATTTTGGTCGATGGCGCTTCCTACCCACTGCCGCCTTTCGGCGAGAAGCTTGGCCACAAGACCTGGGCAGAACTGGAAAAGCTCGGCGTTGAGCTCAAGATGGATGCTTTTGTCACCAATGTCGATGCTGAAGGTGTGACTCTAAAGTACAAATCAGGTGAAGAAGAAACCATCGAATGTGTCTGCAAGGTATGGGCAGCAGGCGTTTCAGCCAGCCCCCTTGGCGCGCAGATTGCAAAGGCCACGGGTGCTGAGGTTGATCGAGCAGGCCGCGTCGTGGTCAATAAGGATCTAACCCTTCCCGGACACCCTGAAATCTTTGTCCTGGGTGACATGATGTCCTTCCCGGGTGTCCCCGGAGTAGCACAGGGAGCAATCCAGTCCGCACGTTTTGCGGCAGATACGGTCCTGGCTCGCCTTAACAACCACTCCCCCAAGCGAAGTGAATTCTCATACTTCGACAAGGGTTCCATGGCGACCATTGCCCGCTTTAAGGCTGTCGTGCAGATGGGCAAGATGGAACTGACTGGTTTCATGGCATGGGTTTCGTGGTGTTTCCTCCACCTGCTCTACATCGTTGGCTTTAAGTCGCAGGTGGGAACGCTGGTGAACTGGTTCTTCAGCTTCATGTCCGGCGCTCGTTCCCAACGCACGACCACAAACCAGCAATTGGTCGCGCGTCTAGCGATGGAGCAGCTGGGGAGCGGAGTTTCCGGCAAGCTTGTCGCCGGAGAAGACGTCGTCGAAGAGATCGTTCAGGCAGCCCAAGAAGAAGCTCACGAGGCCGAGGATTCGCAGCCAGATAACGCTGAGTAGTCGCCGCGTAGGTCTGCAAAAAGATTGGGGTCGGAAGCTTATGCTTCCGGCCCCACACCTCATATAGCCGACAAGTGTTTAGAACGCAAGGACCAAGAGATATACACTACATCCATGGTGACGCGTTCTGACAAACTGGCTATGATCGGCCCTTCTCTCGCGGATTTGGTCTTGGAGATCTTTTGTTTCGCAGCCTCGCCATCGTTCCGCGGCGTCGCAACACTCGTGTCCAAAGCCCGGCAGGCGGTGAAGGATGCCGGTTCTTCGTCACCAGAGCTTGCCAAGGATCACAGTGACCTCGGCAAGCACATCACGGATGTCCTAACAATTAAGGTCAAGGCAGCGCGTCAGCAACGTCTTGACCTCGGAGTTGATGTCTCACTCCTGACACAGGCCGAAACAGCAGTCGCTGCACTCATTTCAACTGATGCTGAACAAGACCTCGTCGTACTATCTGCTGTGCGCGATCCAGCCGGCTTTGAGAATTATTTAAGGGCACGCGCAGCCAAACACCGCCAGCAAATCGAGGAGCAAGCCGAACCGTATTTTGACGCGCTCGTTAGGGCAGTTGCGGCTGCTTACGTTGAAATCGCGCCTTGGTCTGACAGCTTCGTCGTTATCGCACTGAAATCACTGCTCGGCGAATGCACTGACATCAAAGAACAGTTAAATGCTAGCCAAATCGAGAACCGTCAACTATTCAGTCAGATCCTTCAATTACTCCAGAGCCTAACAGAAGCAATTGAAAATCTAAGCAAGCCATCCCATACCGAGCGCGTCAACTTCGGTAGCCGACCAGACGTGGTAGCCGGAGACTGCTTTGTCCCACGAGCTGAGCAAGAACAGTTGAACGCGCTGATCGCTGATCCGACGCGACGACGCACGGTTCTGATGGGCATGCGCGGCTGCGGGAAGACTCAGCTTGCCGCCACTCTCGCCAAACAGTGCGAAGACGCAAACTGGAACCTCGTCGCATGGATAAACGCGGTATCACCCGATACTATCCAGAGCGACCTAGTCGAACTCGCCAAGCGGCTAAAGATTGACACGAGCGACCAACCCGCTCAGGACGTAATCGTCCGTCGTTGCCTCGACCACCTGAAATCCGCCGCTCCCACCGACAGGCTCATCGTCTTCGACAACGTGGAAGACATCAATCACCTGACGGGACTCATTCCGAGCGGCGACGGCGTGCGCGTGGTCGCAACGACGACGAAGAAGGTGGGTTGGGAAGACCAGGGGTGGAACAGCATCAAGGTCGGAGTATTCGATCGCAGCGAGTCGATCAACTACCTCCTCACGGTCACGAGGTCCGACGATCACGACGCCGCAGATGCGCTGGCCAAGCGCCTCGGCGACTTGCCTCTCGCCATTGCCCAGGCCGCTGCAACCGCACGTCACAAAGACCTGTCATTGGCCCGGTATCTCAAGCGATTGAAATCCCGCGGCGAGGAACTTGTCATTCGCCCTATTCCTGGAGATGAGTATACGGTCGACGCGGTCAAGGCTTTGTTGATGGCCGTCAAAGACACTATCAAGGGTCTCGAAGGCAACACCAAGGAAACGGCTCGACGCCAGTTGGGTGCGCTCGCGCTGCTTGCAGAATCCGGTGTGCCCACGCGATGGCTTGACCCCACCGTTGAGCAGCTGGATGACGACGAGTCTCCTGACACTCAGCGGGACACGGACGAGGACGCACATGACGCGCTCACAGAACTCATTCACAGGTCCATCGTCCAGCAGTCCGCAGATAAAGCGACAACCATGCTTCATCGCCTTCAGGCGCAGGCTTTCCGTGAGTCCTGGGATGAGATTGAAGCAGCAGTAGCAAATCATGCAGCTGCACAGATTTTAACTGAAGTCAATATCGATGGCATCGCACTTGCTGACACGGAACGCCGGCGAAAGAACACACGGGATTTGATGCATCAGCTTCGATCAATCGGAAATCAGACTCATTCATTTTCACTGTTTAAGCAGAGTGGATCCCTGGAAGCGACCAACCATGCCATGCGCAACGCTATCCTTCTGGGCATCGAACGTGAAATAATTAAATTGCACAACGTCGTAGATATTCTTTCAGACATCTACGGAAGACACAATGAGACAGTGCAAATCTTACGGAACGATTTAGCTGACGCATATTTGATTCGCGGAAGCATGTCAATGGCACGAAAATTACGCACTGCCGGCAAATTTGGGCGCATCCTAACACTACCGGACGATATCGACGATGCAGTAATGGCACACCTGGACGAAGCATTGAATCAAGAATCCGCTCATAAATATGACAGAGCCACGAAAGAATACGAACATGCACTTCAGGCATGCCCACCAGCCACAGGAATTAATGTTCGCTACATCACACACATTAGGCAGGCTCTCGCCGATCGATACATCGAATCGAACAGGAGCGAGGATGCAATTGCGCAATATAGGCAGGCAATCGAAGAGAGCCCCGCGCTTCACGGCACAGGCCACCCATCGACCGATAGATTGCGCACACGATTGGCAGCGCTACTTATTGCTAAGGATGAGCACGCTGAGGCGATTCAATTACTCAACGAAGCATACTCAAATTTATGCAACACTTTCGGAAAAGCAGACGAAGAAACTCTGAACACATTAATCCAACTTTGCGATGCCCAGGTTTCGATAGGAGAACACGACAAAGCAATTATCCTCTATAAGGAAGTCCTTGAAACACAACCACCGATTCGAATGTCCAATGCACTCAAACGTGTCCTACGGCAGCGTTTGGCAGAAGCTCATGCCTCCACAGGCCAACACGATACAGCAGTTAAACTACTCGATTCGATGCTTGACGAGCTACACCAACAGCACACAACTGAGAAAACCAAGTCGAACGATAGAGACTTTTACATACATGACCTTTGTTCAATCCAATATCAGCTCGCCTCAATCTTGTACGAATCCGAGACGGTGGATGAGTTACTTCGTGCGACCGAGATCTTGGAAGGCGTGATTAGCAACTGCGAAATCACATATGGCGCTCAACACCCGATAACTATGGATGCACATTTTCTTCTCTCGCAGGTAAATGCGCGAATTTCGAACCTGCGCGAATAACCTAGCTATTCATAACTACAAAAAGAACACGCCGAGTACTTTGACAAGCTGAAGGATCGATCCAGGCTGAACCTGACACAAATCGAGGCCGTTGATGACTTAAAGGAATGGCTCACTGATACTAGATACGGAAAACCGTCTTGCTAATGAGCACCTCCTGCAAACCATACACACAACCGGACTAGTACAAGAAGTCGCCATGAGCAAACATCTCACGCCATCGGACGTGCTTGCCACGCCCTCCTCATAGAAACGCCCAGGGGTCGGAAGCTTAACGCTTCCGACCCCAATTCTGTGGGCCCTACCGGGCTCGAACCGATGACCTTCTGGGTGTAAACCAGATGCTCTAGCCAACTGAGCTAAAGGCCCAAAGCACGTTCTGTAATGAACGCACCAGTACAGCATAGAGTACAAGCAGCAATTACTTGGAATCAGACGCTGTGAGATGCATTGCGCACGCTACAAAAGAGCGAGCGCAACACCGTCACACAAGACTAAATTGCGCGAAAACTCAGTGCTTTCTCGAACGTGCGGTTAGACGAATACCAGCCCATTCAGGAGCAAGCGCACTCGCCGAAGTCGCGTGGAGCCCGGCAGTATGAGCAGCCTCTTCAACGTCAGAAACCGGGACAGTTCCGGGGCGTCCAGGCTTGGGAATCAAGACCCAGATCAGTCCTCCATCGTCAAGGTTTGACATGGCGTCGACCAACAGGTCTGCTAGATCTTCCTCTTCGGCATCATCCGCGCGCCACCATACGATCGCTCCATCGACGACATCTTCGTAGTCGGGATCGACAAGCTGATTACCGCTCTCTTCTTCAGCAAGTTGGCGCAGCGCTTGATCCGCATCATCGTCAACGTAGAACTCTTGAATAATCTGGCCCTTCGTGAACCCTAGCTTGACACTCACCGGAGTTCCCCTTCGAGCCACGACACAGATAGTGTTACATCGCTTTTCACGGCTTCAATCGTAATGCACGCAGCGCAATTATTTTTTGTTTCTCTCGATTCCTGTGATTTTCTCAGCAAAGCACCATCTTTGGCCTTGACAAATGAGGCGTGAATCATGGGTCCGAAGTCCCATTTTCACTCGCATTTTCCACTCGCAGGTACCAAAATAGACCTGTAAGCACGAGGGCGTGCCCCACCAGGCGCTTCCGCTAAGTTAATCAGAGGAGTTCGAGATCCAGTGAGCGAGAACCACCCCGTCGTCAACGGGTTACTCAGCCAGGTACCCGACAATGACCCCGCAGAAACCTCAGAATGGGTCGAGTCACTGAGTGGCCTGATCGAAGAAAAGGGCGGCCCACGTGCACGCTACATCTTGCTGCACATGCTCGATGAGGCACGCCGTAAGGGAATCCAACTTCCTCAGGAATACACGACCCCCTACGTCAACACGATTCCTGTCGATCAAGAACCTTACTTCCCCGGTGACGAGGCCATGGAACGCCAGTACCGCCGTTGGATCCGCTGGAACGCAGCAGTCCAGGTAACCAGGGCTCAGCGTCCGGGTATCAAGGTCGGTGGACATATCTCCTCCTACGCCTCGGTTTCAACGCTTTACGAGGTTGGCCTCAACCACTTCTTCCGCGGTAAGGATCACCCGGGCGGCGGCGACCACGTCTTCTTCCAAGGTCACGCTTCTCCCGGACCCTACGCACGCGCTTTCATTGAAGGGCGCCTCTCTGAAGAAGAGATGGACGGATTC
>JBHRQN010000044.1:0-14867 GCA_042645485.1 Pauljensenia sp.
CATCGCGGTCGTATTCTGTGGGGCGGCCGGTGGCGATATCGCAAAAATCGCAGCGGCGTGTGCAGATTGCTCCGCCGAGTAGGAAGGTTGCCTCGCGGTCTTCCCAGCATTCGTAAATATTGGGGCAGCCGGCCTCTGCGCACACTGTATGCAGCCCTGCGCCGCGTGCCAGAGAACGCATGTCCTGGTAGTTCTCACCAGCGCGAGCAGTTGTGCGAATCCATTCAGGCTTGTGCTCGATCGGGGTTTGTGCGTTGCGAACTTCAACGCGCAGCAGCTTGCGTCCTTCGGGATCAGGCAGGGTGCTCATTGCGTGGGTCCTTCCAACTGTGATTCCGACGAGGCCGTCGGTGCGAATGCGCCAGCGGGGGCTTCTTCCCAATGAATTGGCTCTGGGCGCGTGGCTAATTGAGGGGTAATGGACTGAATCAGGTGGGGGACAAGCAGATGGGCAGCATGAGGCACATCTGAGTAGATTCCCTCCCATGAGAGTGAAGCGACGTCGGCATCAGTTAAGCCGCAAGGAATAATTCCGCTAAAGGCGCGTGCGGGATCAATCGCCACGTTCAGGGCGATTCCGTGCATGGTTGCGCCGCGTGCAACTTTGAGGCCGATCGCGCAGATCTTTCGATCTCTGCCTTGAGATCCGCGCAGCCAGACCCCGGCTCTTCCTTCGATTCGTTCGACGGGAAGTCCCCACTCTTTTCGTAGGGTTTGAAGAACGCCATTTTCTACACTTCGGATCCAAGCGTAGAGGTCCACTGGTTCTCTCAAGCGAACAATCGGGTAGATAACAACTTGTCCGGGGCCATGCCAGGTGGCGGATCCTGCCCTGTCGACGTGGATGATGGGCACAGTTGAGTCCGGGATATCTTCGGGTTTCGTGTGGCGTCCCGCAGTCCACGCGGGTGCGAACTCGGCGACGATCAGAGTGTCTTCGGCCTGTCCTGAGGCCACTTGGTCGTGAAGAGCATGCTGGAAGTCATTCACGGCCGAGTAATCAGTGAGTCCGCTAGGGATGAGGTTTAAAATCCGCACCCCTCAATTTTAGTTGCGGGTAATTCGCGTGTCTTGGTTAGCGAGTGGGACATTCGTCCTATCGATGTGACCTGTCAGTCACCCGGCTACACTAAAGCTATGACGAAGTGGAATGTTGGTGACGTTCGTTCACTGATGAATCAGTGGTATCCGCCTGAAAGTGCCCATGGATGGGACAAGGTCGGATTAATTACCGGAGGACCACAGACTCAGGTTGATCGAATTCTTCTTGCGCTAGACCCCACCCAGGCAGTGGTCCAGGAAGCGCTGCAGTGGGGTGCAAATATGATTATCACTCACCACCCCTTGCTGCTCAGAGGAGCCTCCTTCCTCAATCAAGAAAGTGCGAAGGGGCGGATCATCTCCGCGCTGAATCGCCACGAGATTGCGCTCTTTAATGCTCATACCAATGGTGACGTCGCACAAGATGGCGTTGCGCAGGCCTGTGCGCAGGTACTGGAACTGAGTGATATCGAAGTACTTTTACCCGAAGGCGTGAATGCTGATGGCCAAGCGATCGGTTTGGGAAGGATTGGCTCCATCAAGCCAACACCTTTGCGTGAGTTCGCTTATACGGTTGCACGGGTAATGCCGAAAGGCCCAACGGGCCTCTTGGTCGGAGGAGAAGTTGACACTCTGGTTCGACGTGTGGCGGTTAGTCCCGGTGCTGGAGACTCGATGTTTGATGCTGTACGTGCCAGTGACGCTGACGTATTTATTACCGCTGATCTACGTCATCATCCCGCCAGTGAATTCCTTGAAGATGGTGGCTGCGCTCTGATTTGTGCCAGCCATTGGGCAACAGAAAGCCTGTGGCTTCCTGTCCTTGCACAGAAACTGAGGGAAGAAGCACGCCGCTTGGCTATCACCTGCGAGGTGAAAGTCTCTACCATTGTCACAGAACCTTGGAGCCTACATCTGGATACGGAGGGAAGTTACCTGTGAAAGCGCCTCATCCTCAGCAACTTGTCCTGCTTGAGCTACAAAAGCTAGACCAGAAAGAATCTGCCCTGCGCCACCGTCGCCAGGCTCACCCCGCACATGAGACAGTTCGAGAGCTTGCTGGACGTCTTGCTGACCTGCAACGCGCCGCGGTAACGCAAGGAGCCGTCATTTCAGACTGCGAACGTGAGGTGGCCAGGATCGAGGATGATATCCAACGTGTCAAGGCTCGTCGCGATCGTCAGAATGAGCGTATCGAAAAGAACCAGGTTCCCCTGCGTGATATTAATTCGATGCAACACGAAATCGCTCAGATGGATTCGCGTATTTCCCGTCTTGAAGAAGAGCAGCTCGCTGCTGAAGAGCGCACGGAATCAGCACGCGCCGCCCGTGAGCAGATGAATGCGGAAGCTCAGGCTATTGAGGCAGATATCGAAGCAACTAAGGCCCGCTTCCTTGAAGAAGTTGCTCAGCTTGATGATGAACTTCGCGGCGTGATTGCCCAGCGTCGCGAACGTGCTGGCCAGATTGATTCCGAGCTTCTTGACGAATATGAGAGCGCACGTTCAAAGAATGGAGCGCTCGCGGTGATTGAAGTTCGTGATGGGAATCCAATGTGCTTCGCAGAGCTCTCTCCCATGGAACTTGAGCGTATTCGCCTGACTCCCGCCGATGAACTCTACTTTGCCGAGGAAACCGGTCAGATCGTTGTGAGGACCCGGGCCTAGGTCCCTCAGCGAGTCGAGATCCTTCAGTCCTCGACTGTCACCAGTGTGAGGGTTCGCGTACTGCCTCCCTGAGGGGTAGTTTTTGCGGGGGAAATTTCGATTTCTTTCACATGGCTTATGGCGCCTCGTGCATCGTGAGATTGTAGCGTCGGTGTCACTTCGGCTAAGGCATCTTCCAAATCGCTGGTGTTTTCAATTCCACTGCAACGCAAAGCTAGTGCCCCGCTAAGCATTCCGCGCCATTTTTTCGCGTTGTGAGAGACCACGGAACGTTTGCCGTTTCGCAGGCGTTCAACGCGAACTTCCCACAGGTGCGCCCACGGCGCCAGACAGGCCTGCTTGTAGTCACTTGAGCGGCAATCAAGAATGAGCTTTTCAGAATAATCTTCTGCGAGTGCGCTGCCCAGGACTGACTTCCACATGGTGGTGACATTTCCAAGCGTGGGGAGCTTTGTTCCCATCGCAAGGCGGTGTAAAGGAATGAGGTCAGTCGGCTTCAGCGCACCAAATAGTCCTGAGAAGATCGTGATGTGTTGGCTTCCTTCCCCTGTCCATGCACGGGGTTCTTGGGCGGTAAGGGCGTCAAATAGTACGCCGTTAAAAACTGCCGAGGCCGGTGCGCAGCTTTGGGACATCAGCGCTTGGTTGGCCTCAATTTCTGCTGAGTGACGAAGACTGGCATTGAAGATCTGATCTGCCTGTTCTTGATCAGTGATTTGTGCACAGGCGTCGATGATCTTTTTACGCGTGTCTGTTAAAGACGGGAAAGAGAGTGCTGAGAGGCTAAGAGATGGACCTTCTCCAGGCGGGTTCTTTCCTTCAGATGGGGGCAGCCAAATTTCCACGCCTCCACACTAGTGGGAAACGCGCTAAAATTCCCTGTGCATGTCAGTCGACTGGGCGGCCGCGCGGCTTTTGTCTCGAGGAACGTCCGGGCTCCACAGGGCAGGATGGTGGCTAACAGCCACCCGAGGTGACTCGCGGGCTAGTGCCACAGAAAACAAACCGCTGCATAGAGCAGTAAGGGTGAAACGGTGAGGCAAGAGCTCACCAGCGATACGGGTGACCGTATCGGCTAGGTAAACCCCATCCGGAGCAAGACCGAGCAGCAGACGTTAAGAGGTGCCCCTTCGTTGTCTGCGGGTAGGTTGCTTGAGACCATCGGCAACGGTGGTCCTAGATAGATGGTCGCCACTACGAATACGTAGAACAGAATCCGGCGTACAGGTCGGCTGTCATGCAAGTGTGGCCGCTCGTTAACCCGAGCGGCCACACCTTTTAGTTTATTTGCCAGTCGACGAGTATTCGTCTACTTATGAGCTGCGCGCGCGGCCTCGTAAGCCGCACCAACAATACCGGCGGTATTACGTAGCTTTGCGGGGACAACGGGGGTACGGAGGTTCAGCAGGGGGAGGAACTTCTCGTGGTTAGCACTCACTCCGCCACCGATAACGAAAAGGTCGGGGGAGAAGAGCATCTCAACGTGCGAGTAGTAGCGCTGGAGGCGCCCCGCCCATGTGACCCAATCCAGTTTCTGCGCGGTCTTCTGACCTGCAGAAGCTTGAGTTTCGGCATCGTGGCCGTCAATCTCAAGGTGACCAAGTTCCGAATTTGGAATTAAGACACCATCATTGATGATGGCCGATCCGATTCCTGTTCCAAGGGTGGTGACAATGACAACTCCGGGAACATCTTTAGCGGCGCCGTAGATCGCTTCGCCTAATCCGGCGGCATCGGCATCATTCAGAGCAACGATGGTTCGCCCCAAGTGGCGATCCATGAGCTCGACAACATCGATTCCTGCCCACGATGGATCAAGATTCGCCATAAAGGGAACTCGTCCATGAATAATTGGCGCGGGGAAGGTGATCCCGACGGGAATATCATCGGTGACGCCGAGCTGGCGTAGAAGATCGCCGCAGACCTGTGCAACTGAATCTGGAGTCGCCGGGGCCGGGGTTTCGATCACTACGCTTTCGCAGGAGTAGGTCCCTGTTTCAAGATCAACAAGGGCACCCTTGACACCTGAACCGCCAATATCAATTCCACATGCAAGTGCCATGTTCTTCTCCTTCGAAGGTCTTTTCTCTAAGGATAACCGTCTTTATCGGATCGTTAAAATTCACGCCAGAATTATGGAAGCGTCAGGATTTCAGCGCCGTTTTCTGTGACAACGATTGTGTGTTCGAATTGTGCAGAGCGGCCGCGATCTTTTGTCACGACTGTCCACTGATCATCCCATTGTTCCCATTCAACTCCGCCCAGATTCAGCATGGGCTCAATGGTGAAAACCATGCCTTCTTCCATGATTTCGCTGTGTGCGGGGGCAGTGTCGTAGTGGGGGACAATCAAACCTGAGTGAAAGGCCTCGCCGACACCGTGTCCGGTGTAGTCGCGAACAACACCGTAGTTGAAACGATGTGCGTAGGATTCAATAACCCTGCCAATGACATTGATCTCTCGACCAGGGCGAACAGCCTTGATGCCGCGCATCATCGCTTCACGCGTACGCTCGATCAGAAGATGGGACTCTTCATCAACGGTCCCGACTTCGAACATCGCGCATGTATCTCCATGCACGCCGTCGTAATAAGCGGTGATGTCGACATTGATAATGTCGCCATCTTCAAGGGGACGATCATCGGGGATACCGTGGCAAATTACTTCGTTGATCGAGGTGCACAGGGACTTGGGAAATCCCATGTAGCCCAGACATGAGGGGTAGGCATCGCGCGAAATAATGAAATCGTGACCAATTCGATCCAACTCGTCAGTGGTTACCCCAGGACGAATTGCTTCCCCCACTGCTTGGAGTGCCTGTGCCGCGATTTGGCCGGCTTTACGGATTTTCTCAATGGTTTCCGGTGTCTTGATATCAGAGGCAGTAATTACTTCTGGACCCGAGTGGTACATGTATTCCGGACGATCAATGTGTGCCGGGACGGGACGACGCGGAGAAATTTTTCCAGGTTTGAGATTGCCAAGCGGGGCGCGCTCGGCACCAGTTGAGTGCGACATTGCGGTGTAGTCCTTAGTTTGTTCGGTAGTTCTCGGGCGAGGGGAAAGAGCCGTCGCGTACACAGGAGATATAGCTTTGTGTTGCGGAGTGAAGCTCTTGACCAATCAGCGCGAAACGGCGCGCGAAGGAAGGAGACCATGAGGTCATTCCGGCCATATCCGACCAGACCAAAACCTGTCCGTCGGTGTGAGGACCCGCGCCGATTCCAATCGTAATGATCGAAAGTTCTTGACTCAGTTGAGTAGCGATTGGTTCGGGAACCATTTCAAAGACGACTGCGAAAGCGCCTGCATCAGCTAATGCATGGGCATCGTGAGCAAGGACCTGTGCACCTTCACCGCGGCCTTGAACGCGAGGCCCACCCAAAGCGTTCTCGGATTGAGGGGTGTAGCCCAAGTGTGCGACGACCGGAATACCTGCCTCGGTCAAGAGCTTGACGGTTTCAGCGCGCTGTGCACCGCCCTCGAGCTTGACAGCGTGTGCACCTGCCTTCATCAGGCGGACTGCGTTTGTGAGCGCGTGGGCGGGGGAGGCCTCGTAACTACCAAAGGGGAGGTCTGCGACGATGAAAGCGCGTTTACTTGCCCGGGCAACGGACGAAGTGGCGCGTTCCATGTCCTCGATCGTGACCGGTAGCGTCGAGGAATAACCCAGAACAACATTTCCCAGAGAATCTCCGACCAAGATCATATCGATCCCGGCCTGATCAAAAATCGAAGCAGTGAGTGCGTCATAGGCCGTCAACATCGAAATCTTGACGCCCTGCTCCTTTGCTGCCTGAAGGTGCTGGATACGAATCCGTTTCTTATCCAGAGGGCCTTGGGAAGCCTGAGAAGGGGAGGGTGAAGCATCCATGCGAGGCGCTGAATCGTCAGCGAGGTAACCCGTCATTCTTTTCCTTTCGTCGCCCTATGAGCCTAGTCCGCACTACGGCCTCGTTCCAGCCAGAAGAAGCTGTTGACCTACAATGAAGAAAACCCTCGTATTTTGACGAGGAAAAATGCTGACACCAATCATAGGAGAGTAGGACATGACCGGCACCGCTGGTGGCCTCAATCCCTTGGATGAGCAGGCAATTGAAGAGCTCGTTACCCAAGCGACTTCAGCTATTGCTCATACCGAAACCCTCGATGAATTGAAGGCAGTTCGCCTGGAATTTATGGGAGACTCAGCTGCTCTTGTCCAGGCAAACCGCGGAATCGGGCAATTGGAGCCGAAAGATCGAGGCGTTGCTGGTCGTCTTCTGGGAGGTGCCCGTTCGCGCATTACCCAGGCATTGGACGAACGTCAGGAGCTTCTTCAGGAACGCCATGACGCGCAGGTCTTGGTGAGCGAAGCTGTAGACGTCACCATTCCTACCGCGCGTGAGCGTCAAGGTGCACGTCATCCCCTGGAAACGATCATGGAAGAGATTTCGGATTTCTTCGTCGGGATGGGATGGCAGATCGCAGAGGGGCCGGAAATTGAACATGAATGGTTCAACTTCGACTCGTTGAATTTCGATATCGATCACCCCGCGCGCCAAATGCAGGACACGCTCTACATTGATGGTCGCAGCGTCGGTGGTGAAAATGAAGAAGATGGCCACCTCGTGATGCGTACGCACACATCGCCCGTGCAATCGCGTTCAATTCTTTCTCGAGGCGTTCCTCTGTACATGGCATGCCCCGGTAAGGTATTCCGCTCCGATGCACTGGACGCGACACACACCCCGGTCTTCCACCAGGTTGAGGGCCTCGCAATTGATCGCGGTCTGACAATGGCGCACTTGAAGGGCGTTCTTGACCACTTTGCGCGTCACATGTTCGGCCCTGATGCGAAGACGCGTTTGCGTCCGTCATTCTTCCCCTTTACTGAGCCGAGCGCCGAGATGGACCTATGGTTCCCGCAAAAGAAGGGTGGAGCCGGCTGGATCGAATGGGGTGGTTGCGGAATGGTCAACCCCAATGTTCTTCGAGCAACGGGTATCGATCCCGAGGTTTACACGGGTATTGCCTTCGGTGTTGGTGTCGAACGAACCCTGATGCTGCGAGACGGTATCGCAGACATGCATGACATTGTTGAGGGCGATGTGCGCTTCTCCGAGCAATTCGGCGTTAATGGACTGGGAAGGGGCAACTGACATGCCAATGGTTCCAATGAGCTGGCTGCGTGACTATGTCGATGCAGATCCGGCAATGACCACCGAGGAGCTCGCAGCTGCCCTGGTTCGCGTCGGGCTTGAGGAAGAGACTATTCACCCGGCTCGTGTCAGCGGTCCACTTGTCGTCGGACGTGTTCTGACGCGCGATGAGTTTGAAGCCTCGAATGGCAAGCTTGTGAATTACTGCCGTGTCGATGTTGGGGAGCACAATGACGCTCCCGGCACGGGTAAAGAACCTAGTGATCTCCCATCACGTGGCATTATTTGCGGCGCACACAATTTCGAGGTCGGCGACTATGTTGTTGTCTCACTTCCGGGTGCGGTTCTTCCCGGCCCCTTTGAAATTGCTGCCCGAAAGACCTACGGCCATGTTTCTGATGGCATGATGTGCTCGGCGCGCGAACTCGGCTTGGGCGACGACCATAACGGCATCATCATCTTGCAGAAGGATTTCCCCGACGCAGAGCTGCCCGCAGTTGGCCACAGCGTAATTTCCTTCCTTGGCTTGGGTGAAGAAGTTCTGGAAATTAACGTCACTCCGGACCGTGGGTACTGCTTCTCGATGCGAGGCGTCGCTCGCGAGTTCTCACACTCGACGGGTGCAGCCTTCCGTGATCCGGGTCTTGTGGGGACTCTTGTTGAGTCTGTTCCCGAGGCTAACGAGGCCGGTTTCCCCGTGGTTGTTGCTGACAATGCTCCCATCCATGGGCGCGTGGGTGCGGACCGTTTTGTGACTCGTATTGTTCGCGGTGTCAACCCCAAGGCTCCCACTCCTCGTTGGATGGTCGAGCGTTTGGAGATGGCAGGGATGCGTTCCTTGTCTCTGGCGGTCGATATTACGAACTACATCATGCTGGATCTGGGGCAGCCTATGCATGCCTATGATCTATCGGCACTCGCTGCACCGATTGTGGTTCGCCGTGCTCGCGCAGGTGAAGAGTTGACAACTTTGGACGAGGTCGCGCGCACCTTGGATCCCGAAGATTTGGTGATTTCTGATTCGCCCAGCGGTGAAGAAGGCTCGCGACTCTTGGGTATCGCCGGTGTAATGGGTGGAGCCTATTCCGAGGTCGAGGATTCGACGACGGATATCCTCCTCGAAGCTGCACACTTCGATGCGGTTTCGGTCGCTCGTTCTTCGCGCCGTCACAAGCTGCACTCTGAGGCAGCGAAGCGTTTTGAGCGTGGAACTGACCCGCTCCTTCCTGTGGTTGCTGCGCAGCGCGCTGTTGATCTGCTTGTTCAATACGGTGGTGGTCAGGCTGATCCTGCAGTTTTTGATCTCAACACCTTGCCAGCGCCAACCAGCTATGAGTTTGCGTTGAGCGATGCTGAGCGTCTGACTGGCGTTTCCTATTCTCCCGAGCGCGTTTGTGAGTTGCTTGAACAGGTCGGATGTGTCCTTGAGGATATTGATGGACAGCGCGTTCGTGTGACTCCTCCTTCATGGCGGCCTGATCTCACGGGTTCTGCACACTTCGTGGAAGAGATCGCCCGTTTGGATGGCTATGACCGTATCCCCTCGGTCTTACCGACGGCCCCCGCAGGTACTGGCTTGACTACTGCCCAGCGCGCACGTCGTTTGGTGGCTCAAGGGTTGGCTCACGCTGGGCTTACCGAGGTGGAAAGTTATCCCTTCGTTTCAGACTCTTTCGATAAGCAGGGCCTGAGTGCGAATGATCCTCGCCGTCGCGCTGTGAAGCTGCGTAATCCGCTTGCCGATGATGCGCCCCTGCTTCGTACTTCGGTTTTGGACACCTTGCTGGATACCACCGCGCGCAACTGGGCTCGCGGTATCCCTTCGGTTGCGATTTTCGAAATCGCAAAGGTTGTTCACCCAGAGGGCGTTGTTCCCACCGGATTGATTTCTGCAGAGCACCGTCCCAGTGACGAACAACTTGCCGCACTCGAGGCGGGGACTCCCTCCCAGCCCTGGCATGTTGGTGCAGTGCTTGCTGGTAATGCCCGTCCCGCGGGAATTCTTGATTCCCAACGCAATTTCGATTGGGCAGATGCAGTCGAGATCGCGCGCACAATCTGCGATCAACTGGGAGTGCGCGTCGAGGTGACGCGTGCCTGGCTTGCGCAGCCCTCAACGCTTAAGGGGCCTCGACTTCCCGAGGCCGCAACGGATCCCGCTGAGGTCGCTCCTTGGCACCCGGGGCGGGTTGCTCGTATTTTCGCCCGTCAGGGTAAAGATTGTGTCGAACTTGCCCTTGCTGGTGAGCTCTCGCCGAAGGCGTGTAAGGCTTTCGGATTGCCTGCACGAGCCTGCGCTCTCGAGCTTGACGTCGATGCATTGATCTCTGTGATGAGCGATGAACCCATGCAGGTGAAGCCTGTCTCGACATATCCTGCAGCGAAGGAAGACCTTGCACTGGTTGTTCCGACGAACGTTCCTGTATCACGCATTGAGCAGGTCATTCGCCAGGCTGCGGGTGCATTGATCGAAGATCTGGTCCTCTTTGATATTTACGAGGGTGACCAGGTTCCTGAGGGTTGCCGTTCTCTTGCCTTCTCTGTGCGCCTTCGCGCCAGCGATCACACCTTGACTCCGGATGAGGTGCAAAAAGTTCGTGCTGACATCGTTAGCAAGACAGGAAAGGTTCTTGGAGCAACGCTGCGCGGATGATCAAGTTTCCTCTTGCTAGGATTAATGTGGTTATTGGCGCGAAGGAGTAGTTAATGAAGGTTTTAGTAACAGCGGCTTCACATCACGGTGCAACCATTGAAGTTGCGGATGCGATTGCACGCCGTCTGACCAGCGATGGTTTTGAGGTTGTCCGCAAGTCTCCCGAAGAGGTTGACTCACTTGATGGTTTTGATGCGGTGATCTGCGGATCTGCTGTGTACATGACCCAGTGGCTACCTGAAGCTCACGACTTTATGGAACGTTTTGCTCAGCAGCTTCATAAGCTACCCGTGTGGGCTTTCTCTGTCGGTATGAATGGTGTTCCCAAGCATGTTCCGCAAGATCCCAGCAGGATCGGTCCTGTGCTGACCCGTGTCGATGCAAAGGAACTGCGTTCCTTTGCTGGACGGTACGATCCTTCGATCTTGTCGCTGCGTGAGCGTGCGATTGTTCGACTTGCAGGCGCTGTTGAAGGCGATTTCCGTGATTGGAATGCGATTGACCAGTGGGCAGACTCCATTGCAGAGCAACTGAAGCAGGAGTGAGGTATCACTAACTTCTGCATCGCTTAGAAAACGGGCCGTGTGCGCGAAGATTTTCGCACACGGCCCGTTTCTCGCTTACACTGGTGCAACGGGAGTGGAGTCAATGTCGATTCACGGACGTAGTTAAGGGGTTTTGATGTCATCTGAAGCGACACCTCAGACGAAGGCTGGCCGCCACGCGGCGATTCGAAATCTTTTGGTCTCCCAAACCATTAGTTCGCAAGAGCAGCTTCGCAGTGCATTGGGAAGCCAAGGAATTGAAGTCACTCAGGCCACCCTTTCTCGCGATCTCATGGAAATGCGCGCAACAAAGATGCGCGATCGAAGCGGTGCGCTGATTTACTCGGTTCCCAATGCTGATGGTTCGCAGTCCCATGAGGCTGAAGCCAGTGTTGAACGCCTTCAGCGGTGGCTTCAAACTCTCCTTGTCACCTCAACATGCGTGGGAAATCAATTGGTTTTGCGCACTCTTGTTGGAGCAGCGAACCTTCTAGGTTCTGCTCTTGATGTTGCGCGCATTGACGACGTTGTTGGAACGATTGCGGGTGACGACACCGTCTTGATTATCTGTACCAGTGCTCAGGGCGCCCTTAATGCTCAGGACTACCTGACATCCTTGGCTGGGGGAGGATCCCACCCGAGCACACTCTAGGAACGATCGATTCTTAGGTTTTTATCAAACACAGCCGTGCCCGCTAGCCTGTCGCTAGCGGGCACGGCTTCTTGCCGCTATTCTCCCTACTAGAATTTATTTCTGTCTTGAGGACATGCGTGAATACAACAGTTAGCTCTCGAGCCGAGTCGCTGCTGCCCATTGCGGGGGTCGCGATTTTCTTCTTGGCCTTTGCGGGCCAAGGAGTTCGCAACACATTCGGTTGGCTCGGATTTGGCATCATCACCGTTTTGGTTTTGGTCGCATGCTGGGTCGTGTTTTTCCTTGCTGGACGACGCGTGACCTTGCGAAGGATTTCGCTGTCTGTTTCTTCCTTCATCGTGCTCTGCTGTCTGTCGGTGATTTGGAGCCAGTATCGTCTTGAAACTTTCGCCTCAGCTCTGATTACTCTTGCCACGAGCTCCGCGGGGATACTTGTGGCAATTGCTTTTCCGCTTCGACAGATGCTGAAAGTATTTATGGATGCGATGAAGATCGTTGTTGTTTTGTCGTATCTTCTTGAGTTGTGGGTTGCGCTCTTCGTTGGCCATCGAATTCCTCCCATGTATATGCGCCATTGGAAAGAAGTCCCAGAGCTCTATTACTGGATCAATGACTCCCTGTTTAGGGGAGGGCCGATTCAAGGTTTCGTGGGAAACCGCAATCCTTTAGCGTTTATTGCGCTCTTACTGCTTCTGTGCGTGGTTGTTTTCTGGATCCAGGATCGAAATCAGCATGTTCGCAATTTACTGTGGGTGTGTGCCTGCGTTGGCATTCTTATTCTCACCGGTTCGGCAACGGTGTTCGTTTCCATGCTGGTTTCCGTCAGCGCACTCGTCTTCCTTTTGATCATCCGTCATCTCGGGTTCTATGAGCGGCGTTTCGCTGTTCGTGTGGCTTTGACCGCTGCGGCCAGTTTCCTGCTGGTGGCTGTTGTGATGAAGGATCAGGTAACTGAGCTACTGGGACGCAGTTCTGATATGACTGGGCGCGGTGTTATTTGGGCGAAGCTTTTGGAATTGTGGACCGAGCATCCCCTTCTCGGCTGGGGATGGGTTGTGATGTGGCCCCCGTGGTTGCCTCTGTTCAAAAACCTTGTTGTTCGTCCGGATGGTACTCCAACAATGCAGGCGCATAACGCTTACATCGAGGCACTATTCCAGACTGGCATTGTTGGGCTTATGCTCTTGGCCTTCGCGGTGTTGTGGGTCATGATTCGTGTCTTCCGTGTTGCCCTTCGCGATCTTGAAAGCGATCTGATTCCCGTCCTCGCCGCTGTTCTTATGCTGGCGATGTTCGTCCAGTCATTCACCGAGTCTCGTTTGCTCACTGAGGGTAACTGGGTTCTCTTCGTGGCTTTTGCTACCTGGCTGAAGGTTCGAGCAGAATCAATTGATTTTCACCCGCCTCGACGTGGGGACGAGGCCTCGCGTCGGCTAGGTGCTGCCGGCTACGCAGACCGGTCTGCGGCCTCGTAAGACACAATTAAGACGCGTCCTTTAAGGCGAGTCTTTTCCCGTACACTGTATTGCGCACGTATTCCAACAAGAAGAAGGTATTTCCGTGACCGATATTATTGACGACCTCCAATGGCGTGGTCTGATTGCTCAGCACACTGATCTTGATGCACTTCGTGCTCACTTTGCGCAGGGCCCGGTCACTTTCTATTGCGGTTATGATCCGACAGCTCCTTCACTTCACCACGGTCACCTTGTTCAGCTGATCGTTATGCGTCACCTGCAACTCGCGGGACACCGTCCGCTTGCACTCGTGGGTGGTGCAACGGGACAGATTGGCGACCCGCGTCAAAGTGGCGAGCGTCAACTCCAGCCCACTGAAGTTGTTCAGGGGTGGGCGGATCGCTTGCGCGCGCAGATTTCTCGTTTTCTTGACTTTGAGGGTCCTGCAGCAGCGCGAATGGTGAACAACCTCGATTGGACGCAAGAGATGAGCGCTATTGATCTCTTGCGCGGAATCGGTAAGTACTTCCGTGTTGGCACTATGCTCAACAAGGATATTGTTGCGCGCCGTATTGCCTCTGACGAGGGTATCTCCTACACGGAATTCTCCTACCAGATCCTTCAGGCAAATGACTACCTTGAACTTTTCCGTCGCTATGGTTGCACCCTTGAGACCGGTGGGAATGATCAGTGGGGCAATATGGTTGGCGGCGTCGATCTGATTCATAAGATCGAAGGCGCCGATACCCATGTGATGACAACGCCCATTATTACTAAGGCCGACGGAACAAAGTTTGGCAAGTCCGAGGGTGGTGCGATCTGGCTCGACCCGGAAATGATGAGCCCCTACGCCTTCTACCAGTTCTGGTTGCAGGTTGCCGATGACGATGTGGTTCGTTTTCTGAAGATCTTTACTTTCCTCTCACGCGAAGAGATCGAGGCTCTTGAGGTTGAGGTCGCAGAGCGTCCGCATCAGCGCGCTGCACAGAAAGCATTGGCTGCCAGCGTCACTGCGTTGGTTCATGGTCAAGACGAGCTTGAGCGAGTTAAGGCTGCGACCGAGGCCTTGTGGGGGACCGGTGATCTTTCGTCGATTGACGAGGCCACCCTGGCTGCTGCGACAAGTGACCTCCCGCGCGCGGAACTTTCGTTGGGGGCGACTCTTGTTGACGCTCTTGTAGAGACCGGTCTTGAAAAGGGGCGCAGTGCTGCGCGTCGTACCCTTGCGGGTGGCGGAGCATACGTCAATAAGGTCAAGGTAGAGGATGAAGAGGCAGTGTTGAGTGCGGATGATCTGCTGGCTGGCGGGCTAGTTTTGATCCGTAAGGGCCGCAGGAATCTGGCTGTAGTTGCTGTCCGATGAGCCGTTTTTAAAGGTGTGCTCGTCGTCATAGTGTTTTGATTTGACGACGAGCCTCTAAACGGCCTAATCTATAACTCGTTGCGCTGAGGGCGACGGAAACGTTGCAAAGCGCGAAAGCCCCTTTGAGATTCATCCTCGGGTGAATTGCAAATGTGGGGGTGTTGTTTGTGAACTCGATAGTGTGTTTGTTTTTTGTTTTTATGCCTGTTTTTTGTTTTTGAGTATTTTTTTGGTTGGGATTGCTTGCCACTTTTGTGGTGGGTTTTCCGGGCTTCATGTTTTAACATTTTTTGTTCGGAGAGTTTGATCCTGGCTCAGGACGAACGCTGGCGGCGTGCTTAACAC
>JBHRQN010000045.1:0-14653 GCA_042645485.1 Pauljensenia sp.
CAAGACGAAGAGGCTGAAACCCCAGGCTTTTACGAAGAGGATTCCCATAGCACAGAGTTAAACAATGCTCCATCACACGCAAACTACTCGACTGAAAAACCGGTGCCCCGATATTGCCGCGCTCATACTCGTAATAGGCAAACAAACCCTCCTTACGATGCACTACCTTCGGTTCAGAGACCATGTCCCTGGGAAAGAACTCCAAATAACCATCCTTCCCCAGATCACCCACCACGTCACATCCCCAGACCTCATGCATTACCTGACCAAGACGCTCACTAAAATCCAACAGGCACCTCCACGCCTTTTAAAACGCCCATTTCAATTAATTTCGTGATTTTTACCGGACTTCCAAGCTCATCGAGAATTCTCAACTGACGTACCCCACCGCACTCGCTTTCCCATGGTGCAGCAATCCCGTGCTCAATATTCCACCCCTCGGGCATATGGCCGGTAAAAACATACTGATAGTAAGGTTGATGCACTGAGGCAGGGGGAAGCCCACGTTCTTCAAATGAAGCAACACGCCCGCCTTCTACAGCACCCAAGAATTCTCCATTGGGTCCTCCAACGCGGTCCACGATCACACCGTGCTCGGACGAATACTCTGCAAACGAAGAGAGTTTCGGTTCGCCTGCATACCCGTCATTAGGTGGCCAATCGTGCCCGATCTTCGTCTGTCCCTGCGAATTAACATACGTCGTTTTATGCTCGTCGAGCCACTCTGAATAGGTCCTGGGCTTACCGCCGTTCCCGAAACCACAGACGTTGTCTGAATTATGAACAAGATCAACACCCTTAATGCCCTTAATCCGTCCAATATTCACAATCGACTTATCTAGGTCTGCATTCATGGGCTCGTAAGGCACATCGTCAAGTAGATCCTGACGCGAACGCACAGAATTGGGGTCTTCCTTAATGCGCGACTGCGGTTGCCTATGCTTGGGACCTTTCGCAGAGTGTCGGGGTTCATGCGGCGCGGGAGCGTGTCCTTTACCAAAGCCTGCTTTCAACCCATTCTTAATCTTCTTCACCATTGAAGCGATAAGATCGCCACCGCTCTTGAACAAGGTAACGAGCTTGCCGGCCGAGGACAGCAAACTATCGATATGCCCCCACAGCTTGGATACCCAAGCAGAAACCTTCACGCTGATCTCAGGTATTAATTTTGCCAAGGCCAAACCAGCCGTCAGCAGCGCCTGAATAACAGCGCTAATAAACGTACCTACAATCTGAGAGATCGCATCGCGCACCATCGAATACACGACCTCGACCACACCCGCTAGAGTCTCCAAGCCCTGCGACAGCACGCGAGCTCCCTGTGCGGCCCCCACAATCAGCGCGTTTACGCCGCCAGCAGACTCAGCAAAAGAATTGGCAGCTTGTCCCCTGGAATACTGCGTAAATGACGCAACATTAGCATCCATCCGCTTAGCGTTTTCTTCCAAGGCACACGCAACATTGCGCCATGTATTAGCCTTGGCCGATACGTCCTCCTGATTTCCAGCAAGCTTCTGCAACCAGCTGCGCAAAGGATCACAGTGGTCCATGATCATCGCTACGCCCCACGACAGTGCTGTACCCAAGGGATCGAAATACATCGACGCGGTATCGGCAACCAACGACAAGCCCGATAAACCACCGTCAAGCCAGCTCTTCGACTCAACCGCACCTGCAATACCTGCGATATCCTCCAAGGCACCGCCGCCCGTGTACCACGGATGTTCAGACGAATATCCGCTTTCCTGATTCGCGGTAGTCGGACTATCCGGAACAACAGTAAGCTTCGGATCTGGATGTTTCCCCGTCGATAATCCGGGAGCTTCAACTTCTTCCGCAACGCTCACCGCACGCTCCTCTTAGAAAAGTCGCCGGATCGGCCTGCAGCCGCTCGACGTACACCTTCAGGACGCAAACAGCCAAAACGGTCAAACCCACCGCGAACAGCTAACTCAAGTCCCGCCCTAATTTCACGCCTACTGCCAAAAGCGTGCAAAAACTCCTGCGATTCCACAGACGATGCCCCATAGGAGTCCATCGCTCGGTCAGCAATGCCTGCGCCCAAATCCTGCACAGCCCGCCGAAACGCCTCGATAAATGCACCACCGAGCTTTGGAAAACCGTCGACGACGACGCTAATCGGCATTCCCGAAGAGTCAACGCTCACGCGAACAACACCACCTTTCGACGCGCCCTCGCCCCGAACATCCTCAACTAGTTCAAGAAATGCCTGCGCTTTATTCCCTCGTTCAAGCGCAGCCTCAACTTCCTCGCGCAGCTCAGCCCGAGCCGCCTCAACGCGGTCCAAACCATAGCTTTTGTCCATGCTCCTACGCTACAACCACACCCCCACAATCTCAAGATTCAAAAGAAGGTCCAGAAAACCTTCACAAGACGAAAAAGCGGCCGGGCGAACTCAACATCTCCACCCGGCTGCCTCGGCCTCGAAAATCAAGAAACTAACTACGGCGAACCCAGTTCCGCAGAATTCCACCATCTTCAGACATATATGCATCCAGCAATTTTTGGGAATCAACAGGTGCAATATGCGCAAACTCAGTGAGTTCTCGGTGGGTGGGGAACATTGTGCGGACGGTCAAAGGCAGGACTTTTCCGTCCAACTCAAGCCCTCCAACCCAAGGAAAGAACTGCGAATACACGTAAGGATGAGCAACGGGATCAGAATCAACCTGCGGAATGACGATCGGATCCCAACCTAGATAACTACGTGCGAACTCGCCCACGTGGATAATCGCGCCCTTTGCCGTCCAGTCCTCGAAGGGAGAAGCAACGAAAGTCGAGCGATCCTCCCAACGTTCACTGGGACCATACTTGTACAGCAAAGTGCCCCGATCATCGTGTTCGGTCCACAAGTTATGCCAGTAGATCCCGCTATCCCACGTCAGTGCAATACCAGTGCCGCGATTCATCCAGAAAGCGCCAGAGGATTTAGCGAATTCAATCAGTTGACTGGTAGTACTCATGACAGAGACCGTCCCTTCAAGATACCCAGTTCAACGCACTCGGCGACCGTCAAAAGTTCGCCACCGTAGATGAAACGCACTTCCCGCGCGCCACCTTCCATACCGAAGTTCGGTGCGGTAATTCCGGTTGAAATCAACGCATATACGGGAAGCTTCGCAATCGTGTACGCGTAGTACGGCGAGTGGACATCGGTGATTGCCAGGCAGCGCTGTTCGAAGGAATAGGGCTTGCCATTAGGATCAACCTGCCACACGCGTGAAAGATAGGGGTAGCCGATCATGTCGACCATATCGCCAAACTTAGAGGTGTAGGCCTCCAGGCTGGTGAACTGCTCAATGCTGGAACGCACCAGTGAAGAACTCACCTCTTCACTGTCCATCAACCAACGCCAAGGACCCTGCGGTTCCTTGGGCTCTGGTGTCGTTGAATCCATGTATTTCACCTTTCCGCGAGCTATTACCCATCATATGCCACGAAACATGTCATCCTGCGGGCTTTGAAAGCCACTGCGTTAAAAGCGGCGCAGCATCTGGACGCAAGTAGCACTCCAATACGTCAAGCGGCGAATACACAACCACGTGAGAGAGCCCCGCGAGCAAGCGAAAATCGCTCGTTGTGCACGGATAGAATTTCCCATCGTCTGAGCGAATCCCAAGGTAATCATGTCGAAGCGAAGAACCCGTGTGAACCATTGCCCACCCCGAACGGATTGGAGCAGTGTTCCCCGGTGTCAATTTGGTGAAACCGTATCGACTGCGCAGAGGATTTCCATAGTATTGAAGTACACAGTGGTCGAAAACGTCCCGATTAGTCGTCTGGAACAGAGCAGCACCTCTGGAGGCACGCTCGCAGTAGTAGAAGGAATATACGCCTTCTTGGTAATCGGCCTCTTCGTGGGGAGCGGCAAAAACTCCGGCGTTGAAGACAATCCCAGCATCAGCGGTAAAGCTCCCGTGCACCTTCATTCCCCAGGCATCACGAAGCTCCTGGGCTAAGCGATCAAGAAAACTGCCACCAAGCTCTGCCTTCATTATCGAGGTTCACTTATCTCTTCTGAAGCCATTCGCTGAGCAGCGGCGCAGCATCTGGACGCAAGTAGCACTCCAACACGTCAAGCGGCGAATACTCAACCACGTGAGAGAGCCCCGCAAGCAGCCAACGGTTTGCCCTCGCGCAGGGATAGAAGACACCGCGATCTGAACGAATCCCCGTAAACCCCGGATTACTTGCTGATGCCGATCGAACCAATGTCCATCCAGAACGGATTGGAGCAGTGTTGTACAACGCTAGCTTCTCGAACCCCTGCGCAACTCGAAGCGCATTGCCCACACTCAGAGTAAGGCAGTGTTCGACCACTCTGACATCGTCAGATTGAAACTCGGGACCAACACGCGAACCGCGCTCGTATGTGTAAAAGGAGTACGTATTGTCGTCGAAATACACGCCAAATGGTTCTGCTGCAGCAGAAGAGGGGTAAACCACCAGGGAATCTCCTGGTTCTAGACTTCCCCTCACTTGATCCCCCCAAGCGGCATTCACCGCTTGAGCGAAACGCTCAACGAAGTCCAACAGGAACCTCCACGCCCTGCAAAATACCCAAATCGAGAAGGTCCGCAACGCTCTTAGGATTCTTGTCCGCATCGAGGATACGAAGCTGACGCGCACCGCCTACCTCGCTTTGCCACGGCGCCGCAGTACCGTGCTCGATCTTCCATCCTTCGGGCATGTTAGAAGGGTTGATTTGGTACTGGTAGTAGGGCTCATGGACGGATCCGGGCGCCAAAGCCCGTTCCTCAAAGGTTGAGACATGACCGTTTTCGACAGCCCCCAAATATCCACCGCGCGGGTTACCAATGCGGTCCACGATGAGGCCGTGTTCAGCTGCATATTCTTCAACAGTTGAATGCTGTCGCACCCCATCCTTATAGCCATCGTGAGCGGGCCACCTAGTAGCTTCTGTCGCTACCCCATCCTTATCAACATAGAAAATGCGATTGTCTCGATTCCAACCCTCATAATTGCGCGGAGTACCGTCGGGTGCATAACCGCAGACATCATCGGGTTTCCTGACAAAATCAGCACCGGAGAGGCCGTCAACGCGTCCCTCCTGCATAACTGCGTCAGGAAGGCGGGGATCGTGGGTATCCTTCGGAGCTTCCCTCAGCAAATCCTCACGTGAGCGCACCGAGGAAGGATCAACCTCAACAGGCGAGCTGTAGTGTTCCCGAGGTGTCTTCGGAGTGTGAGGCTCATGTGGCGTACTACCCTTCGCGCTCTTAGCATCGCGCGCGGCGGTCTTGATCCCAGCAAAGCCTTCTTTGATCTTCGTCATCAGCGAGTTAATAGCTTCGCGTCCATGGGTGAACAAATTCTTTAGCTTGCCCGCTGAAGAGACAAGGTCTTTAATGCTCGCACCTAGTTTTGTTGCCCACGCGCCAACCTTCGCGGTGATTTCAGGGATAAGCTCCGCTAAAGCAAGGCCCGCAGTTAAGACGGCCTGAATCACGGCGCTGATGAAGGTACCGATAATCTGAGAAATTGCATCACGTACCATCGAGTACACAACGTCAACAATTGACGCTAGCACATTCAGGCCTTCGGCCAGACCGCGAGCCCCCATTGCCGCACCGTTCAGTATTGTACTGACACCGCCAGACTTCTTCGTGAAAGCATTAGCGGCCTGCCCGCGCGAATACTGGGTAAAGGAAGCAACATTGGTGTCAAGACGCTTCGCATTTTCTTCCAATTGGCACGCAATATTGCGCCACGTATTGGCTTTTGCGAGGACCTCATCCTTATTCCCAGCGAGCTTCTGCAGCCAGCCGCGCAACGGATCGCAGTGATCCATAATGATCCCCACACCCCACGAGAGCGCAGTCCCCAGCGGATCTATGAACATCGACGCTGTATCAGCAACAAGTGAAACCGTGCTCAGTCCACCTTGCACCCAGCTTCCATTATCGATCGCAGACTTAATTCCCGCGATATCCTCCAACGCGCCACCACCGGTGTACCAGGGGTGCTCTTCTTGTGCCGAGGCCTCGCCAGCGCTAGTTGCATCACCTGCAGAAACTGTCTGAGGAGTGTGAGGAGCAGTCATCAGCGCATATCTCCATTCAGCAACTGTGCATTGCGTTGAACTTCAGAAATATTAGTGGACTCCATTTCCTGAAATCCGGAATTGACTTTGTTCAAATCAGAGTGCAAATCATCGCAGCTCGTACCCGCGAAAGAAATCACTTGGTCAATAACACCCATAAAAAGTTCTGCGACAGGAAGCACAAGGGGGGAAATCATCAACCCGACACAGTTGGAGTCAACATGAGCACCTTTTGCGGTGCTGGCAAGGGAACGCACATCAGCAGCCTGCGATGCGATACGCCCTGCAAGTATTTCTGCGTCCCTCGGATCCCATGCAATTTCAGTCATTTTGCATCCCTCTGTTTCAAGCCTTTAATTACTTCTGCCCACGATGCAGCGCATCCGACTCAAGCTGTTGCAATCGACTCATGCCGCTCTGCGCAACTCCAGATTCACCGGTTTTATCCTTGCGCGTTCCATACTGCTGGACAAAAACCTGCGCTTCTGTCGACGATTCTCCGTAAGCCTCCACTGCGGCATCGGCAATGCCTGCACCGACATCATGCCGTGCAGCCTGAAACGCCTCAAGAAAGGCTCTGCCGAATTCAGGATATTCAGGAACCTCAACCTCGATCGGCGTTCCAGAGGAATCCACAACAATGCGAACTGAACCGTCCTTGGACTTGCCTTCGCCGCGCACGCCTTTCATTCGCTCAACGAATTCGTAGGCACCAGCAGCGGCACGATTAGCTTGGTCAACTTCTGCATCAATGGCTGCAAGCAGCTCATCGACGCCTCCGAAGGCACTTTCAGCAGCGGAATTAGTTGGACGAGCGCCAAAGGCACCTAATCCTGAAATATCAGCCATATTTCTACGCTACATCCACAGAGCGACTCTCTACCAATTTTCAAGAGCTTGGACATCAATATGTGGACAGCTTGAGAAACCTTCGGGTGGCCGTGTTAAGCGGCCACCCCAAAGAAAACTACGACTAGAAATAATTGCTACATCGCCAGGTTTGTTAGCGTCCCAATTCCTGCGACCTCAACCTCGACGCGTTCACCGTGCTTGAGCGGTCCGCCGGCCGGAGTACCGGTCAAGATGACATCTCCGGGAAGAAGCGTGCAGATCCCCGACACATAGGAAACAATCCGTGCAACGGAATATCCCATTTGAGAGGTGCTTCCACTCCCCCGTTCTTCCCCATTCACGCGAACAGAAATTTCAGCATTATCGGGATCAAAATCCCCACCAACAGTGATCCACGGACCCAGCGGGCACGCGGTATCCCAACTCTTCGCACGACCAAGTGCTCCCCCGTCATCGCGAGCTGCATCCGCAGCGGTCAAGTCATTCGCACAGGTGTAACCCAAGATCACGGAAGAGGCGTCCTCTACGCTGACATCCTTGGCCAGCGTCTTGATGACCACGGCAAGCTCGGCCTCGTAAAAGACTTCCTGTCCCCAGGAAGGGAAGACGATCGGATCATCCGGGCCAATGACGGCAGTATTCGGCTTGAAGAAGACGGAGGGACGCGCCGGATCCTCACTGCGCTGCTCACCAGGTGCCGGGTAGTTTCCGCCCAGTCCAATGACTTTCGATCGAGGGATCACCGGAGAAAGCAAGCGAACTTCATCCAGTTCAAAGATCTGGCCAGAGGGTTCGACCGGCGAGAACAAAGGATCACCCTTCAAACCAACAATCCGGGTCGATTCATCTTCCAAAGCCCCGTAGTGAATAGAGCTTCCTTGCGAGAAACGAGCAATGCGCATCGCGACCTCCTAAGTCTTGCCTGTAGCCTAACGCGAAGCGGGTTCTGCAGCCCAAATATCACCGGGAAGGTCGCCGGGAAGAAGGTCATTACCCTGCGCAACGAAGACAGGATCTGCAATGCCGCGACGACGCTGGGCCTCGTAGTCGCGAAGAGCACCCAGACCCCACGGAGCTAGGACAATCAAGGCAACCAAGTTCGTCAAGGTCATAATGGCCATCGCAATATCGACGGAATTCCATACAAGATCCAGAGTGGTCAGCGAACCGATCACGACCGAGGCAACAGAGATCACTCGAACAGTCCAAGTAGCAGCCTTCGACTTCACGACAAAGGACAGATTGATTTCGGAATAGACGTAGGCCGCAATGATCGATGAGTAGGCAAGCACGAAGATCAGAATCGACATCGGCATGATGGTCCACTGCCCCAGCTGGTCGGCCACAGCAAGTGTCGTGAGGTTCGCGGGGTTTGCCTCGGGGTTTGACCAGACCTTTTCGCCGGCAATCAAGATGACGAAAGCGGTTGCGGTACACACGATGATCGTGTCAACGAAAACGCCCAGCGACTGGATGAGGCCCTGGCGAACAGGGTGAGCGACGGTGGCGGTTGCAGCGGCGTTGGGAGCAGTACCTTGACCGGCCTCGTTGGAGAAGAGGCCGCGCTTCGTGCCGTTGATGACCGCAGCGATAATTCCGCCGCCGAGGCCTGCAAGCGTCGGTTGCGGGGCAAACGCACTTGCAAAGATCTGTCCCAGAACAGAGCCGAACTTGGGCAGGTTCATCACGCAGATGACAGCGACCATCACGACATAAACAGTCGCCATAATCGGTGCCATCCATTCGGTCACGCGAGCCACGGTCTTAATTCCACCGAAAATCACCATTGCCGAGAAGACAAAGAGCAGTGCTGCGATGACCAGGTGCGCACTGGAAAGGCCGCCCAGTCCCGGCAGAGGTTCGCGGTTCGAGGGGCTGAGCGCACCCAGAAGAGTCGTTGCGATCGCGTTGGACTGCACGGAGGTGATGACGAACGCACAGGTCACAACCGTGATGACAGCAAAAATGCTTGCCAAAACCTTATTCTTCATGCCTCGTGCAATGTAGTAGGCAGGGCCACCGAGGAAGGTTCCATCAGCCGAACGAACCTTGAAGATCTGCGCAAGTGTGGCCTCGAAAAAGGCGGTCGACATACCGACCAAAGCAACAACCCACATCCAGAAGATCGCACCTGGACCGCCCATGAGCAGCGCAACGGCCACGCCAAAGACGTTACCGACGCCCACGCGTGCGGCTAGGGAGATCGTGAATGCTTGGAAGGAGGAGATTCCACCCTGTGCACCACCGCGAGAACCCGAAATTGAGCGGATCATTTCGGGGAATTGACGGATCTGCATGAATCGTGATCGCACTGTGAGGTAAAGTCCCGTGCCAATCAGGATCCACACGGTCAGGTGCAAGGTGATCCAGTCAGCGATGTTTTGGATGGACTGTGCCAGATCCGCCATTCGTTCCTCCGCTATCTACTTTCAACAAGGTTGTGGGTCAGCGCCTCGAAGTCTATCGCGATGGGGCGATCTTCTTCGCTTTTAGCCGCAAACTGGACGCAAATGCGGGGAGGTCTGGGAAGATAGAAGCATGAGCGCTCCGTTAAATGAACTCCTCGACGATCTGGAAGATCGCGGTTTACTGACCGATGATGATGCCCTTTATGAGGAATTTTCGTCGTGGGCATCATCGACGGGGCGTCCGCTCTACCGGCACCAAGATGAATCTTTAATTGAGATTTTGTCGGGAAACCACGTCATTGCGGCAACGCCCACGGGCTCTGGCAAGTCAATGATTGCTTTGGCGGCGCATTTTGTGTCCATGGCGCATGGTGGTCGCTCGTACTACACGGCGCCTTTGAAAGCGCTGGTATCAGAAAAGTTCTTCGACTTGGTGTCGTTGTTCGGCGCCGACAATGTCGGGATGGTGACGGGCGATGTCTCGTTGAACGCAGATGCTCCGATCATTTGCTGCACCGCGGAAATCCTGGCAAATCAGTCCCTTCGTGAAGGACCGACGCTCGACGCGGACATGATTGTTATGGATGAGTTCCATTTCTATGCTGATCCGCAACGAGGCTGGGCTTGGCAGGTTCCGCTCCTTGAGCTCACTCGTCCGCAGTTCATTGCAATGAGCGCGACGCTTGGAGATACGAGTGTTTTCCGCAAGCAATGGACGGAGCGAACAGGGCGGCCGACGGTTGAAATTACCGATGCACAGCGTCCTGTTCCTTTGGAATACGACTATGTTGTCGACACTCTGCAGGACACGGTCGAGCGCCTACTTTCAGAGGGACGCCACCCGATCTACATCGTTCATTTCTCGCAAAAAGATGCGGTTGATACGGCCTCCTCATTGATGGACCGCAAGCTGGTTTCACCCGAGGTCCGCAGCCAAATCGCGCGTGAACTCTCATCAGTGAGTTTTACAAAAGGTTTTGGGCAGACTTTGCGCGGACTCCTCTCCCACGGCATCGGCGTTCACCACGCGGGAATGCTGCCCAGGTATCGCCGACTTGTTGAGCGCCTCACCCAACAGGGGCTGCTTCCGGTTATTTGTGGAACTGACACCCTTGGAGTCGGCATCAACGTCCCTATTCGCACGGTTTTGCTGACCTCCCTGGTGAAGTTCGATGGCAGCAAGATGCGTCACCTGCGTTCGCGTGAGTTCCACCAGATCGCGGGACGCGCGGGGCGCGCGGGTTTCGACACCGTTGGTTTTGTCCGAGTTCTGGCCCCCGAGCACGAAGTGGAGGCGGCCCGCGAGCGCGCCCGTTTAACGGCTGCTCAAGAGGCGGCTCGTGATGAGCGTGAGGCGAAGAGAGCCAAGAAGAAGGCATCCAAGAAGCGCAGCGGCCCAAAGGAAGGCCAGATCACTTGGTCTCGTTCGACTTTTGAGCGCCTACGCGATGCGGCCCCTGAAGCTTTGCAGTCTCATTTCGAGATGACGCACTCCACTGTTCTCAACGTGTTGGGCGGAGCAGCCGATGCTGGGCGAGATCCCGCAGAGCACCTGGTTCATTTGGCCCTTCACAATGATGACCAGCCACTTCCAGCGAACCCGCATATCCGTCATCTTGCAGATATTTATACTTCTCTGCTGCAAGCTGGGGTTGTTGAGCATCTCTCCAGTGCCCGGGCTCAGGAGCTAGGTGTCTCTAGGTTGCAGCTGGTTGCGGACCTGCCGGATGATTTTGCGCTCAATCAGCCGCTTTCTCCCTTCGCTTTAGCTGCTTTCGAGCTTCTTGATCCGGATTCGCCGACCTTTGCCCTTGACGTCATTTCCATTGTCGAGGCCGTGCTTGAGGATCCCCGGCCCCTGCTGTATGCGCAGGAAAACCAGGCGAAAGCCGCGGCCGTTGCGTCCATGAAGGCGCAGGGGATGGAGTACGACGAGCGCATGGCTGCCCTAGAAGAGATCTCGTGGCCTAAGCCTTTAGAAGAGCTCCTCTCCCCCGCTTTCAGTGTCTATGCGCGTTCAAACCCCTGGGTGGGAGATCTTGAACTCTCTCCCAAGTCGGTCATCCGCGAAATGATTGAAAACGCTATGACCTTTACCGAGCTCATTTCCCGTTATGACGTGGGGCGCTCAGAAGGTGTCATTTTGCGCTATCTCAGTGATGCCTATCGAATGATGCGTCAAGTGATCCCAGAAGAAATCATGACCGAGGAACTTGAGTCGATGATTTCGTGGTTGGCTGATCTGATCCGCAGCGTTGATTCTTCTCTTCTGGATGAGTGGGAAGCAATGATGAACGGGGAAGAATTGGTCGAGGCCGAAGGGGGGCCTTCTGCCGTTGGAGCTGAGCGAGCATTTGGGGCCGATGAGTCCGGCGTTGTTGCTTTCACGGCAAATCGTCATGCTTTCCGCAATGCCGTACGTCGGACGCTCTTTAGTTTTGTTGAGTTGATGAGTCGTGATGATGTCGATGGGCTTGAGCGAGCAAGCGCGCAGGCCGCTGATAACGACGGACTCTTTGCTGAGGCAGCGCCTTGGACCGGCGATGACTGGGATCATGCTCTAGAACGTTACTGGGCAGAACATGACTGGATCGACATCAATCAGGGTGCGCGCTCCCAGGCGCTTTGTACCTTGGAAGAACAGATCAGCGGCGAGGATATCTTGGCTTTGATGCCCTTCTCCGCTAGGGATAACGTCAATCAGCGCAGTCGTTTCGAGGCCCTTGCGCGGGCTGTCGATGAGGCTCCCGCTGGTTCGGTCTGGTTGGCAACTCAGACCATCACGGATCCGGAAGGCAATATGGACTGGCGTATTGCCGCCCTCGTGGACTTGGCTGCCTCTGACAAGGAAAAGCGAGCGGTTCTGACAGTGCTCACGGTCGACGCGCGGTAGGGGTTCCCTCACCCGGCAAGGTGTCGCCCTCGTGAAGTAAATAAATACTTTCCACGCGACCATCCCCAAGGAATTCGAGGATCTCATCCGATAGTTCTTTCTCGCCTTCCCATAGACGAAGAGAAAGCACCAGGTTGATCAGCAAACCGTGAGAAAGAAAGAGCCGGGCCTGGGCTGAATCCATTCCGCCTTCATCCCGAAGCAGACGGTACACGCGAGCAAAACTCTCGCGGGCGAGCTGGCCAAAACGCGGGTCGGATCCCATCATGAAGAGACGTACGATCATCATGAATGTGTCGCGGTCCCTCACGATCTCCGCGTACATATCCCCTAGCGCTTGTCGGCGTTCAAATTCGCTTGCATCCGGCGACACCGGGGCTTCGACGAAGCGTTGGCACAGCTGTTCAACCACATGTGTAGCAGCCTCTTCAAAGAGCGTCTCCTTAGATCTGAAGAAACGCACGACGTATGCCTGACTGACACTTGCCTCACGCGCGATCGAGTCGGTCGTGGCCGCAGCGTAGCCGACCCGAGCGAACACGCGCACTGCAGCTTCTAGCATGAGCGCCTTGCGCTCATTCGCAGGCATACGCGTCGCAACCATGTCTCATCCTCTCAGTGCCACTGTTACATACAGTCTATCCGCGAGCGTAAGCACGAACCTTTTCGACGAATGCAGCGCGGTATGAGGGAGTATCCACGTCCTGCTCGATCCGGCCGAGCATTAGAGTTTTAGTGAGTCGAATCCCAACGAATCCCAGAATCATCTGCTTCCACCGCGAAATCGGACCTCCGAAGAGCCGGTAAATGAACGATGGCGCACGTGACGTGACGATTAGCGCTGCGGTCTTACCTTCCAGCAGTCCCTGGCTCTTAGCACCGATGTAACGGTACGCAAATCCGGGAGTGAGAGTGCGATCAAGGAAACCTTTAAGAATTGCGGGCTCAGCTGACCACCAGATCGGGAAACTGAACACGAGATGATCCGCCCAAGCGATGTCCTCTTGGTATCGCATAGGTGCGTTTTCATCTTCCATGTGCTGGCGATATCCGTAGCGCAGAACAGGATCAAAATCCTCCGTCGCCAGATCGATCATACGCACGTCATGCCCAGCAACGCGCGCCTCATCGGCGTATGCGGAAGCAAGTTGATGAGAGTAGCTCTCAGCGTCTGGACTGCCCTGAATAACGAGAATCTTCATCATTTTCCTCTTGTTGTAATCGGTTGATTACTACCATAGTGGTGGGCCTGTTCCGATGCAACATTAGGGGGTATAGACGGATTAAACGAGTATCTATGACGATACGCTCAGTGAGCACACAACAGCATTCTGCCTAGGATCTGGCAGGATCACGAGCGGGGATAAGTCTTAATCGACAGCCTTGACTACTACAAAGATCGCGACGCGTTCTCCCCCACAGGACGCTCGCCAATCTCCTGCTGAAGACGCACAAGGTACCCGTCGGGGTCCTGAACCAAGAACTGACGGACACCGATCTCAATGTCGCCTGCCCGATACCACTTCTCTTCGGGCTCAACAAAGATTGGCCACCCTGCGTTCTTGACACGCCACAATGCGGCATCCAAGTTCTCGACCTGCACCTCGAAGTTGATCCCGCGGCCAAGCGGTGGCTCAAGGGCACCGGTCGCCCACGTCCTCCCCTGGTTGATCTGGTCGAGCATCAGGTGCGCATTACCTAAGACGAGGTATCCAAACCCCTCTTCGGGCCTCTCATAGCGGAGGGAAAAACCGACCAGATCGCACCAGAAATGCCGGGAGGCCTCGTAGTCGGTGACGGAAAGTTCAGGAACAAGCCCGGGTTCACAGGTCATTTCTACACTCTATCAGGCAGCTCGGATACACAAGTTGAACTCGGTCACGGCTGTCGAGCAATTTCAATTCCAGCGGTTTGCAGGGTGCCACTAAAACAGGTCGGAGCGGGAACCTGTACGAATTGCTGTCACCACGCAAAGCTCAGGTTCATCTAGGTAGATCAGTAACCAATCCGGTTGAATATGACACTCGCGAAACCCCGCATAATCGCCGCTCAGAAGGTGGTCACTATGTCTCGGAGACAAGTCTGCACCTTCAAGGATCGCGTCGATGACCGCTTCAAGTTCCCCGATAGGAAGCCCCCGTTTACGCGCCCGCTTCAAATCCTTCTTGAACTGACTAGTCATCACAAGGGCCCGTCGCCCTTGTTGAGACTCACTCGTCATCGACATCAGCGAACGCCTGCGATGCCGACACATAGCGACTAGCAGCGACACGTCCGGCAGCAATGCTCATGTACGGTAAGGAAGCAAGCAACCGAAAACAAGAGATAGACCGCCAGCACTACACTATTCCGAACCAAAGACCAAAAGATAAGCATTGTGGGAAAATCTAAACTTTTGGATTTTCCTACAATGCC
>JBHRQN010000046.1:0-14610 GCA_042645485.1 Pauljensenia sp.
CTAGGGGTACGGAAGGACGATAGTCGGCAGCGCGAAGGATTCTCTCTAAAAGCTCGGCGGATACAGCACGTTTCCCAGCCTCGATCTGTGCGAGGGTTGACTGGCTCATCCCTGTCATCCCCGCTAGTTCAGCCTGTGTAAGCGAAGCATCAGTGCGCGCTTCGCGCACAAGCAATGGTGCGTCCTCCCGATTAAAACGCGTCATAAGTGCATGATAGTGCACTGATGCACTATTGGTGAAGAGAGATATTTAGGCCTTGGGCGGGGCCGCGAGCCACTGATCGATTTCCGCTTTCCATACGCGTTTCGAGGCCTCGCTGGCCAAAGAAGCATCAATCGACTGACGGGCCAAATCTGCCAGCTGCGCGTCAGAGAGCCCGAAAACATCACGCGCGGACTCGTACTGGGCAACCACACGCGAATGGAACAACAAGGGGTCGTCAGCCGAAAGAGCAACGCGCGCGCCGGCCTCGATAAAGCGCATGAGCGGAACTGATGCGAAATCTGGGAAGACCCCCAGGTGAATATTCGAGGTCGGACACACTTCGAAAGAAATATCCGCGTCAATCAAACGCCGCAGCAAATCGGGATCTTCACTGGTGCGCACGCCGTGCCCCAAACGCGTCGGGTGTAGGGCTGAAACAACATTCATCACAGATTCCGGGCCCAAAAGCTCCCCGCCGTGAGGAACCGAGGCCAAACCGCCATCACGGGCAATGCGGAAGGCAGGAGCAAAAGCCGAGGTGTCGCCAACGCGCTCATCATTGGACAGACCAAAGCCCACAACCTGTCCGGGGCCATCGCCGGCATACTGAACTGCCAGACGCGCCAGCGTGCGTGCGTCAAGAGGATGACGAATTCGCGAGGCCGCAACGATCAGTGCAACTTCAACGCCCGTGCGCTTCCCGGCGGCGATGGCCTCGTCAATGATGATCTCCAAAGCGGGAGTAATCCCGCCAACCCAAGGCGCGTAAGACGTGGGGTCGACCTGCATTTCGAGGCGACGCGAGCCTTCGGCCGCATCATCTTCCGCGGCCTCGGCAACGATCCGCCGCATTGCGGCTTCGGATCGCACCAAAGCTCGCGCGGCATCGTAGGAGCGCTGGAAACGGAACCAACCGCGGGCGTCCGCGGGCACGGTTAAGGGGTCCAAGTCCAACAGGTGAGGAGGAAGGCGGGTGCCTTTTTCCTGCGCCATATCCACCAGCGTTTGTGGACGCATCGCACCCGTGAAGTGCAGGTGCAGGTGCGCCTTGGGGAGCGTGGACAGCGGTCGTCGCCCAAGGGGAGTCGGCACTGGAACGGTAAGAGAAGGCTGGCGAGGAATAGAGGTCGATCCTATCAGTGCTTCTCGAGCCACAGGAGCAGGTCGCGTAGGATCATATCCTTCTCAGGCTCATTCAAGACTTCGTGGTAGGCCCCATCGATGACACGCAGGTCAATATCTGCGTCGGGATGTGCATCACGTACACGCTCAACAAACTCTGCAGAACCCTCCAGCGAGGTGAGCTCATCGGCGCTGCCGTGGAAAATCAGCGTGGGGCAGGTCAGGCGATCCGCGTGCTCGAGCGCCTTCTTGCCCTGAATCACCATGGTCGAGAGCGTCAGACGCGGGGGAGCGCCGTGGTAGTTGAGCGGATCGGCGTCGAAAGCTTCTTGGACGCTGGGATCATGCGAAAGTACGGAATGTTCGGGCATGGACTGTGCCGCCGGAGCCTGTACTCCCGGCAAATAGCGAGCCAGTTTCCCAAGTCTGCCAACCACGGGCTTAGGAATCTCGAGGAGTGGAATAAAAGCGGGTCCAGTGAGGACCATGCATCGCAGATCCTTGCGGTAGATCAGCGCAGAAGCAGCGCTAATCAAACCACCCATTGAATGCCCAAAGAGGATCAATTCATCGCAGCGTGAATTGTGAAGAGCCTGTTGGCGAGCAGCGATGTGGTCCTTGATCAGCAGACCGACATCGACCTTGGCGCGAGGGCCTGGGGAAGTGCCATGACCATAGTGGTCGTAGGTTGACACATCGTAGCCAGCCTGGAGAAGTGCATTGATCAGACCTTCAAAACGTCCCGAATGCTCAGCATAACCGTGGGCGACAAGGACATGTCCATTGGGTTGGTCGAGTTGTGTTCGCCGCGTCGCGATGTCCATGTGTCGATTGTAACAGCTCGGGATATGCTTTGGGTAGCGCTACTGCACACTTTTTGACAGCGCGTTCATAAAAGCCCGCGCGGTGGCACAAAAGTACTCACCGCGTGGAACTTCAGTCGCATGTAATTGGTCTATCGGGCTTCTGACAGGAGTTCTTGGATACGACCAACGCCTTCGACGAGGTCATCGTCGGCCAGGGCGTAAGAGAAGCAGGAAGCCGGAGGGGCCGAAGGCCTCGCCCGGGACCGCCGCGACCTCGACCTCGTCGAGGATCAGGTCGGCGAGCTCGCCCGACGTGTTGGCCACGCGGCCTCGGAGCGCACGAGGTGACGCGCCGAGTCGTAGGCGCGCTGGAAACGGAACCACCCGCGCCCGTCGGCCGGCATAGAGGCCGCGTCGATGTGCAGGAGGTGAGGGGGAGGCGCACTCCCTGCGTGCGCGCCATCTCCACCATCGTGGTGGGCCGCATGGCACTCGTGAAGTGCAGGTGCAGGTGCGCCTTTGGTAGGGCGGACAGCGACCGGTGCCCGGGAGGAGTCGGCGCTGGAACCGTTAACGAAAGCTGGCGAGATGCTTGACGCTGCTCCATCAGTGCTTCTCGACCCACAGGAGCAAGTCGCGCAGGACCATGGCCTTCTCAGGCTCGTTGAGAACCTCGTGACAGGCCCCATCGATGACACGCAGGTGAATATCTGCACCGGGGTGAGCCTCGAGCACGCGCGCAACAAACTCTGCAGACCCCTCCGGCGAGGTGAGCTCATCGGCGCTGCCGTGGAAAATCAGCGTGGGGCAGGTCAGGCGATCTGCATGATCAAGTGCCTTCTTGCCTTGAATCACCATGGTCGAGGCCGTCAGAAGCGGGGGAGCGCCATGGTAGTTGAGCGGATCGGCGTCGAAGGCCTCCTGAACGCTGGGATCGCGCGAAAGTAAAGAATGCTCGGGCGTGGACTGGGCTGCCGGAACCTGCACTCCCGGCAAGTAGCGAGCGAGTTTCCCGAGGCCACCAACCACCGGCGCGGGAAGCTGAGGAAGCGGGATGAAAGCGGGACCAGTGAGGACCATACAGCGAATGCCTCGCTGTGAGATCAAAGCCGAGGCCGCAGTGATAAGACCCCCCATTGAATGCCCGAAAAGAATGAGCTCATCGAAACGGGAATCGGCCAAAACTTCTTGGCGAGCGCTGATGTGGTCCTTGATCAACGCACCGACGTCGACTTGAGCGCGAGGCCCGGGGGAAGTGCCGTGGCCGTAGTGGTCATAACTGGACACATCGTAGCCTGCGTTGAGGAGAGCGGTGCTGAGTCCTTCAAAACGTCCCGAATGCTCGCCGTAACCATGGGCAATCAGGACATGCCCGCGAGGCTGATCGAGGTGAGTGCGCCGAGTTGAAAGGTCCATATGTCAATTGTGACAGCTCAAGGCGTCATTTGGGTAGCGATATTGGGGTGTGACTTGACGAAGAGTAAGAAAAATCCCGCACGGCTAGCGACGCGCCTACCGCGCGGGATTTCATAGTGGAACCCTGAGTCAGCGAGCCTCGGAGAGAAGCTCCTGAATTCGTCCCACACCCTCGACGAGATCGTCGTCGGCCCGGGCGTAGGAGAAGCGCAGGAAGCCGGAGGGGCCGACGGCTTCGCCCGGGACAACTGCGACCTCAACCTCATCGAGGATCAGATCTGCCAGCTCGGAAGAAGTCGTGGGAATCTTGCCCCGAATCGAACGGCCCAGAAGTCCGCTCACGCTGGGGTAGGCGTAGAACGCTCCACGCGGAGTTGGGACTTCGAGTCCGTCGATCTCGCGGAGCATCTTCACCATGGTCTGACGGCGGCGATCGAAAGCCTCGCGCATATGCTCAACCACATCCAGCGGCCCGTTGAGGGCAGCAATTGCCGCACACTGAGCAATATTGTTGACATTCGACGTCAGGTGCGATTGGAAGGACGTCGCAGCGCGAATGACATCACGAGGACCAATCATCCAACCCACACGCCAACCGGTCATCGCATAGGTCTTCGCAACACCGTTCAACACGATGGTCTGGTCGGCAAGTTCGGGAACCTCGGCAACGATGTGCACGCTTTGTGCACCGTCGTAGAGCAGGTGCTCGTAGATCTCATCGGTGATCACCCACACGCCGTACTTGAGTGCCCACTGCCCGATCGAACGGATCTCCTCGCGGGTATAGACGCTTCCCGTCGGGTTCGACGGAGAGCACAGGAGGAGGAGCTTGGTGCGCGCACTACGTGCGGCCTCGAGCTGGTCGACGGTGACCTTGTAGTCCTGGTCGGCACCCGCGAAAACCTCAACAGGAGTCGCCCCGGCGAGCTTGATCACCTCGGGGTAGGTGGTCCAGTAGGGGGTCGGGAGGATGGCCTCGTCTCCGGGGTTCAGTAGCGATGCGAAGGCTTGGAAAACCGCCTGCTTCCCACCGTTGGTCACCAAAACCTGGTCTGGGTTAACTTCGTATCCAGAATCGCGCAGAGTCTTGCGAGCGATTGCTTCCTTGAGAGCGGGAAGCCCCGAGGCGGGGGTGTAACGGTACATCGCAGGGTTGCGCGCCGCTTCGAGGGCGGCCTCGACAATGTAATCGGGGGTGGCGAAATCAGGTTCGCCCGCACCGAAACCAACGACGGGGCGTCCTTGGGCCTTCAGTGCCTTGGCCTTAGCATCGACGGCAAGGGTCGCTGAAGGAGTGATATTTGCGAAGCGCGTTGAGACGCGGGAGGCTGATTGAGTATCCACGCGAACATTGTGGCATGGATAGATCCATTTATTGGTGTGAGTCACAATTTGAGCACTTATGAGGCGCGCGCATCGCGGTGAGTTGGACAGGAGGCCTCTTCTCCCCTAAACTCAACCGAGCAAGTCTTTTTCGGAAGAGTTGCAGTAGGGCAGTGGCGCAATTGGTAGCGCACCGGTCTCCAAAACCGGCGGTTGTGGGTTCGAGTCCCGCCTGCCCTGCCACTGAGGTGCATAACTATTGGAGGAACGATGAGCGAATCCCAGGCTCGCCGTGAAGAATCCCCGCGGGCGGATCGCACGAAGAAGCGTGCAACCCCCTCGCGTGATGGCGCACCTCAACCCAAGGAAAAGCGTCCGAATATCTTCAAGCGCATGGTGATTTTCGTCTCTCAGGTTGTCGCTCAGATGAAGAAAGTTGTTTATCCCAGCGGATCAGAGACGTGGACCTACTTCATCGTTGTGATTGTGTTTGTCACCGCAGTTATGGCTTTCACTGGAATTCTTGATTTCCTATTCGGTAGACTAAGTTCCATCGTATTTGGCTGAAACCGTGACCCGCCCGCAGGAATGCAGGCGGGTTTCTTCTACGGCTCGGCCGTGAAGCACCGCGCAAGCGGTAACCACAGGAGGAAAACCCGTGAGCCAGGACAAGATCGAGGGCCAGGAACCCGATACTTTTGATGGTGGAATCGCCCCCGAAGGTGAGCTGGAAACCGCTGCACAGCGCGAGGATGAGCGCGAAGAGCGCCTTGAAGACGCCCCCGAAGAGCGCAAGGAAGCTCTTGAAGAAGGCGAAGCGATTGCTGGCGTTGAGGAAGCGGCTGCGGAAGCGGCCTCGAGCGAGGATGATCCCATCGAGAAGCTCCGCCGTGAGCTCTACATGTCTCCCGGTGACTGGTACGTCATCCACACCTACTCCGGCCACGAGCGCAAGGTGAAGGCAAACCTTGAGCAGCGCATCACCAGCCAGAACATGGAAGAGTCGATCTTCCAGGTTGAGGTTCCCGATGAGTACGTCATGGAGTACCGCGGCAATGTGAAGAAGCGTGTTCGTCGCGTGCGCATCCCCGGATACGTCATTGTCTGCATGGACTTCAACGAAGATTCCTACCGTGTCGTGAAGGAAACTCCCGCGGTTACCGGCTTCGTTGGTGATCAGCATAATCCCGTGCCGCTGTCGATCGACGAGGTCGTTATGCTGCTGACCCCGAACGTACTCGAGGCTGCTGCGGCTGAGGAAAAGAGCGCTCCTGCTCCCGTTCAGGAAGTTCACACTCAGTTCGAGGTTGGCGAGGTCGTCACCGTTACCGATGGTGCATTCGCCACCATGAGCGCTGTGATTTCTGAGATCATGCCTGAAACTCAGCGCTTGAAGGTCTTGCTGACCATCTTCGAGCGTGAGACCCCCATGGAACTCACCTTCGATCAGGTCGAAAAGATCGAAGAGTAAATTCACTGAAACGCACGTGGGTGCTCCCCTTCTGCTGATGCAGTGAATGCCAGCTAATCTCTCGATCGGCGTGAGCTGCAGCACCTAGACTTGGGGAGTCACCCACATCGCGTTATCATGTAGATTCGTGCGTTTAGGTGGACTTTGTCTGCAGGTTGCTCTTCCTGCAGATCCCATGTGGACGTATGCCGCGGTAGTCTCCGCGGCTGAGTAAGAAATAGAAAGACCCGAAATATGGCACCGAAGAAGAAGAAGGTCACCGGCCTCATCAAGCTGCAGATTGCTGCAGGCGCCGCGACCCCTGCTCCGCCAGTTGGTCCTGCACTGGGCCAGCACGGCGTTAACATCGTTGAATTCACGAAGGCATACAACGCTGCAACTGAGTCGCAGCGCGGTTCGATCGTCCCGGTTGAAATCACCGTTTACGAAGATCGTTCCTTCACCTTCGTTCTGAAGACCCCTCCGGCCTCCGAGATGATCAAGAAGGCTGCAGGTGTTGCAAAGGGTTCGGGCACCCCGAACACCGCCAAGGTTGGATCGATCACCATGGACCAGGTGCGCGAAATCGCCCAGGCCAAGATGGTTGACCTCAACGCCAACGACATTGATGCTGCATCCAAGATCGTCGCGGGCACCGCACGTTCCATGGGCATCACTGTTCAGGACTGACCCTTTAATTTCCGTGGTAGGGCATGCGCTGCCCGACACCCACACCTGCAAGGAGAAGAAGCAGAATGACGAAGCGCTCTAAGAGCTACCGCGCAGCGGCGGAGAAGATCCACGCTGGCGAACTGTACAGCCCCCTGGCCGCAATGCGTTTGGCCAAGGAAACCTCGGTCACCAAGTTCGATTCAACCGTTGAGGTTGTTATGCGACTGGGTGTTGATCCCCGTAAGGCCGATCAGATGGTCCGAGGCACCGTTTCCCTGCCGCACGGCACCGGTAAGACCTCCCGGGTCTTGGTCTTCGCCGTTGGCGAGCGCGCACAGGAAGCAATCGACGCCGGAGCCGACGAAGTCGGTGGCGACGAGCTGATCGAGAAGGTTGCTAAGGGTTACACCGACTTTGATGTCGCCGTTGCAACCCCCGACCTCATGGGCAAGGTTGGCCGTCTGGGCCGCGTGCTTGGTCCCCGTGGCCTCATGCCGAACCCCAAGACCGGCACCGTCACCATGGACGTCGCCAAGGCCGTTAAGGAAATCAAGGGCGGTCGTATCGAGTTCCGTGTCGACAAGCACTCGAACCTGGCATTCATCGTCGGTAAGGCTTCCTTCACCGCCGAGCAGCTAGTCGAGAACTACGCTGTCGTCTTGGAAGAGATCCTGCGCCTGAAGCCGGCTTCCGCAAAGGGCCGTTACATCCTCAAGGCTACGGTCGCCACGACCATGGGCCCTGGTATTCCGCTGGATGCCACCAAGACTCGCGCCCTGACCTCCGAGGATGCTTCCTGAAGCACTAGAGGTTAACGGCAGATAGTCGTTTCACGTGGGTCCCCACGAGCACTGCTCGTGGGGACCCACGTGCTTTATCAGTTTCTTTACATTCTGCTAGATAGCACACGTCAAACTGGGTATAAAGTCTTTCGATAAGCTCTAAAGATAGGCTAACCTTAGCTTTATTCAATGAACCTTATATCGTGAAAGGCCGCGATTATGACTCAGGTTTCAAGCTCGGGTGTCACAAAGGCGCGCTCGGCTGTCACCATTGGCGCTTTTACTGCTGTCTATTTCATTCTCATGTGGTGCTCGGGAATGCTCGGCTTCTTCGGACCGGCGTTCATGTTCGTCGGTTGGATTGTTGGTCTGATTCTCAACGGGCCGGTCGTCATGCTCATGATGGTGCGCTCGCGCATGTTTGGGACGGTGACGATCATGGCGGGTGTCGTTGCCTTCCTGATGGTTGTCACCGGACATTCGTGGGTGACCGTACCGGTTGCTCTTGTCCTCGGTTTCCTGGCTGACCTTATCGCCCGCAGTGGTGGCTATCTCAGTGCCCCGCGAAACATTGCAGCATACATGTTGTTCTCCCTGTGGATGATCGGCCCGCTCGCTCCGATTTTCTTTGCTCCAGACTCCTACTACGCGGATGTCGCGTCCCAGATGGGGCAGGACTATGCTGACGGCATGCGAGCGCTCTTTAGCCCCGCAGTCATCAGCGGGTGGGTTGTCGTAGCGATGATCTTTGCATGCCTCGGTGGCCTTATTGGTCGTTTCTTGCTGCGCAAGCATTTCTCGAAGGCCGGCCTTGCCTGAGATCTCGCTGGCCGAGGCCAACCCAGGCGAGTCAACAAGCAAGCTGGACCCACGCACAAAGCTTCTAGCCCTCCTCATCCTCAATGCGCTCGTTATGCGAGCGAGCCCCACATCCACTCTTCTGGCGGTGCAGGCACTCGCTGTAGCCGCCCTTGCGTGGGAGGTTAGCGGTGGGACGGCTGCCCGTGTGGCCACGTGGTGCCTTGTCTGCGACGCGTGCAGTGTGGGTTCGCCATTCCTTGTTGCATGGCTGCAGGGTATGGGTGCACCACGGGGAGTGGTACTGGCGGTTGGCACGTGCAGCGCGATCATGTACTGGTTCGCACGTTTCTCTGCGGGTTTCGGCCTCGCCCTCTACGTTTATCGCACGACTCGAATCGGTCAGATGAAAGCGGCGCTGCGATCGGTTCACCTTCCGCGGGTGTTTGTCGACGCCCTCGTTGTCGCCTTCCGTGTCCTCCCGACGGTGGGGGCCGAGGCCGTCGCGATCCGTGAGGCGATGGAGATGCGCGGCGTCGACTTGAGGATTCGTGGCGCCTTTCGTCACCCCCTCGTCATTGCCGAGTGCTTCCTCGTTCCCCTGTTATCCTCCATCGCGCGCGTAGCCGATGATTTAGCCGCCTCAAGCGTCATTCGAGGCTTGGGTGGCTCCTCGCGTCCTACATCGCTCACGCGGCTGCGGGTCACCTCCTGGGATGTGCTTGTCCTCGGCTGCGTCGCCGGCGTTATCGCCATTGAGTTCTGCGCTTATTTGGGAGTCTTGCCGTGATTGAGGTTGAATCTCTGTCCTTCTCTTACGTCAGCGAACTGACGGGGGACCGCGTCGATGCCCTCACCGGAGTGGATCTATCCGCCCGGCGGGGCAGCCTCACCCTCGTGTGCGGCTCCTCAGGCTGCGGGAAGTCGACTCTCATGCGGGCACTGACCGGCCTCGTTCCGCAAATGACTCCGGGGCAGCTGGAAGGTGCGGTGCGCATCAGTGGACGTGATCTCAGCGATGTTCCTCTGACCGAGGTTGGCCACCTATGCTCATCGGTCTTCCAAAATCCTCGCACTCAATTTTTCTGCGACACCGTTGCGGAAGAGCTGGCCTTCTGTGGGGAGAACTACGGTCGTGATCGAGAAAACCTGATCGAGAGTAGTGAGCGCGCCGCAAAGCTCATGGGGATCTACAACCTCATGGATCGCAAGCTCTCGACACTGTCGGGTGGACAGCTTCAGAAGGTAGCTCTTGCGTGCGCGTTGGCATCCGGCGCTCCGGTCCTCCTCGCCGATGAACCGACCTCGAATCTAGACCCCGACGCCATCGCGGACGTGCGACATGCACTTGAGATCCTCAAAGAACAGGGGATGACTATCGTCGTTGTCGAGCATCGCCTTCATTTTCTGAGAGGGCTGGCCGACCAGGTTCTTCTCATGGAGGACGGTGCGATTACGCATCGTTGGAGCGGGGATCAATTTTATTCGATGAGCGATGGCCAGCGGAAGTCCTTCGGCTTGCGTACCCTGGTGGACCCTGGACCGCCCGAGGCCTGGGTGGCCTCGCGGGGGGAAGCGGGAGTCGCCGTTCCTGGTAAGGAAGTGCGCCTGTCGTGCCGGAACCTGGGATTCTCCTATGGAAAAACCCCCGTTTTTAGTGGTTTTAATGCTGACTTCTACGCAGGAGAAATTACCTGCATCGCGGGCGTGAACGGCGTTGGTAAGACGACTCTTGTGCGTGTGCTGTGCGGGTTGGCCGCTCCCGCTTCCGGGACGATCACCTTGGACGGACAGGAGGTGAGCTGTCGTCAGCGCAGGCTCGCCTGCGCGCTTGTCATGCAGGACACCGGGCGCCAGCTCTTTTCCGACACCCTTGCCGGAGAACTCACAATTGGGGCATCCGAAGCGAGCGGCGAGGCCGGGGAGAAGCTCCTGGCTGACTTTGACCTCGCGCACCTGGGGGATAGGCACCCACTGAGCCTCTCGGGAGGGCAGAAACAGCGCCTCGTCATCGCGGCGGCACGAGCTACTGGACGTCCCGTTGTCATCCTCGACGAACCAACTTCGGGAGTCGATGCCAGACACCTAGGCTCAATTACCGCAACGTTGCGACGAATTGCCGACGAAGGGGCGAGCGTCATCGTTGTTACCCACGACGGCGAGTTCGCTTCGGCGTGCGCAGATCGACTTATCACACTCACGCCGATACGCGAAGCTGGTCCCAACGAAGGAGATCAATAATGACTGTTAGTGCTCAGGAACAGATAACAGACGAGAGCGAACAGCTGCCATCCAGTGTTGAAGTAAAAATTGAGGATTCCCGCGCTGCGCACAGGGCGGGACAGAAGGCCTTCAAAGAACTGACCGCTCCTATTCGTGGATCCATGACCCTCGCACAGGTACTCGGAGTGCTTTACGGTGCGCTTGCGGTCGCTCCCTATGTCATTCTCGTCCAGCTCGGTGAGGTGCTTCTGGCGGCAGCACGCTTGGGCGTTTCACCTGATCGTGGTGAGGTCATCCACCTGCTCATGTGGCTCCTTGGGGCATTTGGTACGCGCTATGGCATTTACTTTCTTGCGCTTACTGTCACCCATTTCGCGGATGTGCGCTTTGGTCACATCGTGCGCATGCGCATGGTGAAAGTGCTTGCTGGGGCGCCCCTCGCCTGGTTCACCTCGACGAATTCGGGGGCTGTGCGCAAGGCAATCCAAGATGATACCCACGATGTCCACACTGTCATCGCTCACGCTCCAGTCGAATCTGCTGCCGCTGTCAGCGCACCTGTCTCCCTGCTTATCTACTCATTTATCGTTGATTGGCGTTTGGGTCTGCTCTCAATTGCCACCTTGCCGATTTATGCCCTCATTAATGCCTGGATGATGCGGGATATGGGCGAGAAAACCGCCGAGATGGACCGGTACCTCACACGTGTCTCGGCGACTATGGTCGAGTTTGTTTCGGGTATTAGCGTCGTCAAGGCATTTGGGACTGTTGGGCGCTCACATGAACGATTCGCTCGTGCGGCCGAGGATTTCGCGAACTTCTATGTCGCGTGGTGTGGTCCCTTGCTCAAGGGGTCCGCGCTAGGGCAGGCGGCGGTCTCTCCGTCCATGATCCTCCTGATTTCAACGGCTGGGGGCTCGGCGTTGGCGGCTGCTGGCATCGTGAGCCCTGTGCAAGTTATTACCTGTGCACTGATTGCCCTTGTTATTCCTGCCGCAATCGAGGTACTTGGATCAACGGTTTGGTCCTATCAGATCGCCGGCGCAGCCGCGCTGCGCATTGTCGATCTGCTTTCTGTACCTCCGCTTCCGACCGATGGGAGCGAGGAACCGCAGGGAGCTGATATTGAAATCGATAACGTTTCTTTCTCTTATGGCTCGACGCTTGCTCTCGATGAGGTCACTCTGACAGTCCCACAAGGAACGGTAACGGCTCTTGTTGGGGCATCAGGTTCTGGAAAATCCACCCTGGCGACACTGGTCGCACGTTTCGCTGACCCGGATGAAGGAAGCGTACGTATCGGAGGTGTCGATGTGCGAGCCATTGCTCCTGACGTCCTCTATAAGCACGTATCCTTCGTCCTTCAAGATCCACAGCTTCTTGATATATCCCTGCGCGAAAACATAGCACTAGGTAAGCCAGGAGCTAGTGATGAGGAGATCTGGGCAGCCGCTGCCGCTGCCCGCATTGACGATTATCTGCGCTCCCTGCCTCGAGGCCTCAACACAGTTATTGGGGAGGACGCCCATCCTTCGGGTGGTCAAGCCCAACGCATTGCCATTGCACGCGCACTTCTTGTCGACGCACCCATCCTTGTGCTCGACGAGGCCACAGCCTTTACCGACCCCGAAGCTGAGGCTGAGATCCAAGCCGCACTTACCCGCCTCGTTCGAGGAAAAACAGTTCTGGTGATCGCCCACCGGGCCGCTTCGATTATTGGTGTCGATCAGGTTGCCATCCTTGAGGCAGGTCGCCTCATCGCGCGAGGCACACCCGACGAACTCGCGGACCATCCGTATATGCGCGAGCTCTCTGCAACACTGAAAGGACACTGAGATGTTCAGCCTGATCTCTCGCCTGCGTGAGCCGCTCTCTGCTGAGGGGCGCGTCGGCTTCGCTCAAGTGATGTACTTGTCCTGCATCGTCGGTATCGTTCGGGGTTTCTCTCTGATTTCTTTCATTCCAGCTGCGATTGCTCTGACTTCAGGGGAAGCGGCATGGGGTATGAGTCTGCGCGGCTGGCTGATTATGCTTGCGGTCTGCGCTGTGGCCTCGTTTGTCTTGGAGTATGTGTTGGCCATGCGCTCCTACGTCGTGGCCTTCGATTTCCTGACGAATATGCACCGTGCGATCGGAAATAAGATCGCTTCTCTTCCTCTTGGTGCTTTCCGTGCAGACACAGCTGGGAAGACCTCGCGTCTAGTCTCCCGAGAGCTCATGATGCTTGGCGAGATCTTCGCCCATATGTACTCGCCTTTGATCGCCGCGATTGTAACCTCACTGACGATGCTGGCAGGGATTACACTCTTTTCCCCGATGCTTGGTGTCGCCTGCCTAGCTGCGATCCCCATTGTTGGCGGGGGAGTGTGGGTTGCTCGTCGGTGCCTACTTTCAGGCTCAGCGTTAAAAGAACCTCCTGCCCAAGAGCTATCTCACCGAATCGTCGAATATGCGACCAAGCAGGGTGCGTTGCGTGCCTGCGGTCGATCAGCGTCCTATGAGCCGCTTCAGCAGGCTGAAAAATCCTACGGAGCGGCCGCTAGACGTTCTCTCATTAGAGAGACGCTGGGACAAATTGTCAATGGTATGGCTGCGCAGGTTGTTGTTGTTTCTCTGATTAGCGCAATCGGTGTGCTTGCCGTCTGGGGAAGTGTAAGTCCAATCGAGGCAGTTGTCGCAATTGGCTTGCTTCTGCGCTTTACACAGATCCTTGTCGATATCGGCGCGCTTGCCTCTGCTTTCGAAACGCGTCGCCCGGTCCTTGATCTCGCCCACGAAATTCTTTCCGCGCCCGAACTTCCTGTCCTATCGGATGATTCGAGCCTGAGCGTCCAGTCCGCGTCAAGTTCGTCCGTAGCGCTCGATCGTGTCTCCTTCTCATACGAGGTCGATCACCCGGTTTTGCGCGACGTTTCCTTCCGAGTTGAGCCGGGTACGATGACCGCTATTGTTGGTCCTTCAGGCTGCGGAAAGACGACGATTGCCCGTCTGATTGCGCGTTTCTATGACGTGGATAGTGGCACGGTGAGCGTGGGAGGCCGCGATGTTCGCCGGTGGGATCCAGCGGAATTGATGGCACAACTTTCCTTGGTTTTCCAAGATGTCTATTTGTTTGACGATACTCTCGAGGCGAATGTTCGTGTTGGTCGTCCCGATGCGAGTGCCGCCGAGGTTGAGGAAGCCGCACGTCTGAGCGGCGTCGATGAAATCGTTGCGCGGCTACCTATGGGGTGGGGTACTCAAGTTGGTGAAGGAGGCCGTGCCCTCTCCGGTGGTGAACGCCAACGCGTGTCTATTGCCCGAGCACTCTTGAAAGCTTCGCCCATTGTTCTTTTCGATGAGGCGACCAGCGCTCTTGATCCCGAGAATGAACACCGTGTTACCGCAGCTATGGATACATTGCGGCAGAATGCAACGCTTATCGTCATTGCGCACAAGCTTGATACGATCACGGCCGCTGACCAGATCGTCGTCCTCGACGAGAACGGGCGTGTAGTGCAAATTGGTACCCATACGCAGCTATATGCGGAAACTGAGGGACAATACCGAGGCTTCTGGGAGGCGCGCTCGCGGGCCGCGGGATGGCGCCTCGTGTGAAGCCGATCGGTGGCGCTTGGCCTCCGTGCCCTATTGGAACGCCCAATGGGAAGTTTGAGGTGTGCTGATACACATTTCCAGAGCTGGAACCCCTACTGCGATGCGTGTTAAGCTACTCGTTGCCGAAGACCGTCGGTCATCCACCTCGGTGGATTCCAAGTGCGAAAGCTTCCGACGCAGGTGAGTGACTTCTTTTGAAGTGGGTTTTATTGAGCC
>JBHRQN010000047.1:0-14461 GCA_042645485.1 Pauljensenia sp.
ATGTATGCCTTCCCATGTGGTAGGACAAGCGTTGCTTGAGACCACAAGCCTTACCTACGATGCTTAACTGTTTAGTCAACACACTTCTGCTGCAACAAGGCTGAAAGATAATACGATTATCCATAACCGTGTTATTGTCTTCTTCTTGCGAAAGAGAACCCAAGGCCTGGTTGAGTGGATCGTAGTGAGCGAAGACAGCGCGACGGTATCCCTCAAGATCGCCGTTTTCTGCGCTGACCAGCATGGCCTCGTGAGCGCGAGCAGTTTCCGGAAGACCTTCAAAACCCCGATGGATCTGTGGCAGAGCCATCATGTGAATCATCCACATGGCATTGACCAGCTGCTCGGCAAGGGGGTTGTTGATCTTCTTCAAGAGTTCGGTGTGAAATTCAATGTCTTCGTCCATGAAGAACTCGCTGCGCTGGGCCTTTGAGATCATCTGGTCGACCAGTTGATGAAGATGATCGTCACGCGTGCCTTGAAGTGCCTGGATTGCCTCGCTTGCCAAACCTAAATCCAAAACTTGGCGGACCCGCAAAACCTGGGACAAGGCCTCGGCGGAATCAGGAGCGGTAGAGGAGCGAAGGAAAACGGTCTTGATCAAGGGGCGAAGCGTCATGTCGCCGACAAAAGCACCGCGTCCTTGCTGGACATCAACAATCTCAAGAGCCTTGAGCTGGCGCAGTGCCTCGCGTACCGATGAACGTGATACGCCTAGAGAATCGCATAGAGCGGACTCTGTGGGCAGAGGATCTCCGGGTTGCAAGTGATTAGCGACGATGTACTGCTCGATCGCTTCCATCGTTGTTTCGGTGCGCGAAAGTAGTGCTGGAGCTGGCGACTGTATCGCGCTCCGGTGTGCGAACACTCCAGCGTCGGGGTGAGGCGATTGAATTTCGGACATGGCTTAGACTCTTTCGCACCTGGGGACCTGCTCCTCGTCGTAGAAGAGAAGATCGCGAGGCTGTGCGCATAGACCCATTTCTACGCGCGTAATTTCCTGACTTGTACAGCGTACCATTGCTTGCGCTTCGAGTTGTCGGATATCAGTTGTCGGGTTGATTTTGCATCACTGATGAACAAGTTCAGAACAATCGGCTTGCAGAGAAAAACGACACGGTTGTTGGGATGAAGTCGAAAGCGCCGACGGAAATTCGTAGACTAGGAGGAGTGTGCTCGACGCACGCCCGGATCATCCGGTCACAATCCCAGGAGTCCCCGTGTCCATTATTGACAAGATCCTCCGAGCTGGAGAAGGACGCACCTTGCGTCAACTCGACCGGCTCGCCTCGCAAGTTGATGCTCTTCAAGAAGACTTTGAAGCCCTCACCGATGAGGAATTGCGCGGAAAAACAGAGGAATTTAAAGAGCGCCTCAATGAAGGCGAAACCTTGGATGACATCCTGGTTGAGGCTTTCGCAACCGTTCGCGAAGCAGCATGGCGCACCCTGCGTCAGCGCCCCTTCCACGTTCAGGTCATGGGTGGTATTGCCCTCCACCGAGGCAATATTGCAGAAATGAAAACCGGTGAAGGCAAGACGCTAGTTGCGACTATGCCCTCCTACCTGCGTGCACTGACCGGTAAGGGCGTTCACGTTGTGACCGTGAACGATTATCTGGCGAAGTACCAATCTGATCTGATGGCTCGCGTCTACAACTTCCTGGGACTCACCGTGGGCTGCGTGCTGGTTGGACAAGAGCCGGAAGAACGCCGCGAGCAGTACAACGCCGATATTACGTATGGTACGAATAATGAATTCGGCTTCGATTACCTGCGTGACAACATGGCGCAGCGTCCGGAAGATATGGTCCAACGTGGTCATAACTTCGTGATTGTCGATGAGGTCGACTCGATTCTGATCGACGAGGCTCGTACCCCTCTGATTATCTCTGGCCCCGCATCCGGCGATGTCAATCGCTGGTACACAGAGTTCGCACGCATCGCTAATATTCTGGTTCGCGACGAGGACTACGAAGTCGATGAGAAGAAGAAGACCATCGGTGTCCTTGAGCCCGGTATCGATAAGGTCGAGGATCAGCTGGGTGTTGAGAACCTCTACGAAGCAGCTAATACTCCGCTGATTGGCTTCCTCAATAACGCCATTCGCGCAAAGGAACTCTTCCACCGCGATCGCGATTACATCGTTGACGGGGGAGAAGTCCTGATCGTTGACGAGCACACTGGCCGTGTGCTTCCTGGACGTCGCTACAACGATGGTATGCACCAAGCGATCGAAGCGAAGGAAGGCGTGAAGATCCAGGCTGAGAATCAGACCCTGGCAACCATTACTCTTCAGAACTACTTCCGTCTCTACCCTGAGGGCTCGCGTTCGGGTATGACCGGTACTGCAGAGACCGAAGCTGCAGAATTCGCCTCCACCTACAAGATCGGTGTTATTCCGATTCCGACGAACCGTCCGATGATTCGTAAGGATCAGGGCGACTTGGTCTATCCGAGAGAGGCCGGAAAGTTCCGCGCGATCATTGATGATATCGAAGAACGACACGCGGCTGGGCAGCCAGTTTTGGTTGGTACCGCATCGGTTCAAAAGTCCGAGCTTCTGTCGCGGATGCTCAAAGAACGTAAGATCCCGCACCAGGTTCTGAACGCCAAGCAGCACGCGCGTGAAGCTCAGATCGTTGCAATGGCTGGTCGTAAGGGCGCAGTGACCGTTGCGACGAACATGGCTGGTCGTGGTACCGACATCATGCTCGGTGGAAACTCCGAGTTCCTTGCTCAGGCAAACCTTGCCGCTCGTGGGCTGGACCCGAAGGCTGACGCAGAAGAATACCGTCGCGCATGGCCGGAAGCTCTTGCCGAGGCCGAGGCCGCAGTTGAGGCCGAGCGTGAAGAAGTTCGTGAGCTGGGCGGCTTGTATGTGCTGGGTTCGGAGCGCCATGAGTCCCGCCGTATCGACAATCAGCTTCGAGGCCGTAGCGGTCGTCAAGGCGATCCTGGCGAGTCTCGTTTCTACCTGTCGATGGAAGATGACCTCATGCGTCTCTTCTCCTCAGGCCTCGCGCAGCGCATCATGGCCTCGGGCGCTTACCCTGAGGATCAGCCGCTCGAAAATCGTATTGTTACCCGTTCGATTGCCTCCGCACAGCACCAAGTTGAGGCTCGTAACTTCGAGATTCGAAAGAACGTCTTGAAGTATGACGATGTGATGACTGACCAGCGTGAGCTGATCTATGAGCAGCGCCGTCGCGTCCTGCAAGGTGAGGATTTGGGACCTCAGATGAAAGGCTTCATGGAGTCCTTGGTGTCTGGGATCATCGCTGAAAAGACCAACGGTCTGTCGCCTCGTGAATGGAACCTCAAGGAACTGTGGGACACCCTGCGCGGTTACTACCCGCCCTCGGTTACTCCCGAGGAAGTCGAGGAGCAGTATGGCGGGCAGGGCTCACTGACCCGCGATGACTTGATGCGCGAGGTCTTGGGTGACATTGAAACCCAGTACCAAGAAGCAGAAGAGCAGCTTAACCACAACCCTCTGGCCATTCAGCAGCTCGGTGATGAACCGATGCGTACGCTGGAACGACGAGTGGTGATTGCAACCGTTGATCGCCTGTGGCGTGAACACCTCTACGAGATGGATTACCTGAAGGAAGGTATCGGTCTTCGTGCGATGGGTCAGCGTGATCCTCTTGTCGAATATAAGGACGAGGGCGCGCGGATGTTTAACACGATGATGGATCGCATTCGCGAGGAAAGCGTTCAGCAGATCTTCTCCTACGCACGTCAATTCCAGCTGGCGTATGAGCAGGCTCGTGAGCGCGCGGCGGTTGAAGAGCAGGCAGAGGGTGTATCCGAGGCTGAACTCAGCGAGGATGCGCGCCGTAAAGCTGCTGAGACCGAAGAGCGGGCTATTGAGCGTTCCGCATCCGTTATGGGCGATGTGGGACAGGAAAAGACTTCTGCGCGTCTGAGCTATTCTTCGCCAGATCAAGACGGTGAGACGACCTCAACAACAGAGGGGACCAATCGTGCTCAGCGTCGTGCGGCAAAGAAGCGTAAGAAGCGCTGATCGACCGCTGTGAGATTGTCTGTGGCGGCATGCACCACGCGGTGCATGCCGCCATTGCTTTATCTGCGCTCTTCTTACAGGACGTCCAATGCGGTGACGATCCATCTGTTTTTGAAAGTCTGCAGACGCATGGAGACGACGTGTCTGCCTTCTCCTTGTGCGATGATCACACAGGATTCGATGACCGTTGCTGAAGTTTGGCTGATATGCCATTGAATGGGGTGGCAGGGCTCGCGTCGAAAGCTTCGGGGATCTCTGTTGATGATGGTAATAAGTCGTTGGTAGAGCGGTGGAACCAGCCATCGCCGGAGTTGTTCGTAGGGGCGAAGGTGAAGAAGGACCTCCATAATGCCCCGAGCTAGTCCAATCGACCACTGGCATAGGTTCGTAATTTCTTGTTCTTGCGGGATCAGAGGATTATCGGCATTGAGATACGAACTCAGCGTTGTTGGGCTATTGACAGGAGTATCTCGCGAAAGGTCCCAGCTGATTCGGAAAGCGTGGTCTGCTGGTGGGGTCAGTACTCTCGACTGTCGTGGCATTGTCAAGACTCCTTGGGCGGCTGTATTCATGGGGGAGACGCCTCGTCTTTGGGGCGGATACTGTGGAGTCTTGAGGAATTAAGTTGAGCTGTCAATCCAACTATAAAATGCTTGTGTATGCGAAATGCCTGCTAACGAAAGCGCTATCGCTCATGGGCAACGCCTGGTTTTATCAATTTTTATACGAAAGTGTGGTCGCTCGAGTAGACGTATGCGTCAGAGGCAACAAAATAAGCATCTTCTCAATCTCAGCAAAAATTGGGAAAACGTGCAGTTACTGGTGGGAAAACATCCAGATTTAGGCTTGTGAATAAGCAGTTTTTTGCCGTGAAAAGATCTAGGATTATGCGTCCTTCGCATGAAAAAGTGGGCAGAGGAATCTCTGCCCACATCTGACATCTCCTAGGGTTATGCGGTATGGCTTAAGCGTGCACGTGAATGCTCGTATTGGGTTTGGATAAATTCTTCGAGGACGGATTCTTCAACACGCCACATGCGCTTTCCTCCCAATTGAATGGCCGGTAGCTCGCCGGAATTCACCAGTGAGCGCGCAGCGGAAAGCGTAATGTTGAGTGTCTCGGCGACCTCGGCGAGAGTGAGGAATCGTTGATTCATGCCTTCAATCATGCCATTTTTTTCGGGATTTTTGGAGTCTATAAAGCGATTACTTTTGAGCTATTTGTGCAGATGAAAGCCTATTGATTGCGCTTCGCTGGAATCAAGGGTGATCGATTAAGTTCGGACAATGTCACACATGTCAATTCAATTGGTGCTACTTCGTTTCGTTTAATGTCATTTCATTCTTGTTGGACATGTCTTTAGATGGATAAAGCTGGCTTAAGACAGCGCGCACTTTCGTGCATAAACTGGTGCTATGCGAATCTATTACCCCGTTCTTGCTCGTGAATTGGAAGAGGGGAATCTGGCGCCCCGGCCTGCCTACTGCGTTGACCCTTCCTCTTCGCTACGCGGTGAAGATTTAGAACTTGTCGAAGACGATGCGCGCGACTTAGCTGCCCTCGATTCTTTGGCGCTACTACGCGATGAAGAGGGCGCGCTCAGTCGTTGCATTATTGCTGCAGATATCGAGGGCATTTCCGTTGCGCCCTACGATGGCGAGGTTGCTCAGACACAGCCCTGCGCTCCAGTTGAAAGCCATATTGCCGCCTACTTTATCGATCATCCCGATGCTTCAGAGAAGGTGCGCGCAGTACTTGACGCACAGACTCAAGATGAGGCTGACGAGGCTGTTGCACAGCTGTGGGATGAAAGCATGGAATGGTACGCCCCAGAAGAACGTGAGGACGTGATCCGTATTCTTCGTCAGATGCGCTGATGGCTAGGCACCTCTGATGCTCAGGGTTGAGCCCTGGCCTTCTTTCCAAGTGACCTGAATTTGGTCTGCGATTTGCCGTGCCATCTCATCGACGTGGCTGATGACACCAATGCATCGATCGCTTTGGCGCAACGCCAGGAGCTGTGCCATCACAATGTCGAGGGTGTCGAGATCCAGGGAACCGAAGCCCTCGTCGATAAACATGCTTGAAAGCATGATGCCGCCGCTTTCCGCCATGACCACGTCTGCAAGGCCAAGTGCCAATGCCAGGGAGACATAGAAGGTTTCTCCACCTGAGAGAGTCGAAGGGGTACGAGTATCTTCAGCCTCATGATCGAAGATCACCAGGCCTAGGCCGTTTTTACGCGATCTCGTTGGGTCCGTATCACTGCGCTGAAGTTCATAGCGTCCGTGTGAAATCTCTGCTAGGCGTGGATTCGCAGCGGCGATCAACTCTTCAAAACGAGACATGAGGATCCAGGAACTCAGTGGTACTCGATGCACACTGGCTTGGCCATTTCCGCTTGCAAGCTGGGCAAGGCGAAGACGAGGATATCCTTCTTTGAGTGCCTTACCGAGTTCGGCCAGTGCCGAGTGAAGCTGTGTTTCTGAGCGGTGAATACTTTTTGCGAGTGCCTGGATGTCAGCCAGGCTGGAACTGGCGTGGAGCGCTTCTTCTCGTGCCGCTTCTCTTGCGTTTTCGCATGCATCAAGATCAGGGAGCTCTGCTGTCTCTAAGCCAGAAAAACGTTCCGAATTCAAACGCGCCTGAACCGCATGAAGTTCCTGGTGATAGTGGCGAATCTGCTGGCTGAGGCCCTCCAGCTGAGGAAGTTCTTTGAGGTCTTCGCGAATCTCATTGAGGTCTATATCCCCATCTTTATATCCGGACTCTGAGAACGCGGTATTGAGGTATTCCTGATTGCTCTGGAAAAGCTGCACAGCCTGATCGATGGAATTGAGAGCTTGAGAAAAAGCATCTTGATGATCTTGCTTGCGCTCAAGGGCTTCCTTCCACTCTTCAAGCGAGGTGTAGTCCCCCAAAGCTTGGGCGAGGGATGCTTCGTATGCGCTGACTTGAGCTTTGACTTCCTGGATTCGTGAGTTGATGTTTGTGAGTTTTTCTTGCGTTGATGCGCGTGCACTCAGGATTTCTTTTTCGCTCTCTGAGGAAGCTTCAAATTCTGCGCTCAGCGACTGATAGTTTTCTGCCAGAGAGCTCAGCTGGTCAATGCTTTGCCTGAGGGCATCGCGTTGAATGCGAAGGGATTCGCTATCTGATCCAGCTTGCTCATTGAGCGCGGCAATTTGCGCCACACACTGCGAGCGTTGGGTACTGAGCTCATGAAGATGCTGATCGGCTTCTTGACGAAGTGCCTCAAGATCATCAAGTTTCTGGCGACTCATTGTATTGTCGCTATCTGATTGTGCGGGGGCAGGATGCAAGGTTGAGCCGCAGACGGGACACGGGGTGTCCTCTTCGAGTTCGGCAGCCAGCGAGGCAGCAGTTTCTTGGAGCCATGTCTCGCGTGCGAGAAGGGCAGAGATGCCCCTTTCTCGGGCAGTTCGATGTGCTTTTTGGATTTCCTCAGCGAGGCCGATGAGTTGAGCACGCAGGATATCGGCTCTTTCGGCCGCATCGACGCGTTGGTTCAGTCCGTCGAGCTGAGCTGATGAGGATGCAAGGACAGAACGCGCCTTTTGGCTGGCCTCAATTTTCTGCGTGAGTTCTGCACGGGTCTTAAGCAGTGCATCTGAGCGCTGTTTCAACTCTTCGATCAGTTGATGAGCCTGGATTTCTTGGGTGGTCAAGCGCTCATCTTCTGCGCGTGCATCGACTAATTGCTGCTGCACGTGACTTGCGCTGCTTACCTTTTCATACTCAGCAAGAAGTTCACTGTTTCCCGCGGATAATTCGGTGTGGGCCTGAGTTGTATCGAAGAGTGCGCCATCCATCCGTTTAGGGAGCGAGATGAACTTTTCTAGAGCGGAGGAGGCCTGCATAAGTTTTGACCTTGCAGAGTCAAATTGCTGTAGGGGTGCTTTGAGAGGCTCGAGGCTTCGCAGGTGCGCTTCCTTGACGATGAGGGACTTAATCTGACTTTCTTGTGAAAGGAGTGCGGCCTGCTGGGCGGTTAGCAGCTTGTATTCATTGAAGCGTTGTTGAAGGTCTTGGGCCGCGTTCAACTCTGCGTTTCGTTGGTCAAGAAGGGCCTGAGCACTGTCAAGAGCGTGCTGGGCATCATCGCACTGTTTCTTCAGTAATTCATTCAGTCGCCCACTGAGCGTAAGCAGATCTGCGTTTAGCTCTTCGTATTCGCCGGTACTTTCAAGTTTTTCGCAAAGCTTCGTGAGCTCATCGGAAAGAGAGTGACCCAGGGGAGAGTCTGTGATCTGACTCTGTAGCGTTCCCAGAGCACTCAAAAAATCGCGGCGTGTTTGCGTGATGGATTCATCTGCTGACTTTGCTTCTTCGACAAAAGCATTTTGCAGATCTTGAAAATACTGAGTGCCGAAAATATCTCGGAGAATTTTCTCTCTATCCGAGGATTTTGCGCTGAGAAAGCGCGCAAATTGTCCCTGTGGAAGAACAACAGTTTGCAGGAATTGTTCCTTTGTCAATCCGATGAGCGAAGTAATCATTGATTGCGCTTCGGGGATGGAACGGCTCAGAGCTTCGAGTGTTGAAAAACCAGAGGGATCCGAAGGGTTGGGAGTCACCTTCTCAAAGGTGACTGTTGCATTGACCGGGGTCGCACGTCCCTCTTTGACATACTGCGGGGTTCGGCGAACTCGGTAAATCCCAGCAGAAACTTCAAAGACCACTTCCACATAAGAGGGATCATTGGGCGCGCAATACAGCGAACGCAGTCGGTTTTTTGCCCCGTCGTACCCGCTTGCGACATCTCCATAGAGTCCGAAGACGATCGCATCGATCAGTGTCGATTTTCCAGAACCGGTTGTTCCGCGTAAAAGGAAGAGTCCCGCGTCGGTGAAACGCTGGAAGTCAATAAATTGACGTGACGCAAAGGGCCCGATCCCGCTGAGTTCCAAAGTGAGTAGCTTCATTGGAGGTCTTCTTTCACCTTGCTCACAACCTGATCGATAACGCTGCTTTCTTCTGCTGATACCGGCTGTCCACCCTGTTGAGAGAAAAAATCTGCGAGGGTTGAACGAATATCCATCGTTGCGAGGTTACGTTGAGGCGCAGCCAGGATGGGTGTATGTGCTGGCGCGTGGATGATCGAGAGCGCGTGTGGGTATGCAGCGCGGAGGCGGGAGACCATTGACTGAGGTCGCGCATCATCGGTAATGGTCAGAGACACATAGGATTCCCGATCGACCTGTGCTGCTTTTCCGAGAAGAGAATCCATTGAGCCCGTGAGGACAACAAGGGGATGCGCGGATGGGATATCAACCGTTGAGAGCGTAAGAGGCATTGAGATACCCGAAATCTCAACCCTTTGAGCATGCGGCATGAGCTTTTCATCTTCCGGATGCGTATCAATGATGACAGCGCTTTTATCCCCGGGAGCTTCTGAAAATGAATAGGCAATGGGCGAACCAGAATAGCGAATAGGTACCTGAGACGAGGGGATAGCTTGAGGCCGATGCAAATGTCCTAAGGCAACGTAACTCAGTCCAGGAGTTGGTGCTTGTGGAGCGCCGCCGAAGTTCTCGAAGGTTTCGGCTGATACGGAAGGAACCCCACCAACTTCAATGTTGCGTTCCGAATCCGAAGGCGCGGCGCCGACAATGAAGGCGTGGGCCATCACCACAGCCGGGCGTAAATCCCCTTCGCTGCGTCGTCGCTTGAGATCAGCGCCGATACGCCGCATTGCTGCATCCATTACCGCTTGATGACTGCGTTCAAGCGGCTGTTCATTGGGGGATAAGGCCGAACGGACCAAATCTGGTTCAAGGTAGGGGATTGGGTAGACCAAAACTCCTGGATCATCACCGGTACCGAGGTATTCGCTGGCGGTGCCAATGTCTTCAACACGTGTACACACCTGGATATTTCCGCGAAGGAAGTGCGAATACATTCCCAGTCGAGCCGCGGAATCATGATTTCCCGACGTAAGTAGTACGTGAGTGATGGAGCTGAGTTCTTCAAGAAGGTTCATCACTTCATTGATCTGACTGACGGGAGGAATTGCTCGGTCATAGACATCGCCAGAGATCAAAACCAGCTGGATATTTTGCGTCTTCACGGTGTCGATGAGCCAGCGACCAAAAAGAGCGCGTGCGTCGCCTAAATCTTGACCGTGGAGACTGCGGCCAAAATGCCAATCGGAAGTGTGAAGAATTCGCATGTGCCTAGTATGAACTGCCCCACCGGCATTTTGAGTCACTTTTGAGCAGCACCAGAAAAATCCACCTCGAAATCAGCGCGCAGCCTTCGAAACGCGCATTGCTCCTGCAACCGCGTCCAAAAGACGACGGACGGAAGCAACCCGCGAAGTACGCCTCTGGCGCTCTGCCTCGGCCTCGGAAGGGGAGGAAGGAAGGCTGAAGGGCTCACGCCCCTGTGCCCACGCATCCAGTGCACAAGAAGGGGCATCCTCGAGGTGCGTGCACAGCGGGAGGCACCACTGCGCGGCCTCGGCAACATCGGGGAAAACGCCAAGCACATCATCGGTATCAACATGCCCGAGTCCAAAGGAGCGCACACCGGGGGTATCGACGATCCAGCCGCCACCGGGAAGCTCGAAAGCTCGTGAAGAGGTCGACGTGTGGCGACCTCGGCCCGTGACCTGATTGACCATTCCCACGCTGCGCTGGGCCTGAGGAATGAGTGCGTTAATGAGCGTTGATTTTCCAACTCCGGAGTGGCCAACCAAAACGGAAAAATGTCCAGCTAGAAGCTCTCTTAATTCATCAAGCCCCTGATCGCCAGCCGCAACCGAGGTCACCACTGTTGTCAGATCAAAATCCGCATACGCGCGAAGAAATTCTTCGGCCGGAGCAAGATCGGCTTTCGTCAGGCAAAGAACGGCACGCATCCCCGCCTCGTGAGCGGCAACCAAACAGCGGTCAATCATTCCCATTCGAGGAGGAGGATCGGCCAAAGCCGTCACAATCACCATAATCTGTGCGTTTGCAACGATAATTTTTTCTCCCTTTTGATCGGGAGCATCCTCAAGAGAGCGGCGTAGAACGCTGCTTCTTTCTTCTACAGCAACGATTCGGGCCAAGGTGTCAACGCGGCCGCTGAGATCGCCGGTCAAACGGACACGATCACCAACGACAACGCTTCCCTTTTTGAGCTCGCGGGCAAGAACAGAGCGCAGGTCGATATCCTCATAGCGAACCAGGTAGCGGCCGCGATCAATACCAATCACCTGACCAATTGGCTTGTTGCCCCAATCGGGGCGAACCTTTGTACGTGGCCGCGAGCGCTTCCCGGGGCGAACCTTCACGCGCGGATCATCGGTACCGATATCGCGTCTAGACATTTGCGCCTCGATTCTCCAGCATGCTCTGCCACATAGATTCAAAATTCGGGAGAGTTTTTGAAGTGCACGTGATGTCATCAACGCTTACTCCATCGATCACCAATCCGACGATTGCGGCGAAAGTTGCCATCCTGTGGTCGGCGAAGGAGCGCAGCTCGGCGCCATGAAGCGGGCGCGGCGTAATTGTGAGTCCGTCGTCAAAAACTTCGACGCAGCCTCCCAGAGATCGAATGGAGTCCGCGATGGCTTCCAAACGATCAGTTTCATGCCCGCGAAGGTGTGCGATTCCGCTGAGGGTAGATGGAGTTTGTGCAAAGAGCAGGAGCGTAGCAAGGGTTGGAACCATCTCGCCCATTGCGGACATATCGCAGGTGATCCCCTGGAAACTGCCCGGGCCTTCACCGTGGACAAGCAAAGTGCCGTTTTCGCTTCCTTTGGCTACAAATTGGGTCTCAATCCCCATGCGTTCAAAAAGTTCTGGCCACATTGCCCCCGGCTGGGTGGAGCTGACCGGCCAATGAGGGATAGCTAGGCTTCCGCCGCTGAGGATTCCCGCGCACAAGAAGGGACCCGCATTTGAAAGGTCCGCTTCAATTTTGATTTCCGAGGCCGTGGGCCTACCTTCCTCAATCTTCCATTCCCTTGCGCTGAGTTTGGACCAGGTAATCCCGGTCGCTCGCATCATGTCCAAGGTCATGTTGATATGAGGAAGAGAGATGAGTTCGTGCTCGCTGCGAATAATGGCTCCGCCCAGGAGGGGAGCGATCAAGAGCATCGCAGAAAAGAACTGAGAAGATGCCGAGGCGTCAACGGTGACCGTACCGGGGTGATGGCGGAGTGGTCCTTGAATGGTGAAGGGGAGGTAACCGTGTTCTTCGTGATAGGTGATGCGTGCCCCAAGAGTTTCGAGGACGTCGAGAAGTGCGCCGAGAGGGCGCGCATAGGCTTGTTTGTCACCATCAAAGCGCGTGGGGATAGGGGAGAGTGCAGCTAAGGGAGGGAGAAACCGCATCACAGTGCCGGCGAGGCCGCAGTCGATCTGCCGTTCTTCTTCGGTAGCTGAGCAAATTTCCATTGGAATCACGCGCGCCGACATCTCACCAATAAATGAGATCTGCGCACCCAAGGTCACTAGTGCCTCGGCAAAGAGATCTGTGTCCCGAGAACGCAAGAGTCCGTGTATGGTACAGGGCGAAGAACCGGTTGCCGCAAGGTAGAGTGCCCTGGCAGTTTGAGATTTTGAGCCTGGGATTTCAACCTGAGTGTTGAGTGGTTCGTGTACGCGCGGTGCGTCCCAGTGCTTCACTGTCCAGAGCTCGCTGCGATTGCCTGCTGAGAAAGTGCGCGGCGTTTCTCATCGCGACGCCAGGCAGCGCTTGGGCGACCGCGTCGGTCCATCCCCGCAAAAACAAGCCCTGCACAATTTGCAAGCTTGAGACCAAGGGAAGTGCGATCCTCATGGTTGATAATCGCCATGGGAAGGGCGATTCCTGCCAAGAGCGCAGCTGAAGTACGGGGGGCTTTACCGATCGCGAAAGTGACGGAGGCAGCCAAGGCGACGCCCGCACTGATGCGTGCGGCGGAACGCAGGTAGGGATCGATGTCATCGATCTGTGTCGAATCTTCAACTTTGTTGAAGAGCGGGCGAAGTCCTTCGAGTTTAGCTGCATGCTGATCCGGGTGGATCAAGGCGTCAACTGCGTCTAGGGCAAGGGGTGCAACCAACAAGGGACGAGCAATACCGCGAAGAATAGACATAGCCCTATTGTGTCAAAAAATACTCAGGTACACCGGTTTCCACGTCGACAAAGATGGGCAATTTTGGCTGCGGGTGGAATACGGAGCGGAATAATTAGCTATCACAGGCGTTGATGTGGATATGCAAAGCGATGTGAGAGTGGCGCAGCGTCCACGGGTCAGGGGAAGGCACAAGCCTCGCCCTGATTTTGCGCGTCCGCTTTCCCATCCTAGGTATTCGCGATTAGCCTTGACATTGATGAGTGATACACAAGAAATCAGTCAAGAGGAAAAGGACCGGCTTTTTGCCGAGCAAGCCCTACCTCTGGTCGATCAGCTCTTCGGTGCGGCACTGGGCATGACGCGCAATCGCGCCGACGCAGAAGATCTCGTTCAAGAGACCTTTATGAAGGCCTACACGAAGTTCCACCAATATCAGCAAGGAACGAACATCAAGGCCTGGCTGTATCGGATTTTGACGAACACGTACATTACCCAGTACCGCAAGGCGCAGCGTTCGCCACAGCGTAGCGGTGGTGAAGACGTTGAAGACTGGCAGTTGGCAGCGGCTGCCTCACACGACGAAAAGGGGCTTGTCTCGGCGGAAGCCGAAGCTCTGGATAATATTCCGTCAGCTGAGCTTCGTTCGGCTCTTGAAGCTCTGTCTGAAGATCAGCGTGTGGTCGTACTTCTGTCTGATGTTGAGGGTTTTGCCTACAAAGAAATTGCCGAGATGCTTGACATTCCCATTGGGACAGTCATGTCGCGGCTTCATCGCGGGCGAAAGAATCTTCGCGACAGCCTATCGGAACTTGCAGCGGAATACGGTATTGGGGGACACCATGCAGATTGATGATCATCGCACTTGTCAGGAGTTACATGACCACCTCTATGAGGTCATCGACTTTCTTGACCGAGAGGAGTGCCAAGAGCACATCACGACCGACTGCCTGAAAGATCCCGCTCTGCGCGCGCAGTTGCTTGAACACATTTCACGCTGTTCCCACTGCCAGGAATCGATGTACACCGAGCGTTATGTTCGCTCGCTACTGGCACACTGTCTTGATGAACCCGCGCCTGCGTCTCTTCGAGCACGGATTGTCTCCAAGACTTGCGTGACGGTGAGCTGGAGCCCGACAGAATCGTGAGTTTCGACTCGCAGGGTGCTCTCTGTTTGGAGAAACGCTGTGGGTGTGAAAAACTGTACAGGTTGGATATCTCAGTTTTAGAGGAGACGACAATGTCGAAGAGGGGTCGTAAGCGTCGCGATCGTCGTAAGCACGGCGCGAACCACGGCAAGCGTCCTAACGCCTGAACCGTGTTTTAAACGGGTGTGGGGTCCGATGCATCGCATCGGAC
>JBHRQN010000048.1:0-14264 GCA_042645485.1 Pauljensenia sp.
CAGGGGCAGCAGTGGCAGCCTCAAAACGGTCAGAATGCCCAGAATGGGCAGCAAGGCCAGCCCGGCCAACCGCAGCAGGGCCAACAGCCGGGTCAGGGACAGCAGTGGCAGCAAGGCCAGCAGGCGAATCCCTGGGCGCAAGGCCCCACGCAGCAATAACGAGCGAGAGAGCTCAAGGATAGGTTTGAGGGCTTGGTATCACGTGATACCAAGCCCTCAACCGCTTTGTAGAAACCTTTAACGCGTTCTTCCCTCCATTAAGAACGCGCCAGAAGACCTCTACTCGATCACCTTCTCAAAAGACCACACATGCACATCGTTCCCATCCAAAGACACCGAGTGCTCGCCAACAATTCCATATCCCGCACTCGAATAAAAGTGTGCATTCCCTGGGGTGCAGGTAATAAATGCGAGGCAGCCTCCCCCATGGGAACGGATATATCCTTCAATCCCACGTTCAAGGAAAAGCCGGCCAAGGCCTCGGTGTTGAAATTCCGGATCCACTGCTATCACCGTCAGGAACCACTGAAAATCCGATGCTTTACGGACAACTGAATCCGCGGCCTCGGTAAAAGAGAAGAAACGCACCAAGCGATCAAAGCGCATGTATCCAAGGAGGGGCTTGCAGTAGCGCAAGTACTCAAGCAGCCCTGGCGGTCGGCGGTTCAGCGCCGCAACGCCAAGGATTTTCCCCTGATCTTCTAAGACCAAAACCGTGTGATACCGCACGAATACGCGAATCATGACGCCGTGAAGATCACGAATCCAGTCGGAGAATTTTTCGGGTTCAGCAAGTAACCCTTTCACCGCCGTGTGAAGAGGGTAATTTTCGAAGGCTGCACCCGCGAGATCAGCGAGTTTATCTACCTGATCCTCGCGCGCAGAGTAAACGTGCATGGCCTTCCCCGATCGTCGGTTCCTCATGTCTGAGTATGAGTGGATACTGAGGTTTTGAGGCTAATGCACCAACCTGCACCCGTCCTTTCAAAAGTCAGTATGAAGGCAGAACAGCGCACTCGCAACAGTTTGCATTCATAAATGTATCGGGAATTTTTTGAGGAAATTTCAGGCGAGTACCCGATTGAAGATCCTGGCAACTCCAAGGCAGCTTTCAACAAAATCAACACCTGGCCCCAAAGCGAAAAGCTCACGACCTCTGACTGGCGTTAACCTGAAAATGTGTGGCTTCTCTTCGCCTTAGGCTCAGCATTCTTCGCTGGCATTACCGCTGCACTTGCGAAGCTGGGAATCCACGGCCTCGTGGCTGTGCTACTACCGTGCGCTCCAGGAAGGCCCCGCGTCCATCGTTATCCCTATCGACAAGCTTTCAATACTGGTAACGGTTGCATTTTCAGCACTCATGTTGCGCGAACACGTCTCGGGACGATATCTATTGGGGATCGCTAGTATATGTGCCGGGGCCGTACTGGTGGTCATCGGCTAGCCCGAGGAGGGAAAGTTATGCTGCGCCGCGCAACACTCGAAGATGCAGACGCTCTTTCCGCGCTTGCGTCCACGTGCTTCACGCAGACTTTTGGCCACCTCTATGTACCCGACGACCTTGATCGTTTCATTCACGAGGCCTACTCCCCCGAGGTCCTTCGCGCAGAGCTTGCGGATCCGAAGCGCCCGACCTGGTTGCTTTTCGAGGAGCTTTCCATGGAGACCGAGAGCGCTCCCTCCCCCGCGCATGCGGACGAAGGCTCGGAAGGCACGTTGATCGGCTACGTGACAGCTTGCCCCGCGCACCTGCCCCACCCCGAGGTCAAGGAGGGCGACGGGGAAGTACAACGCCTGTATTTGCTGCAGGAATACCAAGGTGGCGGACGCGGTTCACGGATGCTTGAACATGCGTTGAATTGGCTCGAGGCAGACGGGCCGCGAACACTGTGGATTGGAGCATGGAGCGAGAACTACGGCGCACAGAGGCTGTACGGTCGCTACGGTTTCACGAAGGTCGGAGAGTATTCATTTATGGTTGGCGATCACGCTGACCGCGAGTTCATTTTGCGGCGCGACGCCGCGGTTCAGGAGTCCTCATGAAGACAGCACACTGGCATGCACTTTTGCTTGCAGGAGCAGGAGTTATGCATTTCAAGGCCCCTCAGGTTTACGACGCGATTGTGCCACGTAGCCTTCCCGGGAATGCGCGAACCTACACCTTGGTGAGCGGCGCTGCCGAGTTGGCAATTGCCGCTGGCCTTGCGCTTCCATTGACGAGGCGACTGGCAGGCTTGGCCGCGAGCGCACTGTACGTCGCCGTCTTCCCTGCAAACATCAAGATGGCCGTGGATTATCGCAAGGAAGGCAAGCCTGCGGGCGCACAGGCACTTGCATATGCTCGACTACCGCTTCAGTTTCCTTTGATTCGCGGGGCGTGGAGGGTGTTTCGAGGGGAGTAGGGCACCTCAGTTATTAGCCTGTTTCCACTCCGCGGCATCGAGACCCGGAGGAGGGAGCTGACGCAGGTGCTGTTTGAGTCGATTGGCCTGAGTTTGAAGCGAAACGAAGGTCATGCCACCTGAAATCACTCCGCCAATCAGGGGAACGATTTTTGACATAGTTTTCGCCATGCTCTGTTTCGTGACCGAAACGCCAATCAGTTTCAGAGACTTCTTGACGACCGGATACCACGTCGTCTTCATGAGGGCTTTGCGCGCGATCCTCTTTTCGATAGCCGGCGCAACGATCACTCGTGCAAAGTCGCGCAGTGACTCTGCAGCTCCCGCAACTCCCAGCATAACGCCGAAGAAGAGGCCCATCTGGGCGATGGTCTCGTCATCAACGTCATCCAAGTCCGCCAAGAACTCTCTCCACCCGTACAGGTACGCAAGCTTTTGCATGATCCGCAGCGAGTGAACGTAGTACTGCGTGAGGTCAGCGGGCACGGTTCCGAGCATCGCGAGGCCACCGGGGATTCCTGCAGCAAAAGAGAGCGCGGTTGATTTCTTCGTTTCGAACGAGATTGCATCATTTGCCAGTTTGTCCAGCAACTTGCGCGAAATACCTGCAGAGACAGGATCACTCGCGATCGCATGCTCAATCTGGGCATCACTTAGATGAAGCTTTCGCAGTTCTTGGCGCAAGAAGCCCTCGCGCGAGATCCGTACTCCCCGCAGGCGAACGAGCTTCTTCAAGAAGAAAACGGCGTAGACCGAGGCCTGCTGGTCCTGGTCTGAAGATGCCTCAGAAACCAGGGAAACCGCAGCGTCTTCCTCGATAATTTCGCCTTCGATGATCGGCTCGACAACGAGCTCGTCTGCGCCTTCAACATTCTCCTGGGCCATGCTTGTCTCTTTTCATTCAGTGACACCGGAAAAGGTAGTGAAACTCTACTGGAGCTTTTCCGATAGTGGAGGACTCCAACGAGATCACTCTTGTTGACTGTAGTGGGCCTGTAGCGCATCCGCCGTGATTTCAACGATGTTTTGCAGGAAGGACTGATCCTGCATGTATGACTGGATCTCCTGATTTTCCTGGCAAGTACGAAGCATTGCGATGCCGACGGCGTTACTGAAGTCAGCTGACGCCTTCAGTTGGCTTGAACTGTTCTTTTTCGCCATGGCCTGCGCTGCTTCATCCTCGCCCAGGAAACCCCAGAAGGTGGTGATGAACCCGGCAACACTTCCCTCGGTCACGTCGACGTTCCTGGCTCGGAACATGTCGTTGACGCGATCGATGACCTCCGCAAGGGGGCCCTTCGTCGGCGTCTGCCCACCGCGGAACTCGCCGTCGAAGCCTGGAAGTGCCATCGGCTCACTGCTGCCCTCACTGAGGGAGTGATCCTCGTTAATGGCGGAGGGAACGAGCTGTACACCCGAAAGTTGTACACCCTCGAGATAGGAGTCGTCGTATTGCTTCCCTTCCATGTGCAGGTTTCGCGACAGGAGGGTAGCCAAGATGGCGCGCTTGTGCAGGTTCGGGTCCTGGTAGTCGACGATTTGGCTGAGAAACTGCCATGCGTTTCGGTAGCTAATTGTGTCGGCGCGAAAGCTGCGCAGGGAATCCTTGAGTTCGTTATCCTTACATGAGCTAGCTCGCCTCCATTCGCTCTGCCATCGGTCCTTGATGGGCCCCAATGCCCGTGCGATGGCTTCGCCGCCTGCGTCACTCAGGTACGCATCGGCGACGGCTTCCATTTCAGGCAACGTGTAGATGCCGGCAGTGTCGAGGCGTTCGGCGATCGTGATGAGTGAGTTCGGGTCGACTTCCCCGGCCACGTGCGCGTCCGAGTAGTACATCTTGAAGTCTTCTTCGATGCTGGCCGGGGTGTTCTGGAAGTCGACGACCATGGGCGCCGTCTTGCCGGGGTAGGTACGGTTGAGGCGCGAGAGGGTCTGAACGGCGGCGATACCGGACAGTTTCTTATCCACGTACATTGCCATAAGGCGCGGCTCGTCGAAGCCGGTCTGGAACTTGTTGGCGACGATGAGGGCCTTGTAGTCCTCCTCGCGGAACGCTCGGGCCGTGTCGCCGCGCCCGTTGAGCGAGGCCTCGGTGACGGTTTCACCGTCGTCGGATTCCAGGGAGCCGGAGAAGGCGACGAGAGGACGAATGTCGGTGTAGCCCTGCTTGTCGATGTAGGAGTTCATTGCCGCGAACCAGCGGTAGGCCTCGCGGCGTGAGCTGGTGACGACCATCGCGCGGGCGTTGCCGGTGAGCAGGGGTTTGACGTTGCGTTGGAAGTGTTCGACGACGACCCGCACTTTCTGCGCGATGGCGGTGGGGTGCAGGCGGGCGAACTGCACGATCGCGGTGACGGCGTGGCCCGTGTCGACCAGGGGTTCTTCCTCGGAGTTGTCGAGCTCGTTCTTGACGCGCAGGAACATGTCGTATGTCGAGTAGTTGGTGAGCACGTCGAGGATGAAGCCTTCTTCGATGGCTTGGGCCATCGTGTAGGTGTCGAATGCCCGCCAGTTGCCGTCCTCGTCCTGGGTGCCGAACAGGCGCAGGGTCTTGGCCTTGGGCGTGGCGGTGAGCGCGATGAAGGTGATGTTGCTGGAGGCGGCGATGGCCGAGTCCTTGGCGGCGAGCAGTTCGTCGGCGCTGACGTTCTCGGGGTCTTCCACGTCGATGTCGGCGAGGAGCGCTTTGAGGCCCCTCGCGCTGGACCCGGACTGGGAGGAGTGGGCTTCGTCGGCGACGACCGCCCAGTTGCGTCCGCGCAGTTCGGAGGTGTCTTCGATGAGCTTCATGACCTCGGGGAAGGTCTGGAGCGTGCAGGTGATGATGTGGTCGCCTTCGATGAGGGCTTTCTTCAGCTGCGGGGATTTCGCGCCCGATTTTTCGCCGACGGGGACGACCAGTCCGTTGGAGGAGTGGACGAGGCCCATGTCGCCTCGGATGTTTTCGTCGAGGACGGTGCGGTCGGTGACGACGATGACGGAGTCGAAGGTGGAGTTCGCCTGGGAGTCGACGTGGCGGATAAGGCGGTGGCTGAGCCAGGCGATGGTTTTGGTTTTGCCGGAGCCCGCGGAGTGCCAGACCAGGTAGCGTCCGCCGGGCCCCGTCGCTTCGATGTCGCCGATGATGCGTTCGACGGCGCGCAGCTGGTGGAAGCGCGGGAAGACCAGGCGCCCGTCGTCTTTCTTGCCGCGTCGGCCGGGCTCGTAGAGCGCGTAGTCCTTGAGGATGCGCATGAAGGTGGGGCGGGCGAGGATGTCGCGCCACAGGTAGCTGGTGGCGGATCCGCTCGCCGAGGGCGGGTTGCCTTCGTGCCCATTGTTTCCCTGGTTGAAGGGCAGGAATACGGTGTTTTCGCCGGCGAGTTTGGTGGTCATAAAGACGAGGTCGTTCGAGACGGCGAAGTGGACGAGGGCGCGCCCGGGGGCCAGGAGGGGGCGGTTTGCGCCGGGCTTGCGGTCGTCCTTGTATTGGCGGATCGCGTGGTGGACGGACTGGGTGTTGTCGGTCTTGAGTTCCATCGTGACGACGGGGATGCCGTTGGCGCACAGGACGACGTCGATGGACTCGTTGGTGGTGGCGTCGAAGCGGACTTGACGCATGACGCGCAGGCGGACGGCGTCCGAGGCTTCGGCGACTTCGATCAGCTCGGGGTTCGCGGGCGGGAATTCCATCATGGGGCCGAACTTGGCGGCGGGGCGGCCAACCTGGGCGTATGTGAAGCCGGTGCGCAGGACGCCGAGGAGGCCTCCCACGGGTTTGCCGGTTGTGTCGATGCGGGTCGCTTTGTTCAGTTCCTTGGTCAGGTGGGTGAGGAGCTCGCGCTCGGCTTTGTCTCGCTGGCGCTCCGTGAGGTCCGCTGGGATCGCCTTGTCGTATTCTGCCGGGTACTGGGTGGACAGCCAGTGGAGGACATCGCCGGGGATGAGGGCGAGGCCCACATCCCAGCCTGCAGCGCCGGTGTCGCCTTCGTCCTGGTAGAGCCATCCGTGCTCGGCGAGTTCGGAGCAGATGGTGGATTCGAATTCGATTTCGAGGAGCTGCGCGTGGCTCATGCGGGGATCTTCTTTCGTCCGGTGACGACGTCGGTGATGAGGGCGGCCCGGCGCTCGACGAGGAGGGCCTTGAGTTCGTCGATCGTGGCGAGCATGGCGTCGATCTTTCCGGTCACCTCGTCCAGGTGGTCGGCGATGCGTCGGTGTTGGTCCGTGCCGTGGTACGGGATGCGGAAGCCCTCGACCTTTTCCGCGGTGAAATGCGCGAAGGTCGCGGCGTTGCAGGCCATGGCGATTTCTCCGGATTCAAGTGCCGCTTGGAGCGCGTAGACCACATATCGGGTATCCGCACTCGCTCCGCGCAGGCGAATGATCGAGTTCTGAAATCCCCAGCCGGGCATGTCCTCCGTCAGGCAGGCGGCTCGTCCGAATCCGGCGCCGCCTTCCACGATGACCGCGTCGCCCGCACGCAGGCTAAGAGCCTCGGCTTCGTACTCCGAGAAGTACATCTCCTTGGTGTCGATTGCGAGGTCGAGTCGCCCTCCGGGTTGAATGTGGGCGGCGCGCAGGTAGGGCTGGAGGCGGTCGGTCGGGGACTTCGGCTTGGTTTGGAGCATCTTCCCCAGCTTGACGTCGAGCATCAGGCCGATACCGATACTGCGCGAGGACCTCACAGCGGACTGGATCACCTGCACTCGGCGCAGGCGCAGCGTCTCCGTCAGTTCATCGAGCGCGGCGAGCATAGCGTCGATCTCGCCGGTCTCACGGTCGAGGTAGTCGGCGATGGCGCGCTGGGTGTCTCGGGGCGGGAGCGGAATAGGGAGATCTGCCAACTCGGCGTACTTGAGTGTCTGCCGAACGCCTACACCCATTTCGTAGAACGTCTTCTTGATGTCATACGCACGAAGAACTGAGTGCAGGAACCTCGGTTCAACCTTGTCACCGTCAGGTCGAACTGTGATGTATGCAGAGGTGATGATCCCGCGTTCTGTCGCCAGACCTGTGCGGATAGAACGCTGGTCATTCTGGAGATCAGTCATGCGAAGGACAGTATCCCCCGGCGCGATGATGTTGTACGTCTCATATGAATCGGGGCGCAATCCGCCGATTTCATTAATGTCTTTACGAACAACCTGGCCGTATGAGAGCGACAGTAGATTGCTCTCGACCAATCCGTCGTTCTTATGGTCAACGCGAGGGGCCAGCCCCCACAATGGGTGGAGGTTCCAGCGGATCTGACCGAGGCGCGCTGCGAGATCAGCCCTCACTGTTCGCTCACCCCCTGGAACATCTCAGCCAGCTCGCCCATGATGCGCTGCACGTCCGCGTCAATCTCGGCCAGCGGGCGCGGCTCTTCGGGCACGTAGAAGATTCGGGTGAATGGGATCTCATTGCCGTGCTTGGCCTTGGACTCGTCCCACTTCGCCTCAGGAGCGAACGGCAGGACCTCGCGAGCCATGTGTTCGTCGAGGTCTTCGCTCATCGGGACGCGCTCCACGATCTTCCACCCGTCCGCCAGGACGGGAGCCCCCTTGCGGTCCACCGCCAGGGGCGCGTTCTCGTCCGGGACGGCCATCGCCTTCATGACGGCGTCGATGAGCCCCACCGGCGCCTTGATGCCCTCGGCCTTCGCGCCGGCCCGTATCAGCTCCGGCAGCTCGTTCCACTCGGCCCCATCCAGGCCTCGCAGAACGCGAACCAAGGCCTCGCTGAAGTCGCGGCGAGAGCGCAACGCGTCCACGGCCTCGTCCGAAAAACGCGCCGCCAACCGCGCCTGCTTAAACACCGGAACGTCCCGGAACATGAAATCCTGCGGCGTCAGGATCCGCGAAATCTCCGAATCCTCGAAACGCTGGTAGGCGTGGACCACGGCCTCGCGGTTCACCTCGCTCATCTCGCGCCGCTTATCGCCCATACCCTTGCGCATCGGCTCCCACAAGCCCGACGCGTCGAGCAGCTGAATCTTGCCGCGACGCTTGAGCTGCTTATCGTTATCCAGGATCCACACGTACGTCGCGATACCCGTGCCATAAAACATCTGCGTCGGCAGCGCAATAATCGCGTCGATCAAATCCTCATCGAAGAGCCACTGGCGGATCGAATTCGGACCCGTATCCGAGTTAAACAGCGGCGACGCGTTCGACACCACGGCCGCGCGCCCACCCGACGGACTCAACTTCGACGCGCAATGGCACAGGAACAGCATCTGCCCGTCCGACTTGCTCGGCAGCCCGTGACTGAAACGGGACCCCGGCACCTGCGCCTGCTCCTTCACCGACGCCTGCTCGACCTCCCAGTCGCCGCCAAACGGCGGATTAGACAGGACGTAGTCGAAAGTCTTATCCGCGTGCAGGTCCTCCAGGAGCGTATCCCCCTTCAGGATCGCATCCGGGCGCCCACCTTGGATGAGGAGGTCAGCTTTGCCCAGAGCGTAGGCGGAAGGCATCATCTCCTGGCCATAAACTGTCACCTTGACACCAGGATTCAACTGTCGCAGCGCCTCCTGTGCGACCAACAGCATTCCACCCGAGCCTGCTGTCGGATCATAAATCGAGCGCAACACGTCCTCCCCCGCAAGCGACTCAGCATCGGCAGCGAAAAGCACATCAACCATCAGCTTGATCGCGTCACGCGGCGTATAGAAAGCACCCGCAGCCTTCCCCTTCTTATCGAAGGCTCGGTACATGACGTCCTCGAAGATGTCACCCATCGTCGAGTCCTCAACGCTCGTCGATCCCAGAGACAGCGTCGAGAAATGCTTAACCACTTCCAGCAGGCGATTCGCCTCGCTAAGCTTTTCGACCAGCTTTGGGAACTCAAACGCCGTCCAGATGTCCGCGATGTTGTGCGAGAAACCATTGACGTAGCTGAGGAGCGCCCTATCCACGTTATCGTCCACCGACGCGATACGAGCCAGGTTGAACGGAGAAGTGTTGAAGAAGCTCAAGCCAAAACGATTACTCACGGCGATGTCGATCAGGTACGAGGGCATATCGCCCTGAGCCTTCACGAACTCGATAACATCGTCCTTCGTGTCCTCCAACAGGCATTCGAGGCGACGAAGGACCGTGAACGGCAGGATGTAGTCGCCGTACTCCTGGGGTTCGACGACGTTGCGCAGGAACTTGTCAGCCGTGTCCCACACAATCCGGGCGGTGGAGGATGCCGATGTTGAAGGTTCCTGAATCACCATATGCGTTTCCCTGCACCTTTGACGAGACGAAGACGAGACCTCAAAAGTCTACAGCTTAGAGATACAAAATTTGGTGACCCCTTAACGAAAGTCCACTTTTGGGAACAGCACATATAAGGGGGAAACTTACGGATTTCAATTACGCCACTTGTACTTCATGGCATAGCAGCGATCCTCGCCCTTCTACCACGGCATCCACAAGGCGTTTCCATCCGCGGGAACCGCATCAGACAAGGGCTCAAAACCTAGCTATTTAGGGGTCTCTGGAATCCAGTCGGCCATAACGTACTTGTCCTTATCGTCGCAGTGCTCGCGAACAATCGTGCAGAACTCCGCCAGCACCCCACTTCCATTTTTCAGGTCCTCAGACAGTTTGACGATTCCGCATAATCTATCGCGAAAATCCTGTTAGGCTCAGAGACGGCAGCCACACGCAAGTGATGGGAGGCAGCGTTGCCCGCATGCACCTACATGATCTTTGACGCCCCATACTAGGGATCCGCCCCGGCGACAACAAGTGAACGATCACCCCATAGCTTCCGCTCGACGCAATTCAGGCGATAGCGATGCATCACCCCCTAGCCAGGCTTAAGAACGCAGCAAAGCTAGTCTCTATCATCGCTGGTCATCAACACAGATCTATTTTCCGACATATAGAACCCAAAACACTACAAGGAGCAAAGATGCACATTTCACACCTTTCCTTTAAGGGGATTCGTGGATACTCCACGGAAACCTCGTTTGAGTTAAGCCCAACAACTAATTATTTTGTTGGCGAAAACAACAGTGGAAAGAGCTCAATCCTCGACGCCATCCACTACCTTCGAAACGACACAAAGACCTCCGAGGACACTTTCACCATCGGCCTCGATGAATCATACGTCGAAGCTACCCTATCCTTCGCACCCAATGAGGCGAAAGAAATTCTCGGCGAGGACTACAAAAAACTCGAGAAGTTCTTTTCCCATAGCGACGGCAGAGACACCATTCATATCCGCCGCCAGTCCTACGACGACACTGTAATTAACAGCCAAACGGGGAAAGCCTCCAAAATTACAACGAAGAACATCCTCATACGCAACCCACAAACTGAGAACTTTGAAAACCCTACGGGCATCGCCGCACTTGCCCAACGACTGTTTGACACATGCTTCATCTATGCCGACGAACAAGTCGCAAATCATGCAGATATGGCCAAAACAAAGACCCTTGGAAAGCTCATATCTGAGCAACTGACATCGATTGAAGAAGGGGCTCCCTGGCAACAGTACATGGCTTCCCACGCCGCACTCTTTGAATCAACTGGAGCCGGAACAGTTCAAGAGCAACTCCAGACGACTGCCGAACGCGTAAGCGCACTCATGAGCGAACAATACGGCGACACCTCCATCACCTTTGCCTTCACTCCACCGGAGACACAAGCACTTCTCAAGTCGGGACATGTGTTCATATCTGAACCACAAGAGGCTATCGCGGAAATGCCTCTGGAAAACAAAGGCACCGGGATGCAGCGCGCTTTCATACTCGCACTACTTCAAGTCGTCGCCGAAACATCAATCAACGCTCATTCGGGAACAGTCTACGGCCTCGACGAACCAGAAACCTGGTTGCATCCCCGGGCTCAAGCACAACTCAGCCACGCCCTATCACAGCTTTCAACAAATGGACGACAGATCCTGATCCTCTCCCATTCACCGTACATGCTGAAGAATATTGATGTCGACAAGGACCTTGTCTACATTGTCGAGCGCACACACGGAACCCACACAATCACGCTCGAAGAAAAACTACGCACTAACATACTTCCCCAAATTTCATTAAATGCGATCAACTACTTTGCCTTCAATTTGCCAACAACCGAATTTCTCGATGAACTCTATGCTGAATTTCAAGAGTCCATCGACGGTAAGAATTGTTCCCTCCCCGAGGCAAGAATCATTACAGAACTGAATTCATGCGGCGCCCCTACATCGAAACAATGGACACGCAACACCGGCAAAATGCCGTCGTACCCTGTCCAAATTAGTGTTTATATCCGAAATTACATTCATCATCCTGAGAACAGACTCAACGCTGAATACACACAAACTGAACTGCGTGCTGCAATTGAAGAACTGATTTCAGCTATTAAGCACAAGAAGATTGTGCCACCGACTCAGTCAACATTCACAACACCGCCATCTCCGTAAGACGAAGCAGCGCCTTCGAGTATCGTTGCGCCTGAAGTATCCGCACACTCCTGGACAGTACCCCACACCGCGCTCGCACCCACACAACGAGGCCTCCCCGTAACTCCGCAGGGAGGCCTCGTCAATGACGAGCGCGAACGCCACCTACGAACTCAAACCAGCATCCCTCTTTGACAGATGCCTTCTATCTTCTCCCTTCCACCAGGGCATCCAGGCGCGGTAGCCGTCGGCGGGTGGGGTGGGTGAGTCCGGCTCGAAGCCGAGCTCCGCAGGGGTCTCGGGGATGCGGTCGACGAGGAAGTACTTGTCCTTGTCATCGCAGTGCTCGCGCACGATGGTGCGGAACTCGGCCAGCTCGCAGTACAGGACGCCCGTGATCGGATTCCTCTTGTACACCACGATCTTGTACAGCCAGTAGGCGAACAGCGCGACGTTGGCCGCGAGCGCCAGGGCCGAGCACGCGATGTTCGCCCGCGGGTCCATGGTCGCAAAGTTAAAGATATCCGAGGGCGGAACCAAGACCTCGGGAAGCAAAGTATTCATCGAAATCCAGAAGACCAGCGTGAAGCAGCGGAACCAGATCCACTGCCCCTTCGCCCAAGTGAACGCGGGGATCGTGCAGGCCAGCAGCAGGGCAAGAGTGCAGTACCACGTGTAGTCTGCCAGTGAGTTGTAGAGGAACGCGTGGTTCCACAGGTCATAGGCGATGACCCACGGCCACACCATGTCCACCCAGATCAGCCCGCGAACCTTCTGCTTGCCCGGCGAGGTTGCGATGATTTTTCCGAGGCCGGTGATCGTGACGATATTGAGCAGGCCGGCCAGCGCGGAAAGCAGGTTCCAATATCCGCCGATCGTACGGAATCCAGTTTCAGGATCAATACCGACGTGGCGAGAAGACAGGTTCGCTGCAACTTCCTGATACCACTGCATTGAGTGGAGTTCTGCGCTGACGCCTCGCGCCTCGGGCAGGCCGGCGATCATATCGATTGTGTGCGCGTCGTTGACGCCCTTCAGGCACTGCCAGTCGGCGCCGCACGCATAGTAGGTGTCAGCATTGAAGTAGATCGTGAGGTCGCGGATGTTCGCTTCCATGATGTTGACGGCCAAGCCGATCCACAGTGCCACGCCCAACCAAATCGCATATTTGTGCGCTTTGTCCGGGTTGCGTTTGGCGTAAACCAAGACGGTTCCGGTCATGGTGGCGGTCAGGATCATGATCGCGTACTTGCCGAATGGGAACCAGCCGACCATGGGAGTTCCATGGATCCACGCGTAGGGCATGAGCAAAATGCCGCCAACCGTCCATACTGCAAAGATCGTCCAGTTCCATCGGCGATTGATCTCGGCGACAAGGATTTGCGCGAGCAGGACAAGTAGCCAGATGAGATAGACCTTTGGAGTTCCCAGCTCCCAGAGGAAGAGCGAGTCCACAGCATTCTCCTTCGAACCTGTAACTAAGCTGAATATTTTCGTCTATCATAGTGCCTAAATCACCCAAAGATGTGAGGTTTGCTACATCTTCTGCAGTGTGCTGGAACCACGTACAGCCCCGCATCCACGCGATATTGGCTCAATTAGTCCTCAAGGAGGAGGATCATGAAACGACACTCGTCACGCTTTGGTAGACTCTGCCGCCTCGGCCTCGTCGGAGGAGGCGCACTCCTGGGCGGAATGTACGCCTTCAGCCAGCTCAGCGGCAAAGCGACCCCCGAAGAACAGGCCTGGCGTTACCCGGGCGACGATCTCATCGACGCCAACTACGACAACGGGTATTCCTCCACCTACGCGATCACCATCGACGCCCCCGCCTACGCGGTGTGGCGCCTCTTCAAGCAGATCGGTGCGGAGAAGTCCGGGTCTTTCTCCTCCGAATTCCTCGAGCGCGTCTTCGCACGACTCCCCTTCTTCAACTCCTACGAGATCCAAGAGGAATTCCAGCAGCCCGATTCCATGATGCCCGGCGACATTGCGGCCTTCGATTTCCACGGTATGTCCATGGAATGGGCCGACGTCGTGCCCGGCAAGTACATGGTCCAGTGGGTTGACACAAAGAATCCGCCCAAGGCACCCGGTTCCTATGCATTCCGCTTCCCCGGAATGAAGCACTTTGCGGCAGCATGGTGCTTCTACATGGTCCCCTTGGAGGGTGGACGCACGCGCCTGATCAACCATTGGCGCATCGGCTACGAACCCCCCTCGCCCGCAATGACCGCACTCAACTGGGTGAACATCGAGTTCATTGGCGGCTGCATGACGCACCTGCAAAACCTCTACGTCAAGCGCGTGCTTGAGTTCCGCAAGAAGCAGCACCTGACGGGTCGTTTCATGCGAGGCATGCTCGGCGGCCGATTCTTTAACAGCGAGACTCCGGCTGGCCGCTACGATGGCACTCCCCTCTTCGAGGACACCTACACCCAGTGGTTCCGTTTCGGACGCAGCGCCCCGGCCGTCGCCGAGATCCGCCCGCCCGTCACCGACGAT
>JBHRQN010000049.1:0-13554 GCA_042645485.1 Pauljensenia sp.
AAATTTAGTTTGCATGTTTGCTTGTAGAGTCATATTGGCCTATATCTTTGCACTTACGTTTGATCTTGGCAAGGCTCACTGAGCTTCGGGGGTTGTTCCCGATTCATAAAGTGCTTCGACTTCATCCGCGAAATCAGCAAGAACCCGACGTCGTTTGAGCTTCAGTGATGGCGTCATATATCCGTTCTCAACCGTAAAGGCTGCGTTCACGATACGGTAGCGGCGGATCGATTCTGCTCGAGAAACTTGCTTATTTGCCCTCGCAATTGCGCGTTCTAGAGATTCACGCACCGCAGGTAGCTCTGCAGCCTGAGCAGCATCTACGACAGCTTGCCCGTGGGCGCGCAGCCATTCTGGAAGCATTTCTGTGTCGAGCGAAATCAGCGCTCCGATATATGGACGATTGTCACCGACAACAATGATATTTGCAATCAACGGATGGGTTGAGAGGGCATCTTCCAAAATTTCAGGGGAGACATTCTTCCCACCTGCGGTGACAATGAGCTCCTTCTTGCGCCCAGTGATACGGATGTGGCCTCGGTCATCAATCGAGGCAAGATCCCCGGTCTTAAACCAGCCATCAACAAAGGCCTCAGCAGTGGCCTCGGGAAGGTTATGGTAACCGCGGGAAACTGAAATTCCGCGGACTAAAAGTTCCCCGTCGCTGGCCAGTTTCGCCTGGTTACCGGGCCAGACGAAACCAACACTATCCGGCGGAAAATCCTGGGGGATCTCAACACTGATGGGACCGGTGGTCTCGGAGAGGCCGTATCCCTGGAGCAGGGTCAGTCCGAGGCCTCGGTAGAAGTTTGCAAGGTCGAGGGCGAGGGGAGCGCCTCCAGAAATGATCGTATGAAGGTTTGGTCCAAGAATTGCCTTGACCTTCGACAGAACCAATGCGTCAGCAACACGCCCGCGAATCTTTAATAGAGCGGAGGGACCGGGAGATGGAATTGCCGAGGCATCGGGCACGGGTGTGGTGTCTGGTAGGGGACCAGCAACTAAGGACTCGGGAAGAGGAGTATCCACATAGGCGCGAGATTCCGAAAGGGCACGCGCTTGCTTTGCAGCCCAGGAGAACATTCGTCCCTTGAAACCGCCGCCGGCCTTGGCTGATGCCGCGTTATAGACCTTCTCCAAGACGCGTGGGACAACCAGAAGCATTGAGGGCTTGAAGGTTGCAATATCATTAACCAGGTTGCGTGTATCTGGCGAAAAGGCTACAACTCCCTGTCCCGAGAGCAAGCAGTACATCACGAAGCGTGCAAGTACGTGAGCCACGGGCAAGAATAGCAGCGAACGAGAGCGCGGATCATTGATGAGAAGGGGAAGGAAATCGTAGGCCTGAAGCATGGGGCTAATAAAGTTCCCATGTGTGAGAACAACGCCTTTGGGGACCCCGGTGGTTCCGGAGGTGTAAATAATGGTGGCTTCATCCTCAAGGTTGACGGCCTCGGTCCGCAGGCGCACTTCTTCGATTGGAACGTCGAGTCCGGCTTGGGCAAGCTCTCGCTGAGCTCCCTTATCAAGTGAGAGGAGATGACGAACCGAATCTGTCTTTACGGACTGAACAAGTTCGGCCTGCTGAGTTGTCGCGGTAATGACAATGCGGATATCTGCGTCTTTGAGGATGTGCTCAATTTGGACGGCAGAATCGGTTTCGTAGATCGGGACGGTGATTGCACCGCAGGACAGGGCGGCGACGTCAATGAGAGCCCACTCGTACGATGTTGGCGCCAAAATCGCGAGGTGCTCACCTGCTTCAAGCCCCAGGGCGATGAGGCCTCGAGCAATCGAATCAACATCCGAAAGGAACTGATCGATGGTAACCGGGCGCCAAGTGCCCACAGCTGAGCGACGCTCGATTGCGACCTGGCCAGGATGCTCTTGAGCACGCAGGCGCAGCATCGATGGCAAATTCATCTCGGGGCTCGCCTCGCGAGTTGCAATCGCTTCCCAAGAGCCATCAGCAAGCCTGCGTACTGTCATGAGTATCCCTTTCAGTTGAATTGAGTTCAGCGTCTATCGTGCACGTCGGAAGAAACGGCGGCGCTTTGCCGGGGCAGGTTCAACTGGCCCACCGTAAAGTTCGTCGACTTCATCTGCGAAATCATGAAGTACTTTTCCACGACGAAGCTTCATCGAGGGAGTCACGTAGCCGTTTTCGACAGTGAAGCTCGCATCAATGATTCGGAATTTGCGAATGGACTCCGCGCGAGAGACTGCCTTGTTGGCGCGGTCTACCGCGCGTTGGAGTGAAGCTTGAACTTCGGGAAGCTGGGCGGCCTCGAGTGGCGAGCAACGGGGGAGTCCGTGCTTACGCAGCCAATCTGGAAGCATCTCAGCGTCAAGGGTAAAGAGCGCACCGATAAATGGCCGTTGGTCGCCAACAACGATGACGTTCGCAATTAAGGGGTGAGTTGCCAGTGAATCTTCCAAAACCTCAGGAGAGACATTTTTGCCACCTGCGGTGACGATGAGTTCTTTCTTTCGTCCGGTAATTGAAAGCTGGCCGCTCTTTGAGATAGACCCTAAATCACCGGTATGGAACCACTCACCATCGGGCATAACCTGGTGAGTTTGCTCAGGCAAGTGGTAGTAGCCGGGCATGATCGAAAGACCTTTGACAAGGATTTCTCCGTCTTTTGCGATCTTAATGAAGTTTCCCGGAAGAGGCAGACCTACGGTACCTACCGGGTTCTTACCGGCATGCTGAACAGCGATCGGTCCGGTCGTTTCGGATAGGCCATAGCCCTGGAGAAGTGTGATACCCATCCCCGCGTAGAACTGAGCGAGGTCGGTGGCTAAAGGTGCCCCGCCGGAAACGATGTAGCGAAGATTTGGGCCAAGAATCGAACGGATTTTCTTCAGAACAAGTGCATCGGCAATGCCGTGGCGTGCCTTCTTCAGTAGGGAAGGCCCGAAAGTACGTTCTTGCGCGAGTGCATATGTGCGCGCCTGCTTGGCGCTCCATGCAAACATCTTGCCTTTGATTCCGCCGCCGGCTTTCGCGGAGGCGGCGTTGTAGACCTTTTCGAGCACACGCGGTACGACAAGCAGAACAGAGGGCTTGAAGGCCTGAATGTCGGGCAGGAGATTCTTAATATTTGGCGAGAATCCAAGGACACCCGCTCCAGAAAGCACGAGGTGCATAACGAGGCGTGCAAGAACATGCGCGACCGGAAGGAAGAGCAGCAGACGTGTATCAGGAGAATCAACGATATCGCCAACAACCTGACGTGCGCCCGCAATCGTCGCTAGGAAGTTTGCGTGGGTGAGAACAACGCCCTTGGGAACTCCGGTAGTTCCTGAGGTATAGATAATTGTTGCAATCGATGAAGAATCCAGTGACGAACGGCGAATTTTAACGTCGTCGATTGACACATGTTTGGCAGCGCGAGCGATGGTTCGCAATGCTCCCTGATCGAAACTGTCGATTGAACGCGTGAAAGCGGGGGCGACACTTCGAACTAGTTCTGCCTGTTGTGTCGTCGCAGTGAACACTTGAACGACATGGGCATCTTCGAGGATGTGGTGGATTTGCGCGGCCGAATCAGACTCATAGATTGGGACCGTGACAGCACCAACCGAGAGAAGAGAGAGGTCTAGCAGTAGCCATTCCATGGATGTGGAAGCGAGAATTGCGACCGAGTCTCCCGCTTCAATACCAAGGCCGACAAGGCCACAGGAGATGTACTCAACCTGGCGTTGAAGTTCTGCAGCAGTGATCTTGCGGGTTGCACCAACGGAGGAACGTGTCTCGATGACGACCTGATCAGGATGGGCTGAGGCTCGTGCAGCGAGCAGATCAGGGAGCAGCTCGTGCGAAGAGAGCTTGAATTTCGGCTTGATCGTATACGAACCGTCACGCATGCGTTTCATGATGTCTCCGTTTCGGACCTGCATTTACACGAGTAGACACTATGAATATAGCGTCTAATGGCGGCTATCTAGCTCACAGATCGTAATACAGCTGAAATTCGTAAGGATGCGGGTAGGCGCGCATTGGGGCAATCTCCACCGTTTCTTTATAGTTAATCCAGGTTTCGATCAGGTCTTCAGTGAAGACATCTCCCTCGGTGAGGAATTCATAGTCATGACGAAGTGCCTCAAGAGCCGCTTCCAAACTGGAGGGAAGCTTCGCAATGGAATCGTAGTCAGCGCTCGGAAGTTCGTAGAGGTCCTTATCAATGGGCGCGGCTGGTTCGATACGACGTTTGATCCCGTCAATACCGGCCATGAGACAGGCTGAGAAGGACAAGTAGGGGTTCGCGCTGGGATCTGGAACACGGTATTCGACACGTTTCGCGGCAGGTGAAGTACCAGTTACGGGAATGCGAATGCAGGCGCTTCGGTTACGTGCCGAATAGACCAAGTTAATCGGTGCCTCAAAGCCCGGGACAAGCCGGCGGAAAGAATTGACCGAAGGGTTTGTAAAGGCAAGCAGAGCAGGTGCGTGCTCCAAAAGCCCACCAATGAACCAGCGGGCGGTGTCGGAAAGAGAACCGTAGCCTCGTTCGTCATAGAAGAGAGGCTCGCCGTCTTTCCACAAGGAAAGGTGCGTGTGCATTCCAGAACCGTTATCACCGAATAGCGGCTTGGGCATGAAGGTTGCCGACAAACCCGCAGCACGCGCAGCGTTCTTAATGACGTACTTGAACTTCATCATGTCGTCTGCAGCAGTTGTTAAGGTATCGAAGCGGTAGTTGATCTCCTGCTGGCCGCCTGAGCCAACCTCGTGATGTGCGCGCTCAAGCTTCAGTCCAACCTCGGTCAGGAGGTTAGACATCTCATCACGAAGATCGGTGAAGTCATCACTGGGGGAGACGGGGAAATAACCGCCCTTAGGTGCGACTTTATATCCCAGATTCCCACCTTCCTCCGTGCGTCCTGTGTTCCAGTAGGCCTCGTCGGAGTCAAGAGCGTAGAAGGTCGATTGAGGGCTCACTTGGTAACGCACATCGTTGAAGACGAAAAACTCTGCCTCTGCGCCGATGTAACAGGTGTCGGCGATGCCAGTGGAGCGCAGGTAGGCCTCGGCCTTCGCAGCAACTTGTCTAGGGTCGCGTGAGAAAGGCTCATCAGTGAATGGGTCGACGATGGAAAAAATAATGACGAGTGTCTTATTAGCGCGGAAAGGGTCGACGAAGGCTGACGTAATATCTGGAATCAGCTTCATGTCTGATTCGTGAATCTGTGTGAAGCCGCGAACCGACGAGCCGTCGAACATCAGTCCATCTTTGAGGACAGATGCTTGAAGCTCGCTGGCGGGAATAGTGAAGTGCTGTTGGACTCCCGGAAGGTCGCAGAAACGTACGTCGATGTACGCAATTTCTTCCTTTTCAATAAAGTCGATAACCTCTTGAGCCTGGGTAAACATGGCAAACCTTTCCACAGCGATACCTTCAAGAAATGATAAACCTCAGACCAAAAGTTTTCTAATGCCATGCAGAGCAAGCATCACATTGATAGCCCGGTTAGGCTAGGGGCGTGGCTGATCCTTCGACCTATCGACCGAAAACAAGTGAGATCCCGACAGACCCAGGGGTCTATAGGTTCCGTGATGAACAGGGTGCAGTCATCTATGTTGGTAAAGCAAAGAACCTTCGAGCGCGCCTGACTAATTACTTTCAAGACCTTGCCAATCTTCATCCGCGTACCCAGAAAATGGTGACGACCGCTGCCTCGGTGCAGTGGACTGTTGTACGTAACGAGATTGAAGCGCTCACCCTTGAGTTTACGTGGATCAAGGAATTCAATCCGCGTTTTAACGTGATGTTTAAGGACGACAAGTCCTATCCGTATCTCGCCGTGAGTATGGGGGAGCGTTTTCCTCGCGTTCAGGTCACCCGCGAAGCGCGTAGGAAAGACACGCGTTACTTTGGTCCGTATACAAAAGTCTGGGCTATCCGCGACACTATTGAACTCCTGATCCGCGTATTCCCCGTTCGAACCTGTTCTGCCGGGGTATTCCGCCGCGCTCAAGCTCAAGGTCGTCCATGCCTCCTCGGGTACATCGACAAGTGTTCGGCACCGTGCGTTGGTCGTATTTCTCAAGCAAAACATCGCGCTTTAGCGCAGTCGATGTGCGACTTTCTTGAAGGAAAGGCAAGCCCTATCCTGCGTCAAGTCGAGTCTGAAATGCGGCAAGCTAGTGCTGAGCTCGATTTTGAAACAGCCGCAAAGAAACGTGATGATCTGCGTGCACTAGAGACGGTTCTTGAACGCAACACGATGGTTTTAAACGATGGAACCGACGCCGATATTTTTGCCTTAGTGAGCGATGAGCTTGACGCAGCGGTACATGTTTTCCACGTTCGTGGTGGTCGTATTCGTGGCACTCGAGGATGGGTCGTTTCACGCGACGATGATGCCAGTGAAGCTGAGCTCATGGCCAGACTCTTCGAACAGATCTATTCCGAACTACCGGATGTTCCAGAAGGAAGAAAACGGCGCATTGAACAGGCCGAGGCTGTATCGGTCGATGATGTCATTCATACACCGACTCGTGCGGTTCCGCGTGAGATTTTGGTGAGTGTGATGCCTACCGAAAGGGGCACAATCGCTGAGTGGCTCTCAGATAAAAGGGGAGCGGCGGTTGATATTCATGTCCCCAAACGCGGTCCGAAGGCTCAGCTTATGGAGACTGTTAAAGAAAATGCCAAGCAGGCGTTGCTTCTCCATAAGACTCGTCGAAGTGGCGATCTTGCCCAACGCGGTCAGGCGCTGGACGAGCTTGCTGAATACCTCGATCTTCCCGCGTCTCCTTTGCGTATCGAGTGCTACGACATCTCCCACACGCAGGGGCAGCTTCAGGTCGGTTCAATGGTTGTCTTTGAAGATGGAGTACCAAGGAAGGACGCGTATCGTCACTTCAACATTCAGGGTGAAGATGGTGAGGGAACGCCCGATGACACATCTGCAATGGACGAAGTCCTTCGACGCCGATTCCGTAGGCTCCTTGCTGAAGAAAATGGTGAAGATGGTGAAGATGAGGAAGGTGTCGCCTTTGAGTCTGGACCGGTTGATGCGAGCGGACGCCCACGGCGCTTTTCATATCGTCCAGATTTAGTAGTTGTTGATGGAGGTTTGCCACAGGTTAATGCTGCCCGCGACGCTTTGGATTCAATGGGAATTGATATTCCCCTGATCGGCCTTGCAAAGAGGCTGGAGGAAGTGTGGATTCCCGGCGAGGAATTCCCGCTAATCTTCCCGCGCACCTCTGCAGCTCTCTATATGCTTCAGTACCTTAGAGATGAATCCCATCGCTTCGCTATCACAGCGCATAGGAAACGGCGCGCGAAGAATCAGCAGCGCTCAGTTTTAGACGGAATCGCAGGAGTTGGTCCTTCTCGCCAGAAAGCGCTCTTACGTCACTTCGGTTCCGTCAAAAAGATTCGCGAGTCTACGCCCGAAGAAATTGCACAAGTGAGTGGGATCGGCCCCTCCCTAGGAAGTGTCATTTGGCAAGCGCTTAATCCAGATCTTCCGCTTGTGCAGTAGCGCTTAACTGCCTGAGGCAAAACCGGGAAAGATTCGCTGATCAATGGCACCATAGGGGTATGAGCGAAACTCACATCCCACCCGACACTTCGCAGGAAACTGTGCCCGGAGGTATCCCTCTTCTCGATCAGATTGCCCCCGATGCTCCTGATGAGGGTGGCAACGAGGTTGTGATCATTACCGGGTGCTCAGGAGCAGGACGTACCGGTGCTGCCCGTGCACTTGAAGATCTTGATTGGTACGTCGTCGACAATCTTCCACCGGCAATGCTGCCAGCGCTGGTTGGCATGATGAGCCCCGACGGCGGGGGAGTCCACCGACTGGCTGTCGTCGTTGACGTGCGTTCGCGCGAGTTCTTTGCTGATTTTGCTCGTGCCCTTGAACAGCTTAAAGAGTTGGGGGTTGCCTATCGAGTAATCTTCCTTGAGGCCTCGACGGACACTCTTGTCCGGCGTTATGAATCAAATCGCCGCCCTCACCCGCTTCAGGGAGACGGAACTCTTCTTGACGGAATTGCAGCCGAAGAGCGCGCGCTTGCCCCTCTACGTCGCTTCGCAGATACGATTATTGACACGTCCAGGATGTCCGTTCATGATCTGACACGTCATATCCGTGATGTTATTGCTCAGGCTGGCGATGTCCCGCTTCGTATTACCGTTGAATCCTTTGGTTTTAAGCACGGTCTCCCCTTGGATGCTGACCATGTACTTGACGTGCGCTTTTTAAAGAATCCCTACTGGGTTGATGAATTGCGTCATTTGACGGGGAAAGACCAACCTGTTGCAGATTACGTCCTGTCCCAGCCGGGTGCCCGCGACTTCGTTATTGGTTACGCAGATCTTCTTGCACCCATGCTGAAGGGGTATATTGGTGAACTCAAGCGTTACACAACAATTGCAGTTGGGTGTACGGGCGGAAAGCACCGTTCAGTGGCGAGCGCGGAGCTCATCGCCCGCAGGCTGCGCGAGCACGGTTTCAATGTGCGAATCATGCATCGCGATATGGGAAAGGAATAGTCGATGACCTACGTTGATGCTGCTGGGTGGATGCAGCGCGGCGAATCAAATAACCGTGTCGTCGCTCTAGGCGGTGGGCACGGGCTATCCGCTACTCTTCGCGCACTGCGACACATCACACGTCAGCTCACAGCCGTGGTCACCGTTGCTGATGACGGTGGGTCTTCGGGCCGCCTTCGGGCGGAGATGCCGATTCTTCCCCCCGGCGATTTACGTATGGCTTTAGCGTCTTTATGCGAAGAAACTGAGTGGGGTTTGACCTGGCGAGACGTCTTCCAGATGCGCTTGAAGACCAGTGGTCCGATGGATGGTCATGCAGTCGGCAATATTGTGATTGCTGGATTGTGGCAGCTTCTCGACGACCCGGTAGAAGGCCTCGATTTTGTTGGCCGTCTCTTGGGAGCACAGGGGCGTGTTCTCCCGATGTCGATAGACCCGCTGAGTATTGAAGCGGATATGAATGATAATGGGCGGCACTACACCGTTAAAGGACAATCTAAAGTCGCAATTGCACCGGGTGATGTTGAGGCAGTACGCCTCAGCCCAGAAGAACCCAAAGTTCCAGTAGCAGTCACCGATGCAATCTCTGAAGCCGATTGGGTTGTTCTTGGCCCTGGTTCTTGGTACACCTCGGTAATTCCGCACTTACTGGTTCCTGATCTTCATCGTGCACTTGTGACGACCGAAGCTCACCGCGCACTCATTTTGAACCTTGAACGCCAGCGCGGCGAAACAGAATCAATGACAACCGCTGATCACGTCCGAGCGATCGCTCAATACGCTCCCAGTTTCAAACTGGATGTAGTGATCGCTGATCCGACAACAACTGACGATATTGATGATCTTGCCGAGGCTGCCGATGCTCTTGGCGCGCGTGTTCTTTTGCGCCAGGTTCGCACTGGTGATGGCGAAGCCCATCATGATCCTTTACGACTTGCTGCAGCATTACGTGATGCTTTTGATGGTTTTCTTGGCGAAGTTGGCCGCAGCGAAACCTGGCTCCCGTAAAATCTTCCTCGTTGCAGTGCACCCTGACATAAGGAGACAAGGTGTCCCTCACATCGGATATGAAAGATGAATTAGCGCGTAGCGTGGTTCCCTCGCAATCTGCGATGGCCGCGGAGGTATGTGCGATTCTTCGTTTCTCAGGTGGCCTACACCTCGTGGGTGGTCGGATCCTTATCGAAGCGGAGTTAGATTCTTCCGTTGCTGTACGCCGTCTTCGCGCATTCCTGACTAGCTTGTACAACGTAGAGTCCTTTGTCGTTGTAGTTTCAGGTTCGTCGTTGCGGCGAGGAAAGCGCTACGTCGTACGAGTTGTGCACCGAGCAGATGAACTTGCTCGACTCACCGGCCTCGTCGATGGGGCTGGAAGACCAGTGCGCGGGCTCCCTGCGACCTTGGTTGCTTCCGGGAAAGATGAAGCCGCGGCTGTGTGGCGCGGTGCATTTCTTGCGCGCGGTTCTCTTCTCGAGCCTGGACGTTCGTCATCTCTGGAAATTACGTGCCCGGGACCCGAGGTTGCACTCGCGATGGTGGGACTCGCACGTAAGCTCGGCGCTACTGTTCGTTCAAAGGAGGTGCGCGGATCTGATCGCGTCACTGCTCGTGATTCCGAGGCCATTAGTGCGCTTATCCGCGCGCTGGGTGCACCTGCTACTCATGTTGCCTGGGAGCAAAGGCGTGAGCGTCGCGAGGCCCGGGGTTCAGCTAACCGCTTAGCAAACTTTGACGATGCGAACCTCCGTCGTAGTGCTCGTGCCGCGGTGGCGGCCGGAGCGCGAGTTGAGCGGGCATTTGCGATTTTGGGCGACGATGTTCCAGCTCACCTCAGGCAGGCGGGGGAGTTGCGTATTCAGTACAAGCAGGCTTCCCTTGAAGAGCTGGGCAAACATACTGATCCGCCGCTGACAAAGGACGCGGTTGCAGGCCGTATTCGCCGTCTTTTAGCGATGGCCGATAAAGTCGCACATGAACGGGGTATTCCCGATACTGAATCTGCCTTGACCTTGGATATGCTCGACGGTGACTAAGATCTCTCTTTCAGCATAATGTGGGCCAGCTCTCTAAGGACTTAGTTCACCCTCATCTTGGACCGTGAAGGTGTAGATTAGAGGTACTGGAACCGCAGAGAACTGCGGGCCATAGATGCAAACCGCATCTTCATGGTTGATACAGAAAGTGTGTCCCGCAGGGGGCACAAGCAGGAGGACAACAGTGACCACCCGCGTTGGCATTAACGGCTTCGGCCGCATCGGTCGTAACTTCTTCCGCGCTGCAATTGAGCAGGGCGCAGACCTCGAGGTCGTTGCAGTTAACGATCTGACCGACAATAAGACTCTGGCACACCTGCTGAAGTACGACTCGATCATGGGTCGCTTCAATGGTGAGGTTTCCTACGACGATGAGGGCATCATCGTTGACGGAAAGCACATCAAGGTTCTCGCACAGCGCGATCCTGCCGACCTGCCTTGGGGCGAGCTCGGTGTTGAGGTTGTCGTCGAATCCACCGGTTTCTTCACCGATGGTGAGAAGGCAGCTGCACACATTGCAGCCGGCGCAAAGAAGGTTGTCATTTCGGCGCCTGCAAAGAACGTTGACGGCACCTTCGTTATGGGTGTGAACGATGGCGATTACGATCCCGCCACCATGAACATCATCTCCAACGCTTCGTGCACCACCAACTGCCTTGCTCCTCTGGCCAAGGTTCTCCACGAGAACTTCGGTATCGAGCGTGGCATCATGACCACCATCCACTCCTACACCGGCGACCAGCGCGTTCTCGACGCCCCCCACAAGGATCTGCGTCGTGCACGTGCAGCAGCCCTCAACATGATCCCTACCAAGACCGGTGCGGCTCAGGCTGTTGCTCTGGTTCTGCCCGAGCTCAAGGGTAAGTTCGACGGACTCGCTGTTCGCGTTCCCACCCCGACCGGTTCGCTGACCGACCTGACCTTTGTCGCCAGCAAGGAGGTCTCGGTTGAGGCTATCCAGGCTGCGGTCAAGGCCGCTGCTGAGGGCGAGCTCAAGGGTGTTCTTGAGTACACCGAAGATCCGATCGTCTCCACCGACATCGTGGGCAACCCCCACACCTCGATCTTCGACGCAACCGAGACCAAGGTCATCGGCAACCTGGTGAAGGTTCTCTCTTGGTACGACAACGAGTGGGGCTACTCGAACGCTCTCGTTCGCCTGACCTCGCTGGTTGGCTCCAAGCTGGCCTGATCCTCGCATAGAGCATGATCTGCTAGTTACTGGGCCCGTGTACGTAAAAGCGTATGCGGGCCCAGTTTGCTGGCGTCTCAATTTTTCTTTAATTTAAGGAGATTCCCATGAGGACAATTGATAGCCTGGGTGATCTTTCCGGTAAGAGCGTTCTGCTCCGTTCGGACTTCAATGTTCCCCTCGATGCTGATCAGAACATTACCGATGACGGTCGTATTCGCGCGGCACTTCCGACGATCAAGCTTCTTTTGGATGCAGGTGCAAAGGTGATCATTGCCGCCCACCTTGGACGTCCTAAGGGCCAAGTCAATCCCGCATTCTCGCTCGCACCCGTTGCGCACCGCCTTGCTGAGCTGACCGGCGTCAAGGTCACTCTTGCTCCCGATACCGTCGGTGAAGGAGCACACGCTGCTGTTGAGGCCGCGAAGCCTGGTGAGATCGTTCTTCTTGAGAACGTTCGCTTCAACGCTGCAGAAACTTCGAAGGACGATGCAGAGCGCGAAGCCTTCGCTGCACAGCTTGCTTCTCTTGCGGATGCCTTTGTGTCCGATGGTTTCGGTGTTGTTCACCGCAAGCAGGCTTCGGTTTACGATGTTGCCAAGCTTCTTCCTAGCGCCGCTGGTCTTCTTGTTGTCAAGGAAATCGAGTCCTTGGGCAAGGCCGTTAATGATCCCGAGCGTCCCTACGTCGTCGTCCTCGGTGGTTCGAAGGTCTCAGACAAGCTCGGAGTTATTGCGAACCTGTTGTCCAAGGCTGACAAGCTGGTTATCGGCGGCGGCATGGCTTACACCTTCTTGGCTGCAAAGGGCTACGAAGTTGGTAAGTCTCTTCTCGAAGCGGATCAGATTCCCACGGTTCAGGGCTATATGGAGACCGCCGCGAAGAACGGTGTCGAGCTTCTTCTGCCCGTCGACACAGTCGTTGCTCCTGAGTTTGCAGCAGACGCACCCGCAACCGTTGTGAGTGCTGACGCGATTCCCGCGGATCAGATGGGCCTCGATATTGGTCCGAAGACTTGTGAGATTTTCTCTCAAGCAATTGCTTCTGCAAAGACCGTTGTCTGGAACGGCCCCATGGGTGTCTTCGAGTTCCCCGCATTCGCAGAGGGAACAAAGGCAGTCGCACGTGCAATGAGCGAAGGAACCGCATTCACTGTTATTGGTGGTGGAGACTCCGCATCGGCCGTTCGTAACCTCGGCTTCGACGAATCTACTTTCTCTCACATTTCCACCGGTGGTGGCGCCTCTCTCGAGCTGCTCGAGGGTAAGGTTCTGCCCGGTATTGCAGTACTGGAGGACTGAACAATGACACGTACCCCTTTGATGGCAGGTAACTGGAAGATGAACCTCGATCACCTCGAGGCAAATCACCTGGTCCAGGGCTTGGCCATGGAGCTTTCTGATCACAACTTTGACTACTCGCGTTGCGAGGTCTTGGTGATTCCTCCCTTCACCGATCTTCGTACCGTGCAGACCGTTGTTGACGCCGATGATCTTCAGATTAAGTACGGCGCACAGGACATCTCTGTCCACGACAATGGTGCATTCACCGGTGAGATCTCCTCTGAGATGCTGACCAAGCTCGGTTGCAGCTACGTGGTCGTTGGCCACTCCGAGCGTCGTGAGTACCACAACGAGTCCGATCAGCTTGTTGGCCAAAAGGCTCGCAAGGCATTTGACGCTGGCATGACCCCAATCCTGTGCTGCGGCGAGGCCCTTGAGGTTCGTAAGGCCGGAACCCATGTCGAGTTCGTTCTCGGCCAGGTTCGCGCGGCACTCGAAGGCTTCACTGCCGACGAGGTCGCGAAGAT
>JBHRQN010000050.1:0-13233 GCA_042645485.1 Pauljensenia sp.
GCCCTTGAGGTTCGTAAGGCCGGAACCCATGTCGAGTTCGTTCTCGGCCAGGTTCGCGCGGCACTCGAAGGCTTCACTGCCGACGAGGTCGCGAAGATCGTTATCGCCTACGAACCCATTTGGGCAATTGGTACTGGTGAGACTGCAACTGCCGACGACGCACAGGAAGTTTGCGGTGCAATCCGCGAGGCACTGCGCGCCGACTATGGCGACGTAACTGCTGACTCCGCCCGTATCCTCTACGGCGGCTCGGCAAAGCCCGGAAACATCAAGGAGCTCATGAGCCAGCCCGATGTTGATGGCGCACTTGTTGGTGGCGCATCGCTGAAGGCAGACTCCTTCGCTGCGATGGCTCGCTTCCAGGAGCTGTGATCCTTTAAAGGCTCTGGGCACCGAAGTACGCAACACTTCGGTGCCCAGTTGGCCTTACCTAGGCATTATTCGCTAGACTACAAACCGTTGAAGTCTCTGAAAGAATCGGAAAATCGAACGTGGCGGTACTGAACATTACACTCATCGTGATCATCACTCTGACCAGCATTTTGCTGACCCTAACGATTCTGATGCACAAGGGTAAGGGTGGCGGCCTTTCCGATATGTTCGGTGGCGGAATTTCTTCTTCTGCCGGTTCTTCTGGTGTCGCAGAACGGAACCTCAACCGGATTACTTTGGCAATCCTCCTGATTTGGGTCGTGAGCATCATCGGCATGGGAGTGTTGATGAAGTTCGCTTCCTGAACGGAAGTCTTTTAACGCCGCGCTTTTGGAAAGCGCGGCGTTTGTGTTTTAGGCATGTGGTTTTTCTTCAGCTTTGTTGCGCTATTGCTTTATTCCTGGCTCTACCGCAAGCTTCCCCGGAAACGTATCTTTGATTACATCATCATTCATGGTGCTGGACTCAGGGGAGAGGAGCCGACACCCCTGCTCAGAGGGCGAATCGATAAAGCTGTGGAGCTTTGGAAAGCGCAGGGCGCGCATGCGATCCTCCTTCCCTCGGGTGGGCAGGGGAGTGATGAGCTCATTTCCGAAGCTGAAGCCATGTCCCGCTATTTAACTGCACGTGGTGTCCCGCAGGATTCAATTCTTCTTGAAGATCGTTCGGCCACAACCATGGAGAACCTTCTCTTCGCCAAGCATCTTTTGGATGCGCAAGGGTTAGGAACATACCGCTGCGCCTTCGTAACCTCTGACTACTATGTCTTCCGTACAGCGCTCTATGCTTCAAAAGTTGGACTTAAGGATGACGGCATCGGTTCGAAGACAGCTGGCTATTACTTTCCGACAGCATTTATCCGCGAATTTATTGCTATTACAAAGGAACACTGGCTACCCTACGTCATCATTACGATGATCTGGGCAGCCAGTGTTCTTGCGCCGTATCTCGGCACGTTGATATTTTCGAATTAGAAAGCGGGGGAGAAGTGCCCCCTAGTGAGCGGCAGCGATACTTTCGCGGGCCCGTGCTGCAATGTTCTCAGGCGTGAATCCGTACTTCTCAAAGAGCCGGGCACCGTCCACAGACTCGCCAAAGTGCTCGAGGGAGACGATCCGTCCGGCCTCGCCAACCCAGCGGTACCAAGGAAGCGCAATCCCGGCCTCGACAGCCACACGGGCGCGGACCGCCGAGGGGAGGACCGACTCACGGTAGGCCTCGTCCTGGCTCTCAAACCACTCAAGGCACGGAACCGAGACAACGCGCGAAGCAATTCCCTCAGCCTTCAGCAGGCGATGAGCCTCCAAAGTAGGCGCTACCTCTGAACCCGTGGCCATGAAAATAACCTCGGGAGTGTCTTCACAATCGGCAAGAATGTAGGCACCGCGGGCAACACCTTGAGCATCAGCAAGCTCGTTTCCTTCGCCACGGGCGGGATTAGGAAGATTCTGTCGGCTTAAGACCAAAGCTGCAGGATGATGCTGCTCGAGAATGTTCTTCCATGCCTGGACGGTCTCAGCAGCATCCGCAGGACGAATCACTGCGAGATTCGGAATCGCGCGGTAGGAAGCAAGATGTTCGATTGGCTGGTGTGTAGGTCCGTCTTCGCCAACACCGATTGAATCATGCGTCCAAACATAGGTGACGGGAAGGTCCATAAGAGCGGCAAGGCGAACCGCGCCGCGCATGAAGTCCGAGAACACGAAGAAAGTACCACCATACACGCGGGTGAGACCATCAGCTGCGATACCGTTCATCGCGCAGGCCATTGCAAATTCGCGAATACCAAAGTGGAGGTTACGGCCGTATGGATCAGCTTCAAAGGAACGCGAGTAGGTTCCTTCCGGGAGGAATGACGTGAATCCATTGAGGAAGGTGTTATTTGACCCACCGAGGTCAGCGGAGCCACCCCAAAGTTCAGGAAGCACCGGTGCGATAGCGTTCAGTACCTTTCCCGAGGCCGAGCGGGTTGCGATTGCCTTTCCCGCCGGGAATTCGGGGAGCGCCTTCTCCCAGTCTTCCGGAAGTTCACCCTGCAGAAGGCGCTCAAGAAGAGCCGCTCGCTGCGGATTTGCTTCCTTCCACTCTTCGAAACGCTGATCCCATTGGGCGCGCAGTGTCTGTGCACGCTGAGCAAATTGCCTGCGTGAATGCGCAACGGCCTCTTCATCTACGGCAAAGTGAGCATCCGGATCGGCTCCCAATGCACTCTTTAAACCGCGAAGTGCCTCTTCACCGAGCTTGGCACCGTGGATTCCCCCGGTATTAGATTTTTCGGGAGTGGGCCATCCGATAATCGTCCGAAGCGCAATGATTGACGGTTGTTCAGTGTTCTCACGCGCGGCTGCCAAAGCCTCGTCCAAGGCCTGAACGTCTTCGACGTAGGAGCCATCCTCACTCAACCAGTCCACACGTTGAATGTGCCAGCCGTAGGACTCGTAGCGCTTGAGAACATCCTCGCTGAATGCGATATCGGTGTCGCCTTCGATCGAAATGCGGTTATCGTCCCATAAAACAATGAGATTGCCGAGCTTTTGTGTTCCCGCAAGAGACGAAGCCTCCGCAGAAACACCTTCTTGAAGACACCCGTCACCGGCAATGACATACACGCAATGATCAAAAATCGACTGACCATGAGGAGTGTCGGGATCGAGAAGACCGTGGGTAAAACGCTCCGCCATTGCGAAACCAACGGCAGAAGCAAGGCCGGTTCCCAACGGTCCCGTTGTGAGCTCAACTCCCGGGGTATGCCCAAACTCGGGGTGTCCGGGAGTGAGTGCGCCTTCGGTACGCAGGGCTTTCAGGTCCTCAAGTTCGACGCCCATTCCCGCAAGATAGAGCTGCAGGTATTGAGTCAGTGAAGAATGGCCCGATGAAAGAATGAAACGATCGCGGCCCAACCAGTGCGGGTCTGACGGGTCAAGGTGAAGGTGACGCTGGTAGAGCGCATACGCCGCAGGAGCAAGAGAAATCGCTGCTCCCGGGTGTCCATTTCCGACACGTTCAACTGCATCAGCGGCAAGAATTTTAGCGGTGGAAATAGCGCGGCTATCGAGCTTATTCCAAGACGCGGGCACGATTGGACCTCCTGGCAATCGGTAAGATGGCTTCCCTGCAGGGTTAAGTGTAGCCGCTCGCCGCGCTCGAACAGCGAATATGCGGCAAATCAGTTGGGCGCAAATACAATGACCCCGTGGCTAAACAAATGGAGCGTGTTCAGGAAGAATGGCTCATTTTCCTGAGTGTAGAGAAGGGTGCATCCCCGCATACTGTCTCCAACTACCGACGCGACGTACGAAAATATTGTGCTTTCCAAGAAGCGCACGGCATTGAAGATTGCGATCAGATCACTGAGAGTTCGATTGAAGACTTTCTTGCGTCACTCAATGAGGCAAAGGACGGACATGCTGCAGCACCGTCCTCCGTGGCGCGCGCATTATCGGCAATTCGTTCTTTTCACAAATACGTACTTCGAGAGGGCCACAGTGCTCAGGATCCGAGTGCCCAAGTTCGTGTTCCTCAAGTTGCTGGGCACCTTCCAAAAGCTCTAACAGTCGAGCAAGTTGAAGCTTTGCTCGAGGCGGCAGGCAGCGGAGATGACCCGCGTTCGCTTCGCGATCGAGCTCTTCTTGAAACCCTCTACGCAACTGGTGCTCGCGTCAGCGAAGCCGTTTCAATGGCGATTGATGACCTCGACCTTAATGAAGAACTTCCGATTATTCGCCTATTCGGAAAGGGACGTAAGGAACGACTTGTTCCCTTAGGATCTATGGCAAAGCAGGCGCTTGAAGCCTATCTTGTGCGTGCGCGCCCCTTCTTTTCTTCAAAGGGGAAAGGGTGTCCGAACGTCTTTCTCAACAATAGGGGAGGCGCACTTTCACGTCAGTCTGCTTGGGACATTATTCAACGCGCTGCAACGCGCGCGCAGCTTGAGGTACCCGTCTCTCCACACACCTTGCGGCATTCCTTTGCCACACACTTGTTAGAAGGCGGAGCAAATATTCGAGACGTACAAGAATTGCTTGGGCATTCCTCTGTCTCAACGACGCAAATCTATACCAAGGTGACGATTGCTACCCTTAAAGAAATGTACCGAACTGCCCATCCGCGCGCGCAGCTCGATCCAAGTGATATCACAACCTCGGCCTCGTAATCCCAATAAGACAAGCGAGCTCACAACTTAAGCGGGGTAGGGCGGAATTGTGTGGAGCAATGCACTAAGATAGGGAACGTGACGAATCCATCTCAGCCAACGCTTACCGGGGATCTTCCTGCCAACGAAGAAAATGATTTCCCCGTCCCGGCACCACTGACCGGGCATGGACCCGCACGCATTATTGCGATGTGTAATCAAAAAGGTGGGGTTGGAAAGACAACGACAACCATCAATCTTGCAGCATCGCTAGCTGAATATGGACGTCGTGTTCTGATTGTTGACTTTGATCCTCAAGGCGCCGCATCTGTTGGCTTGGGCATCAATACCCTGGAGATGGAACACACAATCTATAACCTCCTGATGAATCCGAAGGAAGATATTCATCAGGCCCTGTGCCACACCTCAATTCCCGGCCTCGATATCGTGCCTGCGAATATCGATCTTTCGGCTGCCGAAGTTCAGCTGGTTAATGAGGTCGCGCGTGAATCAGCGCTCTCGCGTGTTCTTCGACCAGTAGTCGATGATTACGACGTCATTCTCATTGACTGCCAGCCTTCGCTTGGACTGCTCACCGTCAATGCCTTAACCGCGGCGCACGGTGTCATTGTTCCTATGGAAGCGGAGTTTTTTGCTCTTCGCGGTGTCGCATTGCTGGTCGAAACCATTGAAACAGTGCGCGATCGAATTAATCCGCGCCTGAAGATCGATGGAATCCTGGCGACGATGGTTGATACCCGCACCTTGCACTCGCGTGAGGTTTTGGAGCGACTTGACGAGGCCTTCGGTGACCTTGTTTTCACAACACGGATTGCACGTACTGTGAAGTTCCCCGATGCTTCAGTCGCGACAGTGCCAATTACCAGCTACGCGCCGAACCACCCGGGCGCGCGTTCCTACCGACGTTTGGCCAGAGAGATCATCGCGCGTGGAGATGTCGCCTGAATATGACGGGACTCAAGCGGCACTTGATGATTTTCAAGTTTCGCTTGAAGTCTTCGAAGGTCCTTTTGACCTTCTGCTCCAATTGATCTCTCGGAAGAAGCTCGATATCACTCAGGTTGCCCTTGCCGAAGTGACCGATGAGTTCATTGCACATATGCATGCCTTTCCTGATCTTTCACGGACCAGCGAATTCCTTGTCGTAGCAGCGACACTGTTGGATATGAAGGCAGCGCGTTTGCTTCCTGATTATGAAGAGGAATCATCGCTGAGTAGTGAAGACCTCGAGGCACGTGACCTGCTCTTCAGTCGTTTGCTTCAGTATCGGGCATTCAAGCTAGCGGCGGGGGAGATCGCTCAACGGCTTGAGGCCTATGTGGGTTTAATCCCGCGCAGTGTTGCGCTTGAACCTCAATTCACTCGACTTCTTCCGGAACTTCGATGGGAAGTAGGCGCTGAGGATCTTGCTCGTGCATGTGCGGACGCGCTCAGCGCTCAGCCACCGACTGTCGAAGTGACGCACCTCCATTCAGCTGCAGTGCCAGTTGCTCAGGAAGCAAAGGTCGTCATCGCGTATCTAAGTGCTCATGGCCACGCAACCTTTTCTCAGCTCATCTCAGACGCGCGCGATACGGCTGTTGTTGTCTCGCGTTTCCTCGCTATCTTAGAGTTGTACAGGCGCCGAGCTATTGAGTTCCAGCAGGAAGAGGCGCTTTCAACACTGGAACTCGTATGGAATGGGAATGACCCAAAGGTCGATGAATGGGAGGAGGACGTATGAGCGATGCACTTGACCTTGCTGAGACTCAACTTCTCTTTGCTCCCATCGAAGCAATTTTGATGGTTGTCGATCAGCCTGTTACCGCTCAACAGCTTGCCGGTGTTCTCAATGTTTCTGCTGAAGATATCGAGCATGTGCTTGAAGCGCTCTGCGCACAATACGCTGGACGCTCTGGCGGCCGTGAACACGGATTTGAACTTCGGCGTCTAGGTGGAGGATGGCGAATTTATTCTGCTCCTCGCTGGGAGTCGCTTGTTTCCCAGTTTATTGTTGGATCAGGACAATCTAAACTGTCACAAGCTGCTCTGGAAACACTTGCGGTTATTGCCTATCGTCAACCGATCTCGCGTGCGAGGATCTCTCAAATTCGCGGCGTGAATGTTGATGCAGTGGTTCGGACCTTGAGTGCACGTGAACTCATTGAGGAAGTTGGCCAATCTTCTTCGGGGGCTCGTTTGTATGGGACGACCCAAGTATTTCTTGAACGAATGGGAATGAATTCCCTTGACGAATTGGCACCATTAGCCCCCTACCTTCCGGCTTCGGACGAGCTGGACGAACTTGAGGAGACACTGTGAGAAACGATTCCTATAGTGAAGACGGCATTCGCCTGCAAAAAGTACTCTCACGTGCGGGGGTAGCTTCTCGACGGGCAGCAGAAGAGCTTATTGCCCAAGGCCGTGTTTCAGTTGACGGCAAGGTGGTTCGCGGTCAAGGTATGCGTGTTGACCCCAGGCGTCAGGCAATTCATGTCGATGGTAAGCGGATTATTTTGGAAGAGAATCGTCCGATCGTCATGGCTGTGAATAAGCCTGTTGGCATGGTTTCGACCATGTCAGACCCGGAGGGGCGTCCGACGCTGGCGGATCTTGTTGCTGATTACCCTGAGCGTCTGTATCACGTGGGCCGCTTGGATATCGATACTTCTGGGCTGCTTTTGCTGACGAATGATGGTGAGCTTGCGAACCGACTGACCCACCCCTCCTACGAGATTCCTAAGACCTATATCGCGCGTGTTCACGGCGAAGTTAAGCCGGGTGTCCGCCGTCGTCTGCTCGAAGGCGTTGAATTGGAAGACGGTCCAATTGCGGTTGATTCTTTCCGCACCATGGAAACCTACGGTGATATCACCACTGTTGAAATCATCGTCCACGAAGGACGTAACCGTCTTGTCCGCCGTTTGATGGATGAGGTCGGTTACCCAGTTCGCGAGCTCGTTCGTACGAAGTTTGGCCCCATTCGCCTAGAACACCTACAACCTGGAACGATGCGTCGCGTTAAGGGACCGCAGCTTGCCGCTCTCTATGACGCGGTTGGTTTGTGAGTCCTGTGCCATCACTCGTGAGTACAACCCGAGGCCCCGTTCTGATTATCGGAACGGGTCTTTTGGGCACCTCTCTTGCACTTGCACTTCGTAGTGGGGGAGTCGAGGTTTTTCTTCGTGATTCCTCACCAACGGCTGGACGCTTAGCGCAGGATTTGGGCGCCGGAACTCTGATCGGTCCGGATGATCACTGCTCGCCGTCGTTGGTCATTGTGTCAACGCCTCCTGACGTTGCTGATATCTGTGTTGTGGATGCCTTGATTCGATATCCCGAGGCCGTCGTCAGCGATGTCGCTTCCGTAAAGTTGGCTGTCCTTGAAGGAGTGGTCGAGGAAGCAGAACGCCGAGGCTCAGATATTACGAGCCGCTATGTGGGTTCTCATCCGATGGCGGGTCGCGAGCGTAGTGGCGCAGGTGCGGCAGACGCAGATCTTTTCTACGGCAGGCCATGGGTGATTGTTCCAAGCCCGACTTCATCACCTGATGCAGTAATGCGGATTCGTTCACTTGCGGGGGATGTCGGAGCCTTCCCCATTGAAATGGACGCTTCGACACATGATCAATCCGTTGCGCTAATTTCTCACGTACCTCAGTTGGTTTCGTCAATGCTTGCTGCTCGGCTTGCTGATGCTCCTGTTTCGGCGCTCTCACTTTCAGGCCAGGGCCTGCGCGATACAACTCGAATTGCCGCCTCCGATCCTCGTTTGTGGACTGCTATTTTGGCGGGCAATGCCGGCCCAGTCGTCAAGGTGTTGAAGGATCTTCGCGGTGATCTCGATGATCTGATTTCGCATCTGGATGCTGCTGCGAACGAGGGCCCTCTTGAAGGTGGAAGCGTGGGAGCTGTCTATCGAGTGATGGATCAGGGCAATAGGGGAGTCGCACGAATTCCAGGTAAACACGGCGGAGCGCCAAGGCGCTACGTCGTTCTCGATGTGTTTGTTCCTGATACTGCTGGCTCTCTGGGTCGACTTTTCGCAGATCTCGGTGAGATCGGCGTAAATATTGAAGACTTCGCCCTTGAGCACTCTGCAGGCGCTCAAATGGGTGTCGCCCGCCTCAGTCTCGATCCATCTATCGTTTCTTCGACCATCTGCCAGCTGCAGGAACGCGGGTGGAATACCGGAAGTGGAGATTAATAATGTCTGATGGTCTTTCTCCTCACGGACTGACAATTGCAATTGATGGACCTGCGGGTTCTGGCAAATCAACGATTGCTAAATTACTTGCTCGTCGCTTGGGCATTGGCTACCTCGATACCGGGGCAATGTATCGTTCATTGACTCTTATTGCCTTAGAGTCAGGCGTTGATTTAGATGATCACGATGCCGTTGCTGCCTTGCTTCCTTCTCTTGATCTTCACGCCGATTCGAATCCTGATGATCCTCATTTCTATGTTGGAAACCGGGAGGTTACTTCATTAATCCGATCCTCCATTATTTCCGAGGCCGTCTCGAAGATTTCCACGAACCTTTTAGTTCGCGCATGGATGGTCGAGCATCAGCGTCAACGCATGGCCGAAGCTTCTTCAAACGGAAGTGGAATGGTTGCGGAAGGACGCGATATCACCACTGTTGTATACCCTGAGGCCGATTTGAGAGTTTTGCTTGTTGCTTCACCGCTTGCGCGGATGAAGCGGAGGGCTAAGGAGCTATTTGGCGATGACAGCCCCGAAAGCCTAGAAAAAGTTCGTTCTCAGATTGTCGATCGTGACGCAGCTGATTCAACTGTCAGTGAATTTACGAATCCGGGTCCTGGAATTGAGCTGGTTGATACCTCGGATCTTGATATTGAGGGGGTCTTGGAGGCGATTATTTTGCTTCTCCCCGTAGGCATGAGTGGAAACCACAACTGAATGTGACGGGGGTCGCCGTACTCAATTGGAATTTTCGGTAGGACTTGGGCTAAACTATCCGAGTCGCCAAAATTTAGGTGATCAAACGGGCTGTGGCGCAGTTTGGTAGCGCACTTGACTGGGGGTCAAGGGGTCGTGGGTTCAAATCCCGCCAGCCCGACAGACAATCAGGATCGGTTTTCCGATCCTGATTTTTTATTTCGAGCCACCTTTTCGCGTGAAGTTTTACGCCCAATTGACGGTTCTAGCTTCCACTCCAATCTGGGCCAAAACGGCTGCGTAATTCCTACGAACTGTGAGATGTTCACGCATATTCAACGAAAATTACTGAAGAAATGCTGTGAATGAGTGCACTTTATGCTGTTACGCATGTGATAAATGTGTATACTGTTACGAAAGTGACTAACCATCATCACTGACGGAGTTTATCTATGCGAGTAGTTTCCCTGACAGCAAGTGCTGCATTCTTAAGCCTTGTGTTCCCACAAGGAACAGCCTTGGTGAATGCGCCTACTGGCGATCAGCAGATCGCCCTCACAGGGACGACAACAAGTAGCGAACGGCCCGTACAAAAGATCACTCTCACGCGTTCGCAAGGTGAACCTACCCGCGTTGCCCAGGCAGGCCTCGAGAATGTCGGAATTGGAAACGGACATTCTTTAAAACGTTTCTCACGCACCACACTGCAGTCCCAGGGCACATCTTCTTTTGATCCTAGTGATAATGCAGCAATCTTGACTGAGCCCATCTCTGTCAATCCTTTCATGGTCACTGGTTTGTCCTGGAGTGGGCAATCCATGCTTTCTGCCAATACCCAGATGTTTATTCGGGTTCGCGAGAATGGCCGGTGGAGCCAGTGGTACCTCACTGATAATGATGGGGGAGCGGGAAAAGATCACGCTGATGGTACTGAAGCGCGCGGTGGTACTGATCCTTTCATTACCGCGGGAGCAGACGCGATTCAGATTCGCGTAACTGGAGACGAAAAGGATCTTCCAGCTGATCTCGAAGTCGCAATGATTCCCGATAACCCGCAGGGTGAAACAACTGTGGCAGAAGACGATGTTGTGACAACCGCTGCAGAAGGCACAGATATTAACCCAGAGTCCGTGCAGGCCGAAGGGAGCCATATAACTTCGCTTATTCAGCCTGATCAGAACGCTGAGGCTGACAGTAATAGCGCAGTGCCTAAAGCTGGATCGCCATCTTCTGCGTCAAGTGGGGACACTTACGAGGAGGCAACAGAGTCTGTTTATCCGGGAGTCGGTAGTGGAAGCGCAATCGGTCGCAGCGGCGCACAGCTCAGTCGTGCTTTCCCCGCAACCGTTCAGCCCAACGGGCTACCCGTTGCTGTAACCAGCAGGAGTGGTTGGGGAGCGAATGAATCCTACCTTGACTGGGATCCGGAGTATTTTGCAGCGAGCCATGTCGTTGTTCACCACACTGCGGGCACGAACAACTACACAATGGATCAATCAGCATCGATTGTTCGCGGAATCTATCACTATCATGCAGTCACTCTGGATTGGGGGGACATCGGGTATAACTTCCTCGTCGATAAGTGGGGGCGCGCCTTCGAAGGCCGAAAAGGGACACTTTCATCACCGGCTGGCAAGATGGTTGCTGGCGCCCACGATCAGGGTTTTAACTCCGGCACGATGGGGATCTCGATGATGGGAACCTATCAATCCGAGGCGCCATCTCAGGCAACCCTCAATACTGTCGGTGCTCTTGCAGGATGGCAGTTAAGGCGTGCAGGAGTGTCAAATATGTCTGAGTCTGCTGGCTTTAGGCCCAAGGGATCGAACCCGAAGTATCAGGCAGGCACTTACATCGATCTTGCCCGTATTTCCGGCCACCGAGACACCTATCCGACGAGTTGCCCGGGAGATGCCGGGTACTCGAAGCTTCCAACAATTCGTCAGATTGCGCAAAACGGGGCACAGCCCTCCCAATCGGCCTCGACCTCGAGCTCGGCGAATGATCGCTCAGCTTCCTACACCGTGAAAGGCGCGATCTGGGGGCTATGGAATGACAGTAAGTCACTCATGGGCAATCCCAAATCGAATGAAGAAGCAAGTGCTCCCGGAGTCTACCAGCTCTTCGATCGCGGGACTGCTTATTGGACTGCGCAGACCGATGCGCACTTCGTCAGTGGCAAGATTTTCGTCGAATACGGAAAGCAACGCTATGAGCGAGGCGTCTTAGGCTTCCCTACAAGCAATGAATATTCTGCGGGTTCTGGACGCGCGCAAGAATTTCAAGGTGGAACAATCACGTGGACCCAAAATGCCGGTAGCCATACGCTTCGCTATGGCACCGGTATTGCCAATGCTTTCACTGAATTAGGCGGCGCGAAGGTTTTGGGCGTTGCTACATCCGATGAGACGCGTTCTGGCAGGGGTGTTTTCCAAGTCTTCGAAAAGGGGACCGCCTACTGGAAGGCAGAGAACGGCACGCATTTCGTGCGCGGTCGTATTTTCGAAAAGTACGGTTCGACTGGGTATGAACGTGGAAAGTTGGGATACCCGACCAGCGATGAGTACGCAGTTGCTTCAGGACGGGTGCAAGAATTCGAAGGTGGAGTGATCGCCACCTCGAACTCCGGCACGTACGTTCTGCGCTACGGAACCGGGATTGCAAATGCCTACCGAGACCTCGGAGGAGCACAGGTTATCGGCCTGCCAACTACCGCTGAAACGCCTTCCGGAAAAGGCGTTTTCCAGGTGTTTGAATACGGAACTGCGTATTGGAGCGCCGATGGAGAGACGCACTTTGTGCGTAATGGAATCTTTGGTGCCTATGGCGCATCCGGATACGAGCGCGGATCTTTCGGTTACCCGCTGAGCGATGAATACTCTGCAGGATCAGGACGGGTGCAAGAATTCGAAGGTGGAGTGATTACCTGGTCTTCGGATTCTGGAACCTATGTATTGCGTTACGGCACCGGTATCGCAAACGCCTATCGTGATCTAGGCGGCGCGAAAGTTCTGGGTATCGCGAAGAGTGCTGAGACGAACTCCGGTAAGGGAGTATTTCAGATCTTCGACAAGGGAACCGCCTACTGGTCGCCCACTACCGGAGCGCACTTTGTACGAGGGCACATCTTCGAAGCCTATGGTCGCAATGGATACGAACGCGGAGGTTACGGGTACCCCACCAGCGATGAATTCTGGTCCGGAGGCAGTAAAGTTCAATCCTTCGAGGGTGGTAGGATCGCCTCATAGTCAGCCCCGACGGCGCAGATGAGGCAATGATGGCGTACACGCAAGAAGACTTTCAGGAATGGATTTTCTTCATTTCTGACAAGCTGGATTACATGACCGATACATTCGCAAAAGAAAACGGTCTGAATCTTGACTTCTCAGTTGAGTCCATTGATGCCCTCGAAGAGTGGATGCTTGCGCATTACTCATCGCCTCAAGACCTCATTAACGATCCGCAGATGCACGATCTACTCACCGTGTATATCGGCGAGACCTACCGGCATCATCTCGGTGGAAAGTGGTTCATGGATCTGGAGAACAAGAAGAACGCGTACTATGCGATGCCTATTCTGAAAGATCTGCGTTCGCGAAGGGCTGGATCAATGACACCCCTCATCGATGCCACAGCATCTCTTAATCGGCGCACAGGGACGTATATGAGCACAATCTTCCGGTATAAGATCGAGCTTTCCAAAGAAAATGACTGAGCACATGTGAATGTGTGTAGGTGAAACTAGTGGTGTGGCCTCCCCAGTGGGG
>JBHRQN010000051.1:0-12693 GCA_042645485.1 Pauljensenia sp.
AATTTAATCTTTTCAACACGTTTTTTAGCATTATGGCTGCCATTCTTGCCAGCCAATCGCCCACTTTGGTTGTAAATATTCAATTCTCAGGACATACGACGGGCGCGCGCTGCGCGGCGCTTGAGGGAGCGACGTTCCTCTTCGCTCATCCCTCCCCAAACACCAGAGTCCTGATTGTTGTCGAGTGCCCACTGCAGGCAGATTGCTTGAACTGTGCATTCGCGACAAACTGCCTTGGCTTCAGCCGCCTGTGCGATAGCCGGACCCGTATTCCCGATCGGGAAAAAGAGTTCTGGGTCGACGCTGAGACATGCGGCTTTACTCCGCCAATCCATTATGGGTACTCCTTCAAGAGCATGAGTGCAGGCAAGGTATGCCCGCACCGAACAAAAACAACAGTCCTTAGTTTCGGGGATTAGCGAGTGTATATCAAGAGTCAAGAGGCCATAAAAAACACAAATTGATGTGTAAGACGTCACGTTATTTAAAAGTCAGGACGAAACGCCCAGCAGAGCCGTGATGAACAATTACCCCGGAATAAGAATTCCAAGAATGTGCATATAAAGAACTGGGAAAATTCTGGCAATTCTGGGCGATGAATCGAAGTGCCTCTTTGGGTGGATTTGCGAAAAGTAGCAGTTCGGTGCGGTTTTCAAGCGCCCTCATCCACTGTGAGTGCTCGAAATGGTGAATGATGCAACCTACATTTATTGCTCTAAGAGCGTCAATTAATATCGAATTCTCTTCTCCAATAAATGTGCAATTCTTTTCAGAAAATAAGAACCGTTTTAATTGTGCGCCGTAACGAATGATATACGAATGAATTCGCATGTCAGGGCTGGTTTTGGTAAGTGAAGCAACTCTAGATTGGGACGTTGCTGGGGTGATCGGGAAGTGTGGTCTTTGTTGGTCTAGAGCGGATGCATCGAGTGCGGCCGATGGAAGGGAAAAGCAAGAGTGGATCCGATGGGGTACCGCGGTGTCCAATTGCCCCTGACAGTCGTGAAGCATCTGATTCCACGATGGGATTCTCAGCGGTAAAGAGGGCTTCACAGAATCGGAGCATAAGCAGAGTAAAGACTTGTGAGCACTGCTCCAAAGCTGACTGGGCGAATCTGTACACTCGGCTCCACGGACTGTGGGGCAGCGTTCCACAATCTGCGGATTGGGAATCTCATACCAAATGTGTTCATAGGAACCAAAAAGCGTGCGTGGGGTAAACCGGCCCGATACATCGCTGGCAATGAGAACAATGTTGACGCCATCGCATGAGCGAGTGAACTGACCCCACAGATCATGAGCACGAAGAACTCCCAAGCACTCTTCCAATATATGCAGGGTCCCTTCGATATCCTCGAGCCAGATAACGCATGGAGCGCGATGACAAATGTCTTCGCAAAGGACCCCAAAATCCACGATGTCACGTATCAGGTAGTCGGCTGAAGTTACGCTCGAATGCGGGGCGCCCGAATCAATCGACACTCCGCAAAGGGGAAAGCCCAGCGAATCGCTTAAGATCGTGGCGCATGAACGGACAAGTAACGCAAGCTTGCTTGTCGAACTCCCAGAACCGCTCATCATGATATTTCCGTGTTGCCACCTAAGACATCGGTGTGCACCATTCTCGATCCCGTCGATGAGCCCAATCTGTATGCCCCCTTCTGAAGAGTGCAGCTGATCGAGATCGCCGCGTGTAAGCTGAGGGGGTAAAGAAGGACACCACAAAGGTGCTCCAATGGAAGCTGATTGCTTCTTCGAAATCGAAGCGATGATCTGTTCGATATTCCTGCAATACGCAAATTGGACAGGCTTTCCGGAACCGAGCAATGCTCTGCCAGGAATACGGGGAAGGCGTGCAGCCTCTGCGCTGCCGATGACGCTGTGTGAATCAGAATCAGAGATGCTTCGCAGTGCAATCCGTAGTTCTGTGTTGGCGCGCATGTGAGCGTTAATCGAGGCGCCGGGATGCTGGGTCGCGTAGATCAAATGCAAACCAAGAGAACGCCCCTGAGCCGCAAGCCTTGAGAAAGTCTCGAGGGTTTCCGGATGTAGATCAGCAAGAACTTGGAATTCATCAATGACGATGAGGATCCGCGGAGGCGGTGGAGGAGCGCACTCTTGAAGAAAACGTTCACGCCACTGTGAGAGGTCCTTGACTGCGTATTGTGCAAATTGTGCTTCTCTCGTCGCAATGCATGACGCGAGACCTCTGAGAGCTCGCGAGGAATGACCAAGGTTGAGGTCGGTTAAAACGGTTTCAGTGTGGGGGAGGGCAGTGAGAGGAGTAAGTGCGGATCCTCCTTTGTAATCCACCAAAACCAAGCGGAGGCGTGAAGGGGGGTATCTCGCGCATAATCCTAGAAGCCACGTTCGAAGCGCCTCCGATTTTCCGCTACCTGTTGTGCCGGCAATGAGGGCATGAGGCCCGTCCTTCACGAGGTCGATGGAAACAATTCCTGAGGTGTCTTTCCCAACGGGTGTCCGTAACCCGTCATCGTGATCGCTTACTTCAAATGGAAGTTCATCGAAATCGACGTGTTCGGGAATGGAACCGGAAAGTGCGTCTCTACCCAACATCTTCCACCAGGCCAAAGACACAGGTGCTCGGGAAGCGGGTATCACTGCGTGACACCACGTCGGAAGTTCACTGAAATGAGGCGCCCAGGCAAGGTGAATATTTTCGTCCCCGCTCTCGTCCTCACCCGGAGCGTGAAGTCTGATGCGTATACGACAGGGCCCGGAGTTAGTAGAACCCGGGCCAGAATAGTTCTGCCTTCCGATATCGATAAGTTCATCATTTCCATCGTTGACGCGCGCTCCTCCCGTCTGCGCCGCGAGCTGAGCCGCGCACCACAAAGCACTCAACTTGGCCTCGGGGCCAACAAAACCAAGATATGTTTCCCCGCCAGTGCGAGAGACCTCTTGAGGTTTCCTGCGCCCAATCTGGTTGGGATAGATCAGAAATGGTGAGGAGTCTGAAATAGAAGGAGTTGCAGCTTCAAGAAGAAGCGCCAGGCCCGCCGCATCAACGCGATGTCTGGGTTTTCGTCGTTTCATGACTACTACCCCGAGGATTGACATGCTGATGAGGGGAGCGAGGAGTAGAAGAAATGACAGCCCACCGTAGGCTCCCATGACCAGCATGCGCATCACCATGAAAAGCAGAAACGGAACGATGCCAATGAGGGACAACGTAGGTAGGGGCCTCGAAGCACGTGAGGAAGAAGGAAAAGAAAGATCACGCGGCCGTTGTCGCAACTGGTAATAGTCGGTAGCAGAGCAGCCAGCTACTTTGACTTGCATACCTTTGGTGGGGGTATATTCACGTTTCGCACGTAGGCGCCGCCACGGTGTAAGAGCTGCCGGGCGAATCCAGATTTGCGCATCCTCACTGTCAAGAAGGAAACTCATGCGCTCGCGGCCTCGGTGATCGGTGAAGATCTGCACCTGTGCTGGAAATTCTTGAGGGCGCCCCAAGGGAGAAACAACTAGTCCAATGTTTGGCCCACTCACGCAAGCAAAATGCCACGGGGAGCGAAGGGCTGCCTGAATAAGCGTTGGCGCTAAGGGAACATCTCCCACGAGTGTGATCACCTCCCAGAAACATTCCTGCGTGAGCACGTGAACTGTGCACTCGCGTGAGCCCTCTTTCTCTTCACCCTTCAGCCTTGAACAGCCTTCGTGCTCGCGCCTGTGAAAAGGCAAAGCTGTGGAAAACGCCGATGTCCTGTCCTAGCTGTGGAGGAAGAACAAGGAGATCTGCGTGTGGGGAACAAGCGCGCCCTGAAAGGAGATGACACAATGACAAGCATGAGTGAAGAGGAACGCCAGCTAGTTGACCGCTACCACCAACTCATTCAGGAAGTTGATGATGCACGAGCGGCGTACTACAACCGTGATGCTCCTGTGTTGTCGGATGCAGAGTATGACAAGCTCTACCGCGAACTCGAAGACTTTGAGGCAAAATACCCGCAGTATCGCAGTGCAGATTCTCCGACCACTCGGGTTGGTGGCGCGGCTTCGGAAGCCTTTGCGCCGGTTGAACACCTCCAGCAGATGACCAGCTTGGACGATGTTTTCTCTTTGGAAGAGCTCGCAGGCTGGGAAACCCGAATGGCTAATGACACGGGTCGCAGCGATCTAGATATGCTCACCGAGGTCAAGATTGACGGTCTTGCAGTCAATTTGCTCTATGAAAATGGCGTACTCTCTCGCGCAGCGACGCGAGGTGACGGATGGGTTGGCGAAGATGTCACCGCCAACGTCCGGACCATTTCGTGTATTCCTCATCGTTTGAAGGGCGTGGTTCCCGCCCGCGTTGAAATTCGCGGCGAGGTCTACTTTCCGACGAAGGATTTTGAATCTCTTAATGCTGAGCGCGTCCGTGTGGGCGAGGCGCCCTTTGTGAACGCTCGCAATGCAGCTGCGGGTTCTTTGCGTCAAAAAGACCCGAAGAAAACCGCTGAACGTCCTCTTGCGATGTTGGCGCACGGCATTGGTTTTGTCGAAGCCGGAGATAGTGGCTTTACAGAACCCGATACCTTGTCTGGGTGGTTTGAGTGCCTAAAAAATTGGGGAATGCCGGTCTCTCCTCACACTAAGCTCCTGCGTGGTCGCGAGGCGATCGAGAAGCGTATCGGTGAATTGGGCGCTCAACGACACTCTTTAGAACATGAAATCGACGGGGTTGTCGTCAAGATTAATGATCGTGCGATTCAGGCAAGCTTGGGTACGACCTCACGTGCTCCACGTTGGGCCGCCGCCTATAAATTCCCGCCGGAAGAGGTTAATACCCGCCTCCTTGATATCCGAGTTCAAGTGGGTCGTACCGGACGCGTGACACCTTATGGCGTCATGGAGCGTATTCTCGTTGCCGGTTCTCACGTCTCACGCGCAACCTTGCACAACGCTAGTGAAGTTGCCCGAAAAGGCGTTCTGATTGGCGACCTTGTTGTTTTGCGGAAAGCTGGGGATGTTATCCCCGAGATCGTCGCCCCCGTAGTCGCGGCCCGTGATGGCAGTGAATATCCCTTCGTTATGCCGGAAAACTGTCCTTCGTGCGGGACGAAGCTGGCTCCCCAGAAGGAAGGGGATGTGGATCTTCGGTGCCCGAACCAAGCGGGGTGCCCAGCACAAATTACCGAGCGGATTGCGCACTTGGGTGCCCGCTCCGCCTTGGACATCGAAGGACTTGGGGACGAGGCCGCGCTTGCCCTTACCCAGCCCGAGGCCAATCGCGATGAGGTTGCCGCCGCGCTCGCGGCAGGGCGGACTGTGTTCCTTGAAGACGGGACCGCGCTGCACATGGAAAACACCGACACACTGACTCATGGTGAATTGATCGGTGATGCCGAGGCCCTTCTTCCTTCTGTCCAAACGCCTGTGTTGTCCTCGGAAAGTGATGTTTTCAGCCTCGAAGCTGAGCGCCTACGCGATGTCATGGTCTGGAAGCCCGTGACCAAGGATGGCCAAGAAACTGGCGACTGGATGCAGGTTCGATATTTTTGGACTAAGGCATGGAAACAGAAGGGAACTAGCGGAGTCTATACCCCGGTTGAGAGCACTCCCTCGAAGAATACAAAGATGATGCTTGAGCAGATCGAGGCCGCAAAAGAGCGCCCGCTTGCACGCATTCTGGTCGCGCTTTCAATTCGCCATGTTGGTCCAACTGCTGCCTCGGCTCTGGCTATGACCTTCCCCTCGATGGATCTCTTAATGGAGGCTTCCGTCGAGCAACTGGCGCAAGTCGATGGTGTTGGCCAAGTAATTGCTCAATCTTTGCGGGAATGGTTCGACGTAGATTGGCATGTGGAAATTATTCGTGCGTGGCAAGCTGCGGGAGTCCGTATGGAAGATGAAGTTCGCGAGGATGTCGAACAGACTCTCGAAGGTCTGACCGTTGTCGTTTCAGGAGCAATGCCCGGCTACACGCGAGAGGGCGCGAAGGAAGCAATTGTCGCCCGAGGGGGAAAGGCCTCGGGATCGGTATCAAAGAAGACATCGCTGGTCATCGCAGGACCGGGCGCGGGATCGAAAGCCGCAAAGGCTGAGGCCCTGGGAGTGCCCGTTGTTGATCAAAGTTATTTTGAGCGGGTACTTGAGCAGGGGCTCGCCGCCCTCGATGACTAAACGATAAATTCGAAGGGGTGCAAAAGACGCTCGGAGATTCGGGTGAGCAGCGAGCGTTTTTCCCATTCCTCGAAGCTAAGCTTGCGCGCATTGGTCAGGTCAAGCTCAAAGATCCGATCCATCGTTGCCGCGAAGGCTTGCGAACGGAATTGGACATTGACTTCGTAGTTGCCCTGCAGGGAAAGCCTGTCGATATTTGCGGTTCCGACAGTTGACCAGACTCCGTCAATCGTCATGGTCTTGGAGTGGATCATTGCATCCTGGTAAAGCCAGATTTCCACCCCTTCTTTCAACAGTGGCCCGTGATAGGGACGTGCAACCCAGTCGGCGAGGATGTGGTTGGAATACTCGGGGATCAGAATCTGTACCCGGACCCCACGACGCGCTGCGTGTACCAGGGATTCGAAAATCTCTCGGTCAGGGATGAAATACGCACTGGTGATACGAATTGAGTGCTGCGCCCGATCGATTGCGTCGATGTAGAGGCCGCGAACGGGGTAGAGCAGGCGTGAAGGCTGGTTGAAGGCCAGTGAGACATCGCTATCCCACTTGGGGGCTCGAGTTCGCGGAAGTTTTGGCTGTCCGTGACGTTTGAAGTGATTCCAGAAGTCAATGAAGCCGTACTTTAACTCTGCGATTGCTTCCCCTGTCACGCGCACGTGGGTATCACGCCATTCAAGGGCAAAAGGATCACCAATGTTGTAACCGCCGACGAAGGCAACACGGTCGTCGACGACCATGATCTTGCGGTGATCGCGACCTGTCTTGCGCAGATTGAAGGTAAACATTCCCGAACGGATTTCGGGGAAACGGCGGATGTAGAGGTGGGGAGTCTTGGGGAAGACGTAAAAGAATGGGTCTTGGTTCATAACGGCAAAGCCGTCGTAGACGATGTGCACGTCAACCCCGCGCTGTGCGGCGGCTAGGAGTGCCGATTTGAAACGTTTACCCCAGGCATCTGAACGCCAAATATACGATTCGAAGAAGATGTAGTCCTTTGCCGAGGTGATTGCTTCAAGCATGTCCTCATAAAGAGAGGTGCCCTCGGTATAGGTGCGAACATCCGTCCCATCGACTTCGGTGTCTAGGGGAGGGAAAGTCGGGAAACCGCCTGCGACCTGCGGAACGCGGTCTTTACGGAGCTTATCAACGATATGGATGCCGATCAGTGCCGCTGCTTGGGCCCCCACAAGCGCTGCTCCAGTGATTTTCAGTGCCTTGAGGGTACGCGAAGAAAAAGACGGTCGATGACGAGACATGTTTTAAGCCTACTCAAAAGTGGCCACCGATGGGCATGGTATGAGAGGTGTGCCCCGGGCGGGTATCATCCTTGTTATGGCAAGGATCAGTACTGATGAGGTCACCCGTGTGGCGGGATTGGCTCGAATTGCACTTACACCCGAAGAAATCACCAGAATTGCTGGTGAGCTTGACGTTATTACCGAGGCCGTTGCGAAGGTCTCCGAGGTTGCAACCCCGGATGTTCCCGCGACCTCGCACCCCATTCCACTGTCGAATGTGTGGCGTGAAGACGTCGTTGGCCCAACGCTTGACCGCGACGAGGTTTTGGCGCAGGCCCCCGCACAAGAAGACGGAATGTTCTTGGTTCCGCAGATTTTGGAGGAGGACTGATGAATCCGTTGTTGAAGAAGTCCGCCTGCGAGCTTGCTGACCTGCTGCGTAGCGGTGAAATTACCTCTGTTGAGCTCACTCAGGCGTGCTTGGATCGCATCGATGCGATTGACCCCAAGGTCCACGCCTTCCTGTATGTCGATCGTGAGGGTGCTCTTGCAACTGCTGCCGACGTGGATGCGCGTCGTGCCGCTGGGGAAGAACTGCCTCGCTTGGCAGGCGTGCCCATTGCAGTCAAGGACAATATGGTGACCCAAGGCGTTCCCACGACATGCGCTTCGAAGATCCTTGAGGGATGGCTGCCTCCCTACGATGCAACCGTCGTCGAGCTTTTGCACAAGGCTGGAATGCCCATCCTGGGTAAGACCAATATGGACGAGTTCGCTATGGGCTCCTCGACCGAGCACTCCGCTTACGGTCGCACCGGCAACCCGTGGGATCTTGATCGTATTCCTGGTGGTTCCGGAGGCGGCTCCGCTGCAGCTGTTGCTTCTTTCATGGCACCGTTGGCTTTGGGTTCTGATACCGGTGGTTCGATCCGTCAGCCCGGCGCTGTGACGGGTACCGTGGGCGCAAAGCCCACTTACGGCGCAGTTTCGCGTTATGGACTGATCGCTATGGCCTCGTCGCTGGACCAGATTGGCCCGGTAACGCGTACGGTTGAGGACGCAGCTGCACTGACCGAGGTAATCGGTGGCTACGATCCCCACGACTCGACGTCCCTGAATGAGCCGGTTCCCGCGCTCTCTGAAAGCGTTGCTCAGGTCGCCAAGGACGGGAAGATTGAGGGGCTGCGCGTTGGTGTTGTCCGCGAACTTTCCGGTGAGGGCTACCAAGATGATGTTCTCGAGGCCTTCAACGCGACCGTTGAGAAGTTGCGTGCTGCCGGGGCTGAGATCGTTGAGGTTTCCTGCCCGAGCTTCGATTACGCTCTTGCTGCTTACTACCTGATTATGCCGGCTGAGGTTTCCTCGAACCTGGCGCGTTTTGACGGTATGCGTTACGGCATCCGCGTCGAGCCCAGCGAAGGCCCTGTTACCGCAGAGCGCGTTATGGCAGCGACTCGTGAAGCCGGTTTCGGTGATGAAGTGAAGCGCCGTATTATCTTGGGCACTCACGTCCTATCGGCAGGCTTCTTCGACGCCTACTACGGAAGCGCGCAGAAGGTTCGTACCCTGATTCAGCGCGACTTTGCGCGTGTCTTTGAAGAGGTCGATGTTCTGGTTTCGCCGACCTGTCCGACAACGGCATTCCGTTTCGGAGAGAAGATGGATGATCCCATGGCGATGTACCTCAATGACATCGCGACCATCCCTGCAAACCTTGCCGGAATTCCTGCGATGAGTGTTCCAAACGCAGTCAGTGCCGAGGGACTTCCCGTTGGATTCCAGATTCTTGCTCCGGCTCACCACGACCTCAAGATGTATGAAGTCGCAAGCCTCGTTGAGCAACTCAGTGGCGATATCGCGGGTAACTGCCCCGCAGCGCAGTGGGAGGAAAACTAATGACTGAGCTGATGGACTACCAGGAGGCTACTGCTTCCTTCGATCCGGTTCTCGGAATTGAAGTTCACGTCGAGTTGGGTACCGCGACCAAGATGTTCGATGCGGCTCCCAATGCCTTCGGTGGCGACCCGAATACCTACGTGACCCCCGTGTCGCTTGGTCTTCCCGGCTCGCTCCCCGTGGTCAACCACCAGGCAGTCGAATACGCGATCAAGATCGGCCTCGCATTGAATTGCTCAATTGCCAAGAGCTGCCGTTTCGCGCGTAAGAACTACTTCTACCCGGACCTGACGAAGGCTTTCCAGACCTCACAGTCAGATGAGCCCATCGCTTATGACGGCTACGTGGACGTCGAGCTAGAGGACGGCACCATGTTCCGCGTTCAGATTGAGCGTGCGCACATGGAAGAAGACGCCGGAAAGAACACCCACATCGGTGGTGCGGATGGTCGTATCCAGGGTGCTGACCACTCGCTGGTTGACTACAACCGTGCGGGCGTCCCCTTGGTTGAGATCGTGACCCGTCCTATTGAAGGAGCAGGGGAGCGTGCACCCGAGGTTGCCGCTGCATACGTTCAGGCACTGCGCGATATCTTCCGTACCCTTGGAGTCTCTGAGGCGCGTATGGAGCGCGGAAATGTCCGTGCCGATATCAACGTTTCTCTTCGCCCGACCCCGAGCTCTCCTTTGGGGACTCGAACTGAAACCAAGAACGTAAACTCTTTCAGGGGTATCGCGAACGCTGTTCGTTTTGAGATTCAGCGACAGGCGCAGATCTTGGCTGACGGTGGATCAGTTCTTCAGGAAACCCGTCACTTCCACGAGGAAGATGGAACGACCTCGTCCGGTCGTGAAAAGTCCGATGCAGAAGATTACCGCTACTTCCCCGAGCCGGATCTTGTCCCAGTTGTTCCCTCTGAGGAATGGGTTGAATCCCTGCGTCAGTCCCTGCCTGAGCTCCCGGTCGCCAAGAGGCGCCGCCTGCGCGAGCAATGGGGTTTTGCGGATAAGGAAATGCGCGACGTCATCAACGCGGGTGCGCTTGAACTCATCGAGGCAACCGTCGAAGCCGGAACCGATCCTGCAGCTGCACGTAAGTGGTGGATGGGTGAACTGGCGCGTTACTCGAAGGACAATCAGGTTGCGCTTGAGGATCTACCGGTTTCTCCGGCTCAGATCGCGCAGCTCCAGTCCTTGGTGGATAGCGGTCGCCTGACCGACAAGCTTGCTCGCCAAGTCCTTGAAGGTGTTCTTGCGGGTGAAGGCGATCCCGAGCAGGTCGTTGCTGCACGCGGACTTGAAGTTGTTTCTGACGACGGCGCACTTACTGCAGCCGTTCAGGAAGCACTGGACGCAAATCCCGATATCGTCGAGAAGATCAAGGGCGGCAAGGTTCAGGCCGCAGGCGCTCTTGTCGGTGCGGTCATGAAGGCTACCCGTGGCCAGGCAGATGCTGCCCGCGTTCGCGAACTCATTATGGAAATGGTTGGCGCTTGATCCTTCGTTGATTAAATGCCCGTGGCCCGGTCTGCACAGCAGACCGGGCCCTTTCCATGCCTGTCGAGGGTCGAGGAGCGCAGGGGGCGTATAATCGGGACTTCATACCACGGGCCTCGGAAATTAGGCTCAAAATGGACACTGCTGCACCCGCGCACTGGCGCAGCTACGATGGGGGAGGAGTCCTTGTCGGCTCTCCTCAAAACAATCGGATATGCAAAGGTGACCAATGCGTACTTCTCCGTCATACACCGCGTCCTACCGTCTTGAAGTCGACGAAGCCAACCTTTCGGTTTCGCAGATCGTGGATGCCGTTTCTGCTACCGGTGCTCAGATTAAAGGCCTTGATGTTGCCGATTCTGATCGTGGTCGCATCGTTATTGACCTCACCTGCGACATGCGTGATTCCGAACATCGCCGCGAGGTTGAAAAAGTTCTCGATGACCTTGAAGGTGTTCATACCTCTTCCGTGGCAGACCAGACCTTCATGGCCCACGTCGGCGGCAAGATCGAGGTAAAGCCCAAGGTTCCTCTGCGTAACCGTGACGACCTTTCCCGCGCATACACCCCTGGTGTTGCACGTGTCTGCACAGCGATTCATGACACGCCTTCTAAGGCCCACCTGTTGACTATGAAGGCCAATTCCGTGGCAGTTGTCTCGGACGGTACCGCGGTTCTTGGTTTGGGCGATATCGGCCCTGAAGCTGCTCTTCCCGTGATGGAAGGCAAGGCCGTTCTGTTCAAGCAGTTCGGTGATGTCGATGCGTGGCCTGTTGTCCTTGATACCAAGGACACTGAAGAAATCATCTCGATTGTTAAGGCAATCGCACCCGCATATGGTGGCATCAACCTCGAGGACATTTCTGCTCCCCGTTGCTTCGAAATTGAAGAGCGTCTGCGCGCAGAGCTCGATATCCCGGTTTTCCACGATGATCAGCACGGCACGGCAATCGTTGTGCTGGCAGCACTGATCAATGCGCTCAAGCTCGTGAACAAGAAGATTGAGGACGTGCGCATCGTCGTCTCCGGCGTTGGTGCAGCGGGTTCCGCAATCATCAAGCTCCTACTGGCTCAAGGTGCGCGCGACATTGTCGGCTACGGTCGTACCGGTGCGCTTGCAGGTGATGATGTTGAGGGCATGCACCCCTCACGTGCATGGTTGGCGCAGAATACGAACCCGCGCTTGGTCCATGGCAGCTTGAAGGAAGGCATTGTTGATGCCGATGTCTTCATTGGTGTCTCCCACGGCAACATCTTGGAGCCTTCGGATATTGCGAAGATGGCTCCGGGCGCAATCGTCTTTGCTCTTGCAAACCCGACCCCCGAGGTCGATCCGATTGCAGCTGCTCAGTACGCCTCGATCGTTGCGACCGGTCGTAGCGATTACCCGAACCAGATCAACAATGTTCTGGCCTTCCCGGGCCTGTTCCGTGGCCTCCTGGATGCAAAGGTCAAGGAGATCACGACCGAGGTTCTGCGCGTCGCTGCAAACGCAATTGCCGATGTGATCAGCCCCGACGAGCTCTCGCCGAACTACATCATCCCCGGTGTCTTCAACGAGGCCGTCCCCGGCGCAGTTTCGAAGGCAGTGCGTCAGGCGGTCCACGACCTTCCGACCATTGACATCCCCGTTCAAGAGCACATGGATGCTCGCTGAGTAGGGGAGTGAAGTTTCGGGGAAGTAGGTGCGTTCTAGTAGCGTAATTGCCTCTATTAAAACCTCCACTTAAACGAAAAACCGCAGGACCTGCCTCTTTGTGAGGCAGGTCCTGCTTTTGTTGATATACGCATGTATCGCATTGGAATTTAGCCGTTTTTGAGTGGATGTTTACTGGCTGAGCATTCAGAAATGGTGGTATCACAGGCTTTTGTGTGCTGGTTCACGTGGTTTTGGTTTGACGTGGTGGGGGTTGGGTGTGTAGATTTTTCTT
>JBHRQN010000052.1:0-12456 GCA_042645485.1 Pauljensenia sp.
TACAAGCATGCTGCCCAACCCAATCCCGTTAACAATTGAGTCACCAGTTGTGGAACGTTGCGGAGCTATCAGGGGAGCATTGATTGCTGCCTGCGCGTAGGTGATTGCGTTTCGCGCTTGACCGGCAGCGGTCTCATCATTGCCTTGGTCGTGATAGGAGTGCGCACTTTGAAGTGAGGACTGTGCAAAAGAAAGATTTGAGCGCGCATCGAAACCAACCAGCGTGCCGTGACTTGTGACGTGTTGACTTGCGCGCGCGACATCGGAATCAGCCTGAGCCAAAAGTGCGTCAATCCCTGACTCAGCACGTTGGCTGCGCTCTTCTGCACTACGTAAGGGAGCCAAGGCCTCGTCAAGCGCAGCTTCCGCAACGCGCAGGGATTCAAGCGCGACTAAAGGATCGCCCTTCCCGTTTTGCGCGGCATTACCAGCGTTAATTGCTTCTTGAGCGGAGGCAACCAGCTGCTGGAATGCGATCGGATCCGCGTGAAGGCGAGTCACATCAGAAATATCCGAGGTGATTGAACCGATTGCAGCGGTCAAAAGCTCCGAAGAACGCGAAAGCTGATCGGGAGCTTGAGTGATGGCTTCCAGCTGATGGCGTGCCAGCGCCAAAGCGCGACGCGCAACTTCGAGGATCTGAAGCGCGTTCTGGCCGTTACTCTCGTTTGCTAGAGCCTCGTTTGCGCTGCTTTCAGCCTGATCCAAGAGTGCGCGGGCCTGGTTAGGACGTTCCTTGAGGGAGGCGACGGCCTCGGGAGAATAGGCGAGCTGAAGAGTCTGAAGGTCCTTCTCTGCCTGATCCACCTGAGTACGGGTCTGCGCAATCATCTCGAGCAACTCGCGGGCCTGCTGGCCGACATTTGCAACCTGGTTACGGCGCTGAGTGAAAGCATTCTTCTCCGCAACCAACTGGTTCATTGCAACGTTGAGTTTCCCGACAAACTCTTGGAATTCGTAGGGAGAGCGCGGGTGGCTTCCGTCCTCGTTCTCGCGCTGCATGGTGAAACCCTTATTGACCAGTGCTCGTGCCGTTTCGAGTGCCTGAGAGTAGGACTTGACAGACTCTGGGCCGAATTGAGCCTGGGCGAATTGGATTTCGTCGTCGCTCGCTCGAACGATGTCATCTGCGTCCAGCAGAAGGCGTGCAAGATCCAAGGTCTGCTGAACATGCTCCTGAGCCTGATTACGGACGACATTTTTGTGTGTCTTGCGTTGAGAGCGCATAACAATAAACAGAATTACGAGGATGATAATGGGAAGCAGAAGGAAGGGAGCCAGTGCGCCGATGGCGATGGCCAGTGAGCTCGAGTTTCGCTTGGAGCTGTGAGAAGTCGTCGCGGCGGATTTGGTTGCCGTCGGCGAGGCCGTGATGGATTTAGTTGTTACTCCCACTTCCAGATCGGTGACGAAAAGGCTGAGGCCAGTAGCTAAAGTTGATTCGTCTAGAGGATCTGCCTTGCTCAGCACTTCCCTTAATCCCGAGAATGCGCTCACAACCGTCGCATCATCGATCCCTTTTTGATTTGAATTGCCGCAGGTGGCCGTCTGGCGTTCTTGCGTTGCGATCACTAAGACCAGTGACGAACTGGATAGACCCGATCGGGTGCCAACTGTATTGCACCATTCAAGAGGGGCTGTTCCTGAAAAATCTGGGACGACCACGATGTAGGTATCCAGACCTTTTCTTTGAAGGGTGCGCAGTTCGGTGTTGATGGATTGGACTGAGTTTTCAGACAGGAACGAAGCCGTATCCGTCAGGTTTGTTGTTACGGTCACCGGTGAATCGGCTCGCGCAATTCCGGCAGGTAGACACGTCGCGACAAGCACCGTAGCAAGTGCGGCAAGAAAAGCCATACAACGAGAGCGGAAAGCGTGGTAAAACATAGCCACTAGTTTACGTCTAAGAAGCGATTGATTGACGCGCCATCTATGATGGAGGATACGTCCTTAGCCGATGACACAGGAAGGAGTGCACAGGATGCCCACTGGTAAGGTGAAGTTTTTTGATGCTGAGCGCGGTTTTGGCTTCATTATGGGAGAAGACGGTGGTCAGGTTTTCCTGCACTCTTCCGCGCTGCCTGAAGGCGTAACACCTCGTCCCGGAACCCGTGTTGAATACGGAGTCGCCGATGGGCGCAAGGGGCCGCAGGCGCTATCGGTTCGTATTATTTCCACGCCGCACTCCGTGGCGCGTGCCCAACGACGCAAGCCCGAAACTATGGTGCCCGTCGTCGAAGACTTAATTAAACTGCTCGATGCCTCTTCTGAATCTTTGCGCCGTGGACACTACCCGGAAAATGCGGCAAAGATCGCGAAGGTCATGCGGGCCGTTGCAGAGGATTTTGATGCCTGAAAAAACTGCGTCCGCGCGTGGGCGTATGGATCAGCAGCTCGCTCAAGCGGTGGACTTTGCGCGTGAAAACGCGGTCGAAGTCGGGGGAGAAGCCTCGGTAGGAGAGCACCTCTCTTTCGAAATGGATGCCGAGCGCCTTGGCACCCACTACTTCGCCTGTAACGACGCCGGTTACGTCGGCTGGCGTTGGTCGGTTACCTTGACGCGCGTTCCGCGTTCGCGCAAGATCACGGTGTGTGAGGTTGATTTGGTACCCGGTTCTGGCGCGCTTTTGGCACCCGAGTGGCTGCCGTGGGAGGACCGCCTACAGCCAGGTGATATCAGTCGCGAGGACGTTCTGCCGTATCGTGACGACGATGATCGCCTGATCTCGGGCCTTGAGGACACCGGTGAGGATCCGGATTTGCCAACGGATCGCGAGTTGGGATTGGGACGCGCACGCGTTCTTTCCGATAAAGGTCACGATGATGCTGCAAAGCGCTGGTATGCCTCGGATCGCGGTCCTAAGCGTGGCCGTCGCCCCAAGCAGACCTGTTCGACCTGCGGCTTCCTCATGAAGATGTCCGGTTCGATGCGCCTGGTCTTTGGTGTCTGTGCAAATGAATGGGCACAAGATGATGGCTGTGTTGTGAGTTTGGATCACACCTGCGGTGCACACTCTGAAACTGATGTGCCCAACAATGGAACGGATTGGCCCGTTCGCCCCTCGCGTATCAACGATTTCCTTGTTGAATCGGAGCGGATCGGGTCCTGAGAAACGAAACTGGTTCTAAATAAGAACTATAAGCAGGTCAATCCGGGAAATCAAAGTGCATCTCGCTGGATGATAAGCGCTTCACTTTGAGTGTTTTTTCAGCGAATATGTGGGGAGTGAGCACACAAGAGAAAGCGCCAACGAGCGCAAAGCCACTGAATCCCCTTGACACTTTCTTCCACATCACTGAACGTGGATCCACAATTGGTCGCGAAATCCGAGGTGGCGTGGTCACCTTCTTCGCAATGGCCTACATCCTTGTTGTTAACCCCTCAATTCTTTCCGCCGCTCTGCCTCAAGACGGCTCCATTACCCCCGCCGGAATTGCTGCAGGCACCGCACTTGTCGCCGGCATCATGACCATTCTCATGGGTGTCGTTGCGAACTACCCGCTGGCACTGGCTGCAGGTCTTGGCCTGAATGCAATCGTTGCCTTCACCCTGGTCCTTGGTTCGGGCCTGAGCTTCCAAGAAGCCATGGGCTTGATCTTCTGGGAGGGTATCCTCATTACCCTTCTCGTTCTAACAGGGTTCCGAGACGCGGTCTTCCGCGCAGTCCCGTACCAGATCAAGACCGCTATCTCTGTAGGTATCGGTCTTTTTATTACCCTGGTTGGCCTGATCAACGCGGGCATTATTCGTGCAGGCGCAACCCCGGTTCAGCTCGGTATTAACGGCTCCCTGCAGGGATGGCCGACCCTAGTCTTCGTTGTTGGCCTTGGTCTGACCATCATCTTGTACGTGCGCAAGGTTAAGGGCGCTATGCTCATCGGCCTTATCACCTCGACGGTTTTGGCCGCGATCCTCCAGCTCTTCGTCCACCTTCCCGTGCGCAGTGAGGGCTCTCCGACCGGTTGGGGACAGACCATTCCGGCTCTGAGCGGCTCTCCGATTTCGATTCCAAGCTTTAACTCGCTTTTCCAAATCAACTTCTTCGGAGCTTTCGGGAAGCTTGGCGTTGTTTCGGTTGTTCTGCTGATCTTCTCGCTGATGCTTGCAGACTTCTTCGACACCATGGGCACGATGGTTGCTGTTGGTGCCGAGGGTGGTCTTCTGGACGAAGGCGGCAACCCGCCTCACTCCAGCCGCATTCTGCTCATTGACTCCTTGGCTGCTGCTGCAGGTGGTCTGGGTGGTGTCTCTTCGAACACCTCCTACATTGAGTCGACCGCCGGTGTTGGTGAGGGTGCACGTACTGGTTTGGCCTCGGTTGTCACCGGTGTCCTCTTCCTGCTGTCCACCTTCCTTTCGCCCCTGGTTCAGCTTGTTCCGACCGAGGCCGCCTCGACCGCTCTGGTCTTCGTTGGTTTCCTCATGATGGCTCAGGTTCTTGAGGTTGATTGGAAGGATCCGGAGTATGCAATCCCCGGCTTCTTGACCATCGCCTTCATGCCCTTCGCTTACTCGATCTCGGTGGGTATCGGCGTTGGCTTCATCGCCTACACGGTCATTCAGATCACCCTGGGCAAGGCTCGTCAGATCCACCCGCTGATGTGGCTGACCTCGATCCTCTTCGTGGTCTACTTCCTCTTGGGACCGATTCGGACCGCTTTGGGAGCCTGATCCGTTATTCACCTTTTGTGGGGGCCGGCATGTGTCGGCCCCCACACGTGTATTTCGGCGTATCCTCAAAAATAGTGTTGAGTGAAGCTGGGGGGCTTTTGTGTCACGAACTTTTCAGTCATTTGAGTACCGGAGTTTCCGGCATTGGTTTGTTGCCAATGTGCTGGCTGCTTCTGCCCAGTGGATGCAGCGCGTTGCTCAAGACTGGCTTGTTTTGACCGTATTGACGCAGAACTCGTCTTTCCAAGTCGGTGTCGTCACGGCTCTTCAATTCCTTCCTATTCTTCTTTTGAGTCCCTATGCGGGTGTCGTGGTCGACCGTCTTGATCGCAAACGAATCATCCAGGTCACCCAGACATCTTTCGGTGTTTTCGGCCTGCTCTTGGGGATCATGGTCTTTACTGGGCATGCGCACCTGTGGCTGGTCTACGGCTTAGCCTTTGGCGGGGGAGTTGCCGCGGCTTTTGATTCTCCTGCGCGCCAGGCTTTTGTTTCCGAGCTTGTCCCCTCTTCATCGATTACGAATGCTGTAGCGCTCAACTCCGTTGCTTTTAATTTTGCCCGTCTGGTAGGCCCCGCAATTTCGGGCCTGATGATTGATTGGGTGGGCGAGGCCTGGGTCTTCTTTGTGAACTCGGGAATGTTCCTGATCGCCGCGATGTTCACGACATCAATTCGCCATAAGGATTTAGTACCTCGCCGCCCGGTTCCCCGGAAGAAAGGGCAGTTGCGTGAGGGGCTTGTGTATTTACGAGGCCGTCCCGATCTTATTCTGATTATTGTCGTAGTTGGTTTCGCTTCGGCTTTGGCCTTAAATCAGCAGCTTACGACGGCTGTCATGGCGACAACGGTATTCCATAGGGGAGCGGGCCAGTACGGTATGTTGAGCGCACTGATTGCGGTCGGATCGTTTTCTGGAGCACTTTTTGCTGCGCGCCGGAAGCTTCCGCGTCTTCGTTTGGTCGTTGGCTCAACTATTGCACTGGGCGTTGTATCAACGATTCTGGCATTCACTCCAACTTATGAAACCTATGGGATCATGTGCGTTCCAACGGGTTTTGCCATGATCACCATGCTCACTTCTGCAAATGCGGCAGTTCAAACGACGACTGCAGAAGACGTACGTGGACGGGTTTTGGCTCTGTACGGCATGGTCGTTATGGGGTCGACACCTATCGGTGCTCCCTTTGTGGGGTGGATTGGTCAGGTGATTGATGCTCGTGCCTCGATTTGGGTGGGTTCAGTTTCAACCGTGGTTGTGACGATTATTGCCGCAGCGGTGTGTATGAAACGGTGGGATATCCATTTACATGTTCGCGCGGGTGCGCACCCCATTGAAATTGAGAACCCGAATGCTCATTACGATCCCCTTATGGGGAATTAGAAACATCGGCTTATCTCAATTGATGCTGAACCTGTTCACCTGACTCCCCGTGACGCGCGGTTTTCGTAGCTAATGAACACCATGGCGCGGAAATATGTACTCTGAGGTCAGAAACTACCTATGGAGGAATCGTGAGCGATCTGATCGATACCACCGAAATGTATCTCAAGACGATTTTTGAGCTTGAAGAAGACGGTGTTACGCCTCTTCGTGCTCGAATTGTCGAGCGATTGGGGCACTCTGGCCCCACGGTTTCGCAAACAATTGGACGAATGGAACGCGACGGCCTCGTGCATGTCATGGGGGACCGGCGGCTGGAACTGACGGCTCTGGGGCGTGAGCGCGCCATTGAGGTTGTTCGCAAACACCGCCTTGCTGAGCGTCTTTTGACTGATGTCATCGGCTTGGATTGGGCCCACACCCATGAGGAAGCCTGCCGCTGGGAGCACGTTATGTCAGACCAGGTCGAGCAGCGCCTCGGCGAAATTCTTCATAACCCGACGACCGATCCCTATGGAAACCCAATTCCTGGAACGGATGGGGTGTCAGACGGTATTTCGATGGAGCTGGCATTGCGAATGGGGGAGTCCACCTCTGGAACGGTTACCCGAATCGGTGAACCCATTCAGGCGGAGACCGAAGTGCTGGATGCCTTCGCACGCTGCGGAGTGCGTCCGGGGGCTCGGATTAACTTCGAGGCTGACCCTCGTGAGGTCATTCTTGAGGTAACTCACACAGCTGATGGGAAGGAATCGGCGCCCGGTCAGGCCGTTCAACTGCCTTTGACGCTTGCTCCGCACCTTTTCATTACGCTTAATTAAGTTCTCTGACCAGCAATTCTGAAAGTAAGCTGCAAAACCTTAAGAAAACCTGTAATATGTTCGTCATCGTTTCGTTACATTGGCGTGACATTTCAGGGCCGGTAGGATAAACTCATACGTGGCCGCACTGGCCGACCGTTCTTCGTTAACCGAGGTTGAACCGCGAAGAAATAGGTAAGACGAAGGTTCAACGCGGGGAAACCACTTACGACCCTTGGGTCTTGGGGTGAAGCTTGGGAAACCAAGCCGGGCTCTCCCGCCCGAACCCGACAGCTCACCTCGCAGGTCAAAGAGGAGATTACTTGTGACAACTGGTAAGCCCGCGCCGCGGCACCGCAAGGCACGCCGCCCGATGGCCCCTGTTTTCGACTTGGCTGACACGCTCACCGCGTTCAAGACACCGCTTCGTGGCACCGCTGCTGCGTCGGCCGCTGGACTCGCTCTGACCGCTGTCGTCGGTGGCACTGCAACCGCAGCCCCCGCCGTCCATGATGCCGCAGTCGATACTTCGAACAACACCGCGACCGTTCTGCCTACGACGGTTTCGGTCCCGGATATCGCCTGGTCTGCTAGTGACGAAGTTTCTGCTTCGGCTGAAGCTCCGGCTCCTGTTGCAACGACTAACGCTGCTGCTTCCCGCGACTACACTCGCTCGGAAATCGGCACCTCGTCTGCAGCGCTGAACCCTTCAGGTAACGACATTGTGTCGATCGCTCTGTCGCTCACCGGCATTCCTTACGTCTACGGTGGCTCTACCCCCGCGGGCTTCGACTGCTCTGGCTTCACCCAGTACGTCTACGCTCGTGCAGGTATCTCCATTCCGCGTACCTCTGGTGCGCAGGGCGCAGCGGGTACTTTCGTCTCCGCTTCTGAAGCGCGTCCCGGTGACCTCGTGTGGCACGCCTACGGTCACGTGGGCATCTACGCAGGCAACGGAATGGTCGTCGAGGCTACCACCCCCGGTTCTGTGACTAAGGTCCAGCCGCTGTGGGGTAACTACAGCTTCGTGCGCTACTGAGTTTTTGTGTGATAGGGAAGGGGTCGCTACGGCGGCCCCTTTTCTATATCCGCCCGCGCTCCGTGATATTCACTTCTTCGCTGTGGAATCGCTGAAGTGCTGACATTTCGCGTGCGAATAGGGCAAAATAGTGGTGACGTAATCACGAGGAGGTAGTCATGGGGACATCAGAAGTGATTTTGGTCGGTGTGGATGGCTCAAAGGAGAGCTTCGCAGCAGTCAAGTGGGCCGCAGAGCGTTCAAAGCTTCGCTCATGCAGACTCCACATTATTTGTACTTATGCCGTTGCATCGTATGCCGCGGCAACCCTAGATGGCGGATATGCGGTCCTCGACGATGCGGCTCTTAAAGAAGGCGCCTCGCAGATCGTTAAGCAAGGCGTTGACCTGGCAAAGGAAATCGGCGCTCCTGACGTTCACGGCCTCGTCGAAGCTGGTGATCCCGCGGGGATTCTTATCGACATGTCGCGCGAAGTCGACTTGATTGTCGTTGGCTCGCGCGGTGGCGGCGGATTTGCCGACCGCCTGCTCGGCACCGTGTCTTCCGCGCTTCCTGCCCATGCTCATTGCCCGGTTGTTATCGTGCCCCGTCACACCTCCGGTAAGGCATTTACTCCCGTTGAGCGTATTGTCGTGGGTTCCGATGGATCTGAAGGTGCGACCTCAGCGCTCAAGCGTGCGGTTGACGAGGCCGAGCTGTGGGACGCCCGCCTGACCGCAGTTGCCGCAGTTCCGATGGCTACGGGTACGACGATGATGGCTTGGCTTCCTGCCAATATTGATCGCGACAAGCTCCTCAAGGATGTCAAGGAGGGGCTTGATAACGCTGTTGACGCAGCCTTGGATGGACGCCAGCGCAAGGTTGCTCGTCATGCCTTGGACGGCTCTCCCTCATCTTTGCTCATTGAGTTCTCGACTGCCGTTGATTTGGTTGTCGTCGGCACCCGAGGCCGTGGTGGCTTTGCCGGCATCTTGCTGGGGTCGACTTCGCAGACGGTCATTGCGCACTCGACCTGTCCGGTAATGGTGGTTCCATCTGCTCACCATGATGTGTCACCTGATCCTTCGCAGGAGTGGAGCAGGCGCTGACAATGCGTTTTTAAATAGCGGCGACATCTTCGGGTGTCGCCGCTTGCATATATGCATTGTTATTTTCGAGAGTCTGAGAAACGAAGAGCTGGGTGATACCCTATGGGGGTGCGCCCTCGTAGCTCAGGGGATAGAGCACCGCTCTCCTAAAGCGGGTGTCGGACGTTCGAATCGTCTCGGGGGCACTGAAATGCAAAACGGCTTGGTCTCAGGCCGTTTTTGTGTTTTCTCTATTCAGAAAGTTACCCGGGCACACGGTTGTGGCATCGGGGAGCGAAAGACGCAGGCTTAAGCAGGATGGGGGGGAGAAGTGAACAGGGTGCTTGGGCGCTTGCTGAGCCATCCTCTCACGCGTAATTCCGCCTTCATGCACCTGTGGGCTGGCCAGACTGCCGCAGAGTTTGGTTTCCAAGTAGCCACTCTTGCAACCTCGGCAATCGCTATCTCACTGTTGCACGCCACGGAGTCTGAAATCGGTATTCTCACCGGTTTGCAGACGCTCGCTTTTCTCCTGATCGGCCTTCCCGCGGGTGCATGGGTTGATCGCTGGCGTAAACGCCGGGTCATGATTGTTTCTGATCTTGCGCGGGTTTTTGCACTCATTTCGATTCCGATCGCCTATGAGTGGTTTACGCTTACACTCACGCACCTGATGGTCGTTGCTGCACTCTTAGGGCTTGCGACAGTCTTCTTTGATGTTGCCTATCAGTCCTACGTTCCGGCAATCGCATCCACGCGCTACATCGCAGCTGCAAATGGGCGGCTCGAGGCCTCGTACCAGGTCGGCGCAGCGGGTGGCCCTGGTTTAGGTGGCTGGCTTCTGGGTGTCCTTGCGCCCCCTCTGGCCTACGTTTTCACCGCAGCAACTTACGTGTTTTCAACGGTGGCGATTTGGCGGATTCGAACGCCTGAACCCCAACCGGCACGCTCTAGTGCTTCTCTGTTTGCGCAAATCCGTGAAGGCTTGAGCTTCGTTCGACACGAGCGCCTGCTTTTCCCCCTGTTCTCATGCATCTCCTTTGCTGCGTTTACGGGTTCAGGGGTGCGTGTTCTCTTGCCGATTTTGGTGCTTCGAACACTGGGCATGAATGCGACGCAATTGGGGGTGCTTCTGAGTGTGGGAGCACTTGGTGGCATTCTTGGAGCAATGACACGTTCCCTGTGGCTTGGGCGCCTAGGGATCGGGCGTTGCATTGTAATCACTTACGTCATTGGAGTCTCGATCCTTGTCTTGCAGCCGGTAGCGCTTCACGTGCCCGAGATCGCTGGCTGGGTGATTGCCGCTGCGGGAGTGGTTTACTCGTACTTCATTACCATCTACAACGTGACGCAGATGAGTTTGCGGCAGGAAATTTGCCCTAAGTGGATGCTTGGGCGTATGAATGCGACCTTCCGTTTCGCGGTGTGGGGAGTGATGCCCCTGGGATCGGTCGCTGCAGGACTTCTTGCGTCCGCTGTGGGTGTCGAAGCGGCTATGTATATCTTCGTTGTTCTGTCAGTGCTTGCTGGTGTCGCGATGGCTTTCACTCCCGCGGCTAGGATCAAAGATCCTTATATGGCTTTGGATCCGAGTCGAAACTGAATATTGTCTGAGATGTGAGACATCTCGAGTGTCGTAATTATGTGATCTATGAGCCTTCTTTTGTGTGTATTTATTCAGCTTTTGAGGCGTTTCTCAATTTTTACTGAAATTCATCTGCATATAGCCAGTGCTAGCATTTGAGAGTCTGAATATTTTTAACCTTGCTGAAGAGGTGTATCGCGTTATGGAGTCAGGTATGAAGCGCGCTTTACGGGTTCCGTCATGGCTTGCAACAGGGGCAGCGTGCGCCTTGGTGGGTGTTAGCGCCTTGGCAGGAGTCGTGGCGGCTGACCAATCTGCACAGGCCGCTCAAATTGATGCCGTGACTGGAGCGAAGATTACTAATACGTCGACGCCAGCCGGTCCGAACTATGTCTATGACAATTTCAAGCTCGAGCTGACTTTTGATACTACCGGCAAGACGGTTGCTGAGAACGATACTCTGAATATTCAGCTTCCCAGTGAGCTGCGAACTCGCAGTGCTTCTTTCGATGTGACCGATACGGAGTCGGGTGGCGTTGCGCTCCGATGCACTGTTCCGGCAGGTGAAGGACCGGAAGTAACCTGTGTTTTCACCGACTTCATGGCTACGCATGTAAATGCCAGGGGAAATATCGTCCCTGTTGCAGATTCGGTGAAAGCAACAACAAGCGAAGTGCTTCATGCGACGATTAATCACTCAGTTGATATTCCGATGACACTTGATCATGGCTCAATTGTTAAGGACACAAGAGGTTTTGCCCCGGAAACAGCGTATAAGTATGGGTGGCAGCTTCACGATGGGCACCCCGAGCGCTTCACCTGGGAGGTCTACATTCCCGAGCGCAATATCGGTGAAAACACCATCATGATCAACGATACTTTTGATTCTTCATATGGCGGCTACCGTCTTTTCAATGATGAGAGCAGTGAAAATGCGTGGCAGCGCACGCGCCTGCTGAAGTGGAATAGCACCGAAGCCTACAAGAAGGACCCCTACCACGAGCATCCTTCTTCACGGGTGAAGGTCGGCGAGGCAATCAACGGTGGTACCTTCACCTTGACGGAAACCTCGACTGGCTTCGTTGCAACTTTCCCGAATTCTAACGACGATGCGATCTATGAGCTCAAGTACTACACCGAGCTCAAGTCCCCCGAGGGACTGAAGATTGGTAACTCCTTCAATAACACCGCTGATGTCAATGGACTGACCGCGAAGAAGGAAATTGAAGTTGAGACCATTGGTTGGGGCAATGTCGAAGGACAGCTCCGTACGACTCCTCCGACGCCTACCGTCACGACTCCTCCGGCAACCACGGTGACCCCGTCTCCCTCTGTGTCGACGACCGAGGCCACGCCTTCTCCCTCGACCAGCACCACTCCTTCGCCGAAGACTCCCTTGGCCCGTACAGGTGTTATGACTGCTCCTGCGATTGGTTTGGGTGTGCTGGGACTGGCATTGGGTGCTGCGCTGATGCGTCGTCGTCAGCAGGCCTGAGCGCAAGTCTAGAGCTGCGGCTTCAAAAGCGAGGTTTAGTGCCTGAAGACTAGATCCCTTCGATCAAGAGAAATGTCTCAGGCGTAAACGCAGTACGCGTATTGGTGGGCTCCATCTATATAGATGGAGCCCACCAGTGTTTTTGTGAGTCGAATGTGCGCCGATAGGCGTCTCGAAGTCTTTTCTACCTCTGCAATGCCTCGAAGCGTTCCTTGGCCGCGCGTAGCGACATAGTTGCGCGTAGCGACGGAATAGGCGCGTGGTGATGGAATAGGTCCGTTTATTGCGTGAGTCACGTGTGGACAAGGCCTGGTTGGCTCTGAGTAGGGGAGTGGGGATCGCTTAGCAGGAATACGGAGAAAACCACAGAAGTACGTGTATGTAGTAATGGGGGGCGCTGCCAATTTGATTGGC
>JBHRQN010000053.1:0-11166 GCA_042645485.1 Pauljensenia sp.
GGTTCCCGCCCCCACTCACATGTATCTAGTTCTCAGTCGAGATAGTCACGCAGGACTTGCGAACGAGAGGGATGGCGAAGCTTCGACATCGTCTTAGATTCAATCTGACGGATACGCTCGCGCGTCACTCCGTAGACCTTGCCAATTTCATCAAGAGTCTTAGGCTGTCCATCTCCAAGACCGAAACGCATCGAAACGACGCCTGCTTCGCGTTCGGAGAGGGTGTCGAGAACTCGGTGCAACTGCTCTTGAAGCAGAGTGAAAGACACAGCGTCTGCGGGAACGATAGCTTCAGAATCCTCGATCAGATCTCCGAACTCACTATCGCCATCCTCACCAAGAGGAGTGTGCAGAGAAATCGGCTCACGTCCGTACTTTTGAACCTCGACAACCTTTTCAGGAGTCATGTCCAGTTCTTTAGCAAGCTCTTCAGGAGTGGGTTCACGACCGAGATCTTGAAGCATTTGACGCTGAACACGCGCAAGCTTATTAATGACTTCGACCATGTGAACGGGGATGCGAATAGTACGTGCTTGGTCTGCCATCGCACGCGTAATCGCCTGACGAATCCACCAGGTCGCGTAGGTCGAGAACTTATAGCCCTTCGTGTAGTCGAACTTTTCAACCGCACGAATAAGGCCGAGGTTGCCTTCCTGAATCAAATCCAGGAATTGCATTCCACGTCCGGTGTAGCGCTTTGCCAGCGAGACAACAAGACGGAGGTTCGCCTCGAGAAGGTGGTTCTTTGCCTGCTGACCATCCTGGGCAAGGATATGAAGCTCGCGACGCTGGCGAGAACTCAAATCGTTTGAAGTAGTCTTCAGCAATTCTTCGGCATACAAACCAGCTTCGATTCGACGGGCAAGGTCAACTTCTTGCTCTGCGTTAAGAAGCGAGACCTTACCGATCTGCTTGAGATAATCCTTAACAGGGTCAGCTGTAGCACCAGCGACAGTAACCTGTTGAACAGGTTCATCAGTCTCATCAGAATCAGAGACGACGAAACCACCCTTTGAACGAACAGCTGCTACCGCCTGAGGCTTTGAATCCTGGTCCTGTGATGAAGCCTCATCTTCGGAGTCCTTGTCCTCTGAGTCATCTTCATCCTCATCATCGGCATCTACCTCAATGTCGTCGACATCGGCATCAATATCTTCAACATCTTCAAGCTGAGCTTCTTCGACGATGTCGTCTTCGAGATCCTCGACCTCTTCAGACTGAGAATCTTGAGGAACCTCTTCGACCTTTTCAGCCTTTTCAGCCTTCTTCTTCCGAGTCCGCTTTGCAGGCTTCGCGGCGGCTTCCTCAGCGGAAGTGCTTTCTTTAGCCTTCTTCGCCGTCTTACGTGTCCGCGGCTTCTTTTCAGGTTCTACCTCTGCAGCGCCCTCATCCTTTGCGCTCTTTGAAGCAGTGGTCTTCTTGGCCGCGCGCTTTTTAGCGGGAGCCTTTTCTTCCGTTACGGCGGCAGAATCAGTGGCGGTAGATGCGGTCTTCTTAGTCTTCTTCGCCTTCGCAGCCTTCTTTGGCGCTTCGGCCTCTTCCGCTTGGGCTTCTACCGATGTAGTCTTTGACGAGCGACGCGTACGCGTCGCCTTCTTGACCTCAGGGGCTTCATCTTCAGTATCGCGGGCGCTGGTAGCGCGAGATGGAGACACTCGAATCCCTTTCATGGGTTGACAAATGAGCCGCCAATCCACTGGATGGCGACAGACTGCCTACAATTATAACTATCCCTTTGTCACTCGCGCAGCTTGAAGCTGCGCAAATAAGGGGGAAACTAGGCGTTCACATCCTCAAAACGCCACGAGGACGTCATCACCGGACAGGGCGCATCAAGCAAAATCTGAGTCGCTGTATTTCCGATTGTTGCGTTCTTCGAACCACCAGGTCGCAAGCCGATGACGATCATATCCGCGTCGATCCTACGTGCCCAATCAAGCACGGTTTCCGCCATTGACATATCACGTCGGCAACGCATGACCTCAAAAGAGACTTCGCTTCCTTCCAAGCGCTCCCAGAGATGCGCCTCAGCCGAAGTCTCGTCAGCAAAGGTGCCCCCACACTCGTGAGATGCGACAACAATCATCAATGATGTCCGCATCCAGGATGCTAGACGTACTGCCTGATCCAGCGCAGCATCAGACTCGCGATTCCCGTAGTAGCTCAAAACAATTGCCACGAAACCTCCTTAATTGCATTTTCATCATAAGAGCAGGGACTTAAAGACGTGTAATTGTTTTATAGACTGGTCACATGAATTCATTGAGCGAGCAGCTTCAAGCCTTGGCACCACGGATCGAAGAACGTGCCCACGCCGTCCTCCAAGACCTCGCTGACACAATCGCGCCAGCCGCTCAGATCTCATCCCTTCTCCAGGTAGCCCATTCAAGTCTTGAGGAAGGCAAACGTTTCCGGGCGTTCCTCGCATTTGTCGGCGGCAGCATCGCGAATCATTCACCTTTGCAGACGCTCAATCTAGACGATCTTGGCGCAGCATTGGAGCTCTACCAAGCCAGCGCCCTAGTCCATGATGACATCATTGACCACGCCCCCACGCGTCGTGGTCGCCCCTCCGCGCACGCGGCGTTCACGGCGCATCACCGTTCGGCTTTGTCCCGAGGCGATAGCGAAGATTTCGGGGTTAGTTCCGCAATCCTCGCTGGCGATTTCCTATTCTCCGCAGCTGAACTTGCCATGATTCGCCAATGCGAGGCAATCCCCCACTACCGTGATGGCGTTATGGAACTCTATGCGCAGATGCACGCAGAAGTCGCAATTGGGCAGTTCCTTGATATCGCTGCTGAACAACGACCACTGGATGTTAATGACCCGCAGGCAATTAACGCACAGACTGCGCTGACAATCGTCTCTCACAAAGCCGCTAACTACTCGGTCGTCATCCCGGCAACCCTTGGGGCGCTCGCATTGGGCGCATCCCGATCAGATACCGATTCATTGCGAATGGTCCTTAGCCCCTGGGGACATGCCTTCCAGCTGCGTGATGACGACCTTGGAATCTTCGGAGATCCACGAGTTACGGGTAAGAGCGCAGGAGATGACTTACGCGAAGGAAAACGTACCTATCTCCTTGCCCTCACCTGGCAAGAAGCAAATGCCAGCGAGCGGGCAAAGCTCGCCCACGGCCTCGGCAATCCTGAACTTAGCGAGGACGAACTCGAAGAACTTCGCGCGATTGTGAAGCGTCGGGGTCGTCGTCGCCACGAAGAAGTCATTTCAACTTTCGAGGCCGAGGGCTTCCTTGCGTTGGAATCCAGTAATTTCAATGCCGATCAGCGCCAGCTGTTGAGCGAGGTCGCGGCAATGCTCATCAAGCGCTCGAAGTAAGCGCGAGTTCCAAGAGAAACTCAGCACCTCAAATTGGGATCACCCGTAAAGATCAGAATCCCAAAACAGAGGCAATGCGATTCACGCGGTGGTGGCGCCCGCCTAGAAGAGCAGACATTGGTGTCTCCCCTAGTTCTTCATGCTCGGTGTAGAGCCAGCGAGCAGCCTCTTCGGGGCTAAAACCACCGTCTGCAAGCAAAGTGAGCGTTCCGGGAAGATTGAAAAGGGGTTCGTATCCGTTATCAGTCTTGACCAGAATTTCTTCGGGAATCCCAGAGTTTCCTGCTTCATCGGTATAGGTAAAGAGGATATGGTCGCGGACCAACTGCTTAACTCGGCGAGGCTCGATACCAAGCCTGCGTGCAACCTCTTGAACGGACAGAAGGGAAACAGCTTCACTCATGGGACAATGATATAGCGTGGGAAGGGATTCGCGCCCCAGCACGGCTCGCGGGCTTTCCTGCGCGCATCACCTGAAATCTCCAGTAAAATCCTAACGATGACTTCTGAGACAGAATTTGACCCCGAGGACCGCAGCGACGCCGAAAATGGCACTGCCGGCCAGGGGTTATCTGCGCCTTCTGACCCATTGATCGGCCTGCTCGTCGATGAGCGATATCGGATCCAGGCCCGCCTTGCGCGCGGTGGTATGGCTACCGTCTACGTCGCACACGATGAGCGTTTGGACCGTCCAGTTGCGCTCAAGGTCATGCACCCACACTTGGCAGAATCTGCTGATTTCGTTGCGCGTTTTAGGCGCGAGGCCCGCGCAGCCGCGCGAATCGTTTCACCGGGAGTCGTTTCGGTTTTTGATCAGGGAGTAATTCACGGCCAAGGCTTCCTGGTGATGGAACTTATCGACGGAACCAACCTGCGTGCGCTGCTGCAGGCACAGGGTGCCTTTACTCTTGCTCAGTCCCTTCAGTACACGCAAGATGTTCTTGAAGCGCTTCGTTCTGCGCATCGAGTTGGCGTGATCCACCGCGATATCAAGCCCGAAAATGTTTTGGTGCCCAGTGAAGGCCCTGTTCGCGTTACCGATTTCGGTCTTGCACGTGCAGCCTCAGAAGTATCAATGTCAACGACCGGTTCGATGCTTGGAACGGTCGCATACATGGCGCCAGAGATCGCGACTACTGGAACCTGCGATGCGCGTAGTGACATCTACGCCGTTGGGATCATGCTCTATGAAATGCTCACGGGCTCAGTTCCGTGGCAGGGCGAAAATCCCATGCAAATGGCCTATCACCATGTGAACGACTCTGTCCCGCTTCCTTCTGAAGTTGAGCCGTGGATCCCACGCGAAATTGATGATCTTGTTGCATCGCTTGCCGCTAAGGACCCCGAGGATCGCCCCGTTGATGCTCAAGAGGCCCTTGATTTGGTGATGCGTGCACGCACCTCACTGCCCGCAGAGCTAATGAATCGGCGTGCGGACATTGAGAGCACCGACGACAACGAACAACGCACCACTGCGTTGGGGCTTGTCGAGCTGACTTCTCCCCTTCCGGCACAGAAGCTCCCTGCAACCTCGCAAGCTATCGTTCATGTTTCTGGCGGCATTGCACACGCGGCGCCACAGGCACGCACCCGGAAGCGTTTTGGTAAAGTTCTTGCTCTGATTGTTTCGCTGCTCATTGTTGGTGTCATCGGAGGCTTTTGGTGGTGGCATGAATACGGGCCGGGTTCCTACCTGACCATGCCCGTCACCGATGGACGCGCTGTTTCTGATGTCGAGAACGATCTACGTTCACTGCATCTCAATTTCCAAGAACGTGAAGATTTCTCAGATACCGTTTCTCAAGGAAATGTCATCTCATCGACACCGGGAAGCGGCGAAGCTGTCCACAAACGCGCTGAGGTTCTTTTGGTCGTCTCAAAGGGCGTTGACATGCGTAACGCGCCAAATCTCAGTGGCATGGAAACAGACGCAGCGAAGAATGCGCTGACGACCGCGGGACTTGCAGTCGGCGATGTTCGCGAAGACTGGTCCGAAGATGTCGAAAAGGGCAAGGTCATCTCGCAATCTGTCCCAGCGGGAGCATCGGTTCGCCACGATACAAAGGTCGATATTGTCGTCTCCAAGGGCCGTGAGCCCTTGACGGTTCCCGATATTAAAGGCAAGAGTGCCGGTGAAGTCCGCCAAACACTTGAATCGATGGGACTGAGCGCAGAGGAAACTGAGGCATTCTCATCGACAGTTGCTCAGGGAACCGTCATCTCCCAAGAAACTGCTGCGGGCACAACGCTTCATCGCGGAGATAAAGTCCAATACACGGTCTCCAAGGGCCCTGAAACGGTAGAGATCCCCACTGTTCAAGGACTTCAAGAAAGTCAGGCTCGTGCGGCCCTCGAGCGTGTTGGCCTTCAGGTCCGAGTTGAACGCTTTATGGGTGGACTATTTGGAACTGTGCGTTCTTCCGATCCAGCCGCTGGAACTGTGGTTCCTCGAGGAACCACTGTGACACTGACGATTGTCTAGTCTGTTCACGGCCGGGAAGTATTAAAGGCTAGTTTTACCTATGGGTGAGGGGTGAAGAACGAATGTTCTTCACCCCTCACCCATAATCTCTTTTCAGAAATTCAAGCGGAATAGCGATCGGGTTCAGCTACTCTTTCTTTAAGTACTCCGCGACTTGGAATGCCATCTCCAAAGACTGCTGGTGGTTCAAACGCGGATCCACGAGCGTCTCATAGCGATCACGCAAAGCTTCTTCATCAAGCTGCTCGGAGCCACCAAGAACCTCTGTAACGTCATCCCCCGTGAGCTCGACATGAATCCCACCGGGAACCGTTCCAGCTTCGCGATGGGCCTCAAAGAAACCAGTGACCTCATCCATGATCGTCTCGAAGCGTCGAGTCTTGTAACCCGTCGAGGAGGTGATCGTATTTCCATGCATCGGGTCGGTTACCCAGGTAACAGGGCGTCCGTCGCGTGCTTGTGCTTCCAAAAGCGGAGGTAATGCATCGCGAATTTTATCCGCCCCCATACGCGTAATGAAGGTCAAGCGTCCTTCTTCACCCTCCGGATTCAAACAGTCAACCAGACGGCGCATATCATCAATCGATGTCGTCGGCCCAAGTTTGACGCCGATCGGATTACGCACATGCGCAAGCAATTCAACATGCGCATCGTCAACGCCACGAGTACGTTCACCAATCCACAAGAAGTGACCGGAAGTGTTGTAAGGATCCCCGGTGCGCGAATCGATTCGGGTCATCGCGGACTCATAATCCAGAAGCAAAGCTTCGTGCGAGGAGAAGAGATCCACGCTACGCATCTGGGCAGCACTGGACACACCTGCTGCCTCAAGGAACTTCACTGCACGGTGAATCTCCTCAGCAAGAGACTCATAACGCGCATAAGCCGGATTAGCAGTAAAACCACGATTCCAGTGATGTACCAGCCGCAAGTCAGCATAGCCACCGCGAGTGAAGGCACGAATCAAATTCAGCGTCGATGCGGCATGATGATACAAATCCAACAAGCGCGTGGGATCTGGAATACGCGACTCGGGAGTGAATTCGAAGGAATTGACAGCATCACCGCGGTATGAGGGAAGCGTGACGTCTCCGCGGGTTTCCATATCTGAAGAGCGCGGCTTTGCATACTGTCCCGCGATGCGCCCAATCTTGATTACAGGCAAAGACGCGCCATAGGTCAAGACGACGGCCATCTGAAGAAGAGTTTGGATCTTCAGACGCAGATGGTCAGCTGTCGCCTCGGCAAAAGTCTCAGCGCAATCGCCACCCGTTAGGACGAAGGCTTCACCGCGAGAGGCGGCAGCAAGATTCGTTCGCAGGTCGTCTACCTCGCCGGCGAAAACCAAGGGGGGTTGACGACGCAACTCAGCCAATACGGAGTCGAGGGCCTCGGGATCTGGGTAGCTCGGCTGTTGAAGCGCGGGCTTGGTGCGCCAAGCTTCCCAAGGAGCAGATTCTTCAGAACCGGCAGGAGCAAAGAGTTCAGGTGCGCCGGGGCGCAGCGAAAAATCGCCACGCCCCGGGAAAGAAGATGAAGCCATCGTCACTGCGCTGCAGACACAGGCTGGCCGATCTGCGAGAGCAGATCGGTGAACCACGGCTGCGTGGTGTCGAAAGGCTTACCGCCGGCGATACGCGGGAAGGCAATCGCGGAAAGCTGGTCGCCATTCTCTTCATCCTGGCCGATGACACCGCTTTCACCGCGGAGTGCGCACTCGACGGCAAGATCACACATCTGCTTGATCAGTGCGAGATCTTCCTCGTGTGCTGCTGCCGCGCGTGAGTAGTAACCGGACTTCTGAACCATGACCTTTTCGGCACCAATAAGCGCTGCAAACTTGCGCGCGAACCACTGGCCGGGGTTGATGGTGTCGAGCTTGACGTGGCCGAAGGGATCACGCTGAACCTCTTCGCCATTGGCTTCCATCTCGGCAATGATTTCGGGAAGGCCTGCACCTTCCGACAGGAAGATGTTGACGTTGCCCTGCTCGTCCATGATCGCCTTCAGGCGCTCAGCCTCACCGGCAATGTCAAGAGCAGCCTCGGGAACGTAAACGCCATGGACATCCCAACGCTCACGGGTCAAGCCCAAGGAAGGCGCCCAGTTCTTGGTATCGAGCAGCTCGTGGTAGCGGCGAGCGGTCTCTGCGGTCAGGTAGCCGCAGTTACGTCCCATGCACTCATGAACAATGAGCATACGGGGATTCGAGCGATGTTCGCCGATCACATTAAATGCGAAACGTGCACCTTCGTCCGCCGCGGTCCATGCGCCCAGAGACTGACGGATCGGAACAACGTCATTATCGATGGTCTTAGGAAGGCCAACCACGGTAAGTTCGTAGTTGTGCTCGTGCAGGTAGGCGGCAAGATCTGCTGCGGTCGTGTTTGTGTCGTCACCACCAATGGTGTGCAGAACGTCAACGCCATCCTTGCGCAGCTGCTCGGCAGCAAATGCAAGCGGGTCGACGCCTTCTTCAACCAAGCCTCGGTCGACAAGGTTCTTCGCATTGGTCAGCTTGACGCGAGAATTACCGATGGGCGAACCACCAAACTCACGAAGAATACCTGCGTTACGGCGTCCTTCTTCGTCGACGACAACATAGTTACCGGTCAGAAGGCCGTGGTAGCCATACTGGTAAAGGATGATTTCTACCTCGGGAGCAACCTGGGTGTAGCGCTCGATGAGATCACCAACAGCAGCCGAAAGACAGGGGGCAAAGCCACCAGCGGTCAAGAGAGCAACACGACGAACCGTCATGAGTCAACCTTTCAGTTTTCTTCACGCGCAGCAAGAGAAGCGCGCCAGGTACTTATCTTATCGAGAGTGTAGTTTCTTCGCCGCCCCGGACCTTTTTCTGGGACACGGCGATGTCGCTATCAGTCTTCATTCCCAGATTCATCTGTTTCTTCGGGGAACTGTTCAACGTCTTCTTCGGGTGCGGTCGGAACCTCAACCTCAGGAGCCTCACGCCCACCGGGCGCGCTCTTGCCGTTTGATGGTACAGGGCCGTCAAAAGCGCCCTCCTCGGCAAGCTGCGCTTTCACATCAGCAGCATAGAGATCGACGTACTCCTGACCAGAAAGGAGCATCAGGTTGTACATAATCTCATCGGTGATCGCGCGAAGAACGTAGCGGTCTTTATCCAGTCCCTTATAGCGACTGAAATCCAAGGGCTCTCCGATGACCATACCGATATTGGTTCTCGAAGGAATTTTCTGTCCGATTGGCTGAGCCGCATGCGTGCCAATCATCGCCACAGGAATCACAGGAGCGCCGGATAATAGCGCTAGACGCGCAACACCCGTCTTCCCACGATACAGGCGCCCATCGGGGCTACGAGTGCCCTCGGGGTAGATTCCAAAAAGTTCACCTTCACCCAGGCGCTTAAGTCCAGCTTTCAATGCGGCTTCAGATGCGCGACCACCACTGCGATCGACGGGAATTGTGCCAACAGCGCGCATGAATTCCTTCGTTGCCCAGCCCTTAAGACCGGTACCCGTGAAGTAATCGGCTTTACCCATGAACACAACCTCACGGTCAATCATCATGGGTAGAAAAACAGAGTCCCAGACAGCGTTGTGGTTAGAAGCGAGGATCGCCGGACCGCTCTGTGGGATATTTTCTTTCCCGCGGATCCATGGACGATACGCAGCCTTGAGAATCGGAGTGCCCGTCAGCTTCAGTGCTTGATACAGACCCATGTTTCCTCCACCCGGATCAACCGCTAGCATCGTGGTTATGACCAATGGTTCTACTGTACAGCCCGAACGGCCAAAAACCGCAATGATCCCAGCTTGGAATCAAGCTAAATGGCTGGTAGTAGACCTAGAAACAACTGGACTTAGTTCCCGCGATACCATCATTGAGATCGGAGCAGCAGTCTACGAAAACTGCGAGCTTGTCGATAGCTTTTCAGCACTCATCAACCCCGGAAGCCCATTGCCTTCGTTCATCACTGCTTTGACGGGACTCGACGATGAAACGCTGGTCCACGCCCCGGATCTTCACACTGTTTTTGCGCATTTTTGCCAGTGGGCAGAGCATTTATGCGATCGGGGACAGGTTTCAGGCCTTATCGCACACAATGTCGCCTTCGATTGGGGGTTTCTTGAGCGAGCTCAACGGACCTGCGATATCTCACTGCCCCACTTTGAGCCTATCGACACACTGTCAATGGCTCGCGCCTTGCTTCCAACTGAGGTACCCAACCACAAGCTCGCAACACTGCGCGAACACTTCAAATTAGGCGGCAGTCAGCATCGTGCTCTGGATGATGCCCTGGCCACGGGCATATTGTTCTACAAATTGTGTGAATGCGCAGAAAGCCTAGGAAAAGATCCCCTTGCCTACTGCTCCCCTGCGTATCCTCTATCCTCATAATTCCCGAGGCCGCGCGTACTTTGCGTTGAAAAGCACGAGTTTCAGCGACGCTGACGCAGAAGTTCTGCGAGGGCTTCTTGAAGCTCCTGTGAATCAAATGGCGCACTGACGATACGGCTTGCACCTGCCCATGTTGCCAGCCAGTCATCTTGAGGGCGAGCCGTGAGCATCAGGATTGGAGGGACATCCTGGCGGGTACCGGCAAGCTCCTTCGCGACGGACATGCCGCCTTCCTTTTGAGTCTCTCCATCAAGAACAAGGGCTGCAATATCTGAGTTATTGTCCACTAGCTCAAGAACACCGAACTTCGTGGCAGCCTGAAGCCATTCAATGGGAGCCGTATCCTTCGATGCTTTAAAACCGACACCTGTGATCACTGCCTGGCGAGTGGACGAGTTATCACTGAAGACCAGAACTTTCACGGGTGTTTCGCTCACGATGCGCTCCTCAACGTTAAGAAATCGTTACTCTGGGTATTCTAACCGCTTTTGGATACACGTGTGGGGAGCTGAAGTTTCAGCTCCCCACACGTGTTGTTTGCTCTATCGCCGGTAGTTCAGATGATCGAACTACTTATCAGGGATGACAGCAAGAATGTCAACGACAATCGCTTGCGGCGACTGGCCTTGTGCCTCGTTGCCAGCAGCTACAAGGAGCACCCGCGAGCCCGCGGTGAAGCCGATAAGCTGATTACCATCCTTCACGCTGACAACCTGGGCACCTTGTTGTCCCCATGTCGACTGTGTTTGAGCATCGTTACCGAAAACGGTTCCGACGCCCTGATAAATAATTGTCGAACCAACAGCAACCTTGTCGCCATGGCCCTCAGCGATGACGACCTTGGAGGTCTCTGTGGGTGCGCTCTGTCCCCAGGTGATGGTGGGCTGACTACCGAGATCACCGCTGACAGTAATGCCCGCTGGAAGTTCATTTCCGGTCGACGTTGCGCTTGTCAG